>NZ_CP098755.1:2724500-3071000 GCF_023746555.1 Brevibacillus ruminantium
ACAAAGGAAGACCAGAGAAGTGAACCTGTAAATCCTGGTAAGTCGGGGTTTAACCGCCGCTGATCGGCATAGCGACAACCTCCAACCGCCTGCTGTCCTGCCCCTTGCTTTTTATTTTCGTGATGGCAAAATGACCGATTTCCGATGTTTCCTTTACATGTGTCCCGCCACAAGCTTGCTCATCAATATCACCGATTGCCACCAGTCTCACAGTGGTCACGGAGGGAGGGAGCAAATTGACCACAGTTTTGATCAGAGAAGGGGCATGGTCTGCTTCTTCACGTGTAATCCAGCGGGTTGTGATGGGATGATTTCGGTTGATTTCTTCATTCGTCTCGGCTACGATCTCGGCGGTCTCTTCCTCGCTTAGCTCACGGAGCTGGGTGAAATCGATGCGCGCCCGATCGGGATAGATTTGGTTTCCCGTACAGAGTGCACCGAACTTGCGTTGTACGACAGCGGCCAATACGTGAAGCAGTGAATGATGGCGCATCAGTCCGTAGCGTCTTTCCCAATCAATTTGCAGATGGACAGGACCCTTTTGCAATCCTTCTGTACTCGACAGATAGTGAACGATACGGCCTTGCTCCCTTTTGACCTTCACGACCTCATACTCCCGGTTGTTTTGCACCATGACCCCAAGATCATGCTCTTGTCCGCCGCCCGTCGGGTAAAAAATCGTCTGATCCAAAATGACCTGATTTTGCCCAATCTCAAGAATCTGGGCTTCGCCTATCGTCAGATAGCTGTCGTTCAGATATTGTTCCGTAGTCATCATCAGCTCTCCAATCATTCTTCAAAAAAAATTGTTGATATCAAAAAAATTGTATCATATCATGCCAGTAAGATGATAGTATAAGAATAAGGACGAGATACTAAATTTTCTGACAAATGGAGAGTGATTGCATGTCTTCCGTGGAACACCGTCTCAAAGAGTTGGATATTGTCCTGCCGCCAAGTCAACCGCCTCTAGCCAATTATGTTTCCTGTGTACGCTCTGGAAATCTGATCTTTACTTCAGGTGCCGGGTGTTTTGTGGACGGTCAACCCCTTTATACGGGCAGGCTCGGCCGAGATCTCTCTGTCGAACAGGGCTACGAGGCTGCTCAGGTTACGGCTCTTCACTTGCTTAGTGTGATCAAGGCAGAGATCGGGAGTCTGGACCGGGTCGAGCGGATTGTCAAAATGCTTGGACTGGTCAGCAGCGCAGATGATTTTTATGAGCAGCCGCAAGTGATCAACGGAGCATCCGATCTGCTGGTACAAATTTTTGGAGAAAAGGGCAAACATGCACGATCTGCACTGGGGACATCCGTTTTGCCAATGAACCTACCTGTAGAAATTGAATTAATCGCGGAAGTGAAAGCAGACGAGGAGTGATCACAGATGTTTGTCACATTGGATCAGATCAGACAAGCACAGGCAAATCTTGCCGGCGTTATTTTGCCCACGCCGCTGCAATACTCACGTACTTTTAGCGAGTGGTCGGGCAATACCGTTTATCTGAAGCCGGAGAATTTGCAAAAAACAGGATCGTTCAAAATTAGAGGGGCGTACAACAAAATCGCGATGCTCTCTGACGAAGAGAAAAAGCGCGGTGTGGTTGCCTTTTCCGCAGGGAATCACGGGGCAGGCACAGCCTACGCAGCTCAATCTCTCGGTATCCAGGCGACGGTCGTTATGCCGACGCATCCTGTTCCCAGCAAGCGAAATGCCATTATCCACTACGGAGCCAAAATTGTGGACGGAGGAAGCACTTCGATTACCATGCATGACAAGGCAAAAGAGCTTGAGCAGACGGAAGGGCTGGTTATGATTCATCCTTTCGAGGATATCCCGATCATCGCTGGCCAAGGGACGATCGGTCTGGAGATTGTGGCCGAGCTGCCCGAAGTCGATACGGTAGTAGTACCCGTCAGCGGAGGGGGTCTGATCTCGGGTGTTGCCGCTGCCTTGAAAGAAGTCAAGCCTGCTGTCAGGGTGATCGGTGTCAACACGGAGGGCGCGATGGCGATGTACGAATCCTTACGGCATGGCTATCCGTTTGAGGTAGAGAAGGTTGACACGATCGCGGACGGCTTGATGGCAAAAAAGCCAGGGGAATTAACATTTGCGCATACTCGAAAATATGTCGATGAGATGGTGCTGGTCTCGGAAGAAGAGATAGCGAAAACGGTCGTCAGTCTGGCAGAACGGGCAAAACTGGTCGTAGAGCCATCGGGAGCGGCGGCATTGGCTGCTATGATTCATCGCCGGACCCAGATCAGCGGGGAGAAAGTCGTGGTGTTGGTAACAGGCGGAAATGTAAATATGAGCTTGCTTGCGACTCTGATTGAAAAATACACATAGCCCGAACAGAGAGGGTGGACGGTTGTGAGAAGAAAAATTTTCAATGTAAGGGTCATTGATGTTGTGAATCGTCAAGCGATCGAAAACGGGACGGTCGTGTTCGACGAAAGCGGGATCATCGAAATTTCCCAGGGCACAAGCGGTACAGAAACGGCTGATTGGGAGTTTGATGGGACCGGCATGACGCTTTTGCCAGGGTTGATTGACAGTCATGTGCATCTGGGGATGAATGCTTCACCTGATCCCTTCCAACAGATCAAAGCAGACTCGGAGGCCGACACAGCCTTTTTGGCCTGTTCGCAGGGCCGGCAGTTCCTTTCGGCTGGCATTACGACTGTACGAAATGTAGGAACACGTTACAATGTAGATATCGTGTATCGACAAGCTGTCGAACGTGGTTTGATCGAGGGACCGCGCGTCTATGCCTCGGGACAGCCGATCGTCATGACAGGCGGTCATTGTCACCCGATGGCGATTGAGGCCGATGGCGCGGATGAAGTACGGAAAGCGGCGAGACGCCAACTGAAGGCCGGGGCTGATTTGCTGAAGCTGATGGCCACGGGAGGAGTCCTGACGACAGGTACGGACCCCGGTTCAGCGCAGCTGAGCGAATGGGAGATGAAATGTGCCTGTGAAGAAGCCGATCACGCTGGAAAAACGACGGCAGCGCATGCCATCGGTCTGGATGGGATAAAAAATGCGATCCGGGCTGGTGTCACAACCATCGAACATGGTTCCGTCCTGGACGAGGAAGCCATCCAGATGATGCTGGAGCGAGGAACGTATTTAGTACCCACGTTAATTGCGGCCACCCTGATCCTGCGACAGCCGCCCGATTCAGGGATACCGGAAGACTTTATCCGCAAAGCTGAGCCGTTCGTACAGAGACATCGGGAAAGCTTCCGTGACGCACTGCGGAGCGGGGTAAAGATGGCCGCGGGCACAGATGCCGGCACTCCCTTTAATACACCGGGGCTGCTCGCGGACGAACTACAGCTGATGCACGAGGAAGGCATGGCGGCCATTGACGCCATCCATGCTGCTACGTTAAGCGCCGCTACCTTTATGAAGCTGGATGACCGGATCGGATCGATTGAGGTCGGGAAGTGGGCAGATCTGCTGCTGGTCGAGGGGAACCCGCTTTCAGACCTGCTTCATTTGAAACAGGTTCGGCAGGTGTATAAAGGTGGTTTACTTTGTGCACACCACCCGTAACACAGGGATACCTCGTGGACATTTCATATTAATGACGGTTTTTTATCCAGTTACTACGACGACAGGGAAATGAGGTCGCACTGATGAACGCGTTACATCCAATTTTGGCCAGCTATCTACCGGTTGTGGAGGGCCTGGCTCGAACCTTCGGCGAACATTGTGAGGTCGCCTTGCATGATATGACCAACCCCGAGGCGTCCATCGTCCGGATCTACAACGGTCATATCAGCGGCAGAGAGGCAGGGGGACCTGTCACCAATCTGGGGCTAAAGCTGCTGCGCCAGGGGGAGCAAGGCCATGATTTCATTCTCAATTACAAGCACGAAGGCATTAAAGACAAGGTGATCAAGTCAAGCACCATCTTTATCAGGGATGAAGAAAATAAAGTGATCGGTTGTCTCTGCATCAATCTGGACGTGACGCATTTGATGATGGCGGAAGCCACCTTGAGACAGCTTGCGTCGTTTGAGCAGGAGCCGCATGACAAAACAGAAGAGCGGTTTGCACCCTCGATTACTGAATTGATGGATCAAATCATTGAAGAATGCATCCGAAAAGTGGGCAAACCAATTCCCTTCATGCAGAAAGAGGAGAAAATCGCGTTTATCGGCATGCTCGACGAGATGGGGTTGTTTTTAATCAAAGGCGCCGTCCAGCATGTCGCGGATTTGCTGGATGTGTCAAAATATACCATTTACAATTATGTAGAGAAGAAGGGGAAACAGCCTACCTAAAATAGCGTTGATGAAAGGCGGTAGATCGGATGAGCACACCTCTTTCACCACAGGTAGAAGCCGAAAAGAAGGGCCGGTTTTTGAGATTCCTGGATCGCGTTGAAGTGTTGGGCAACAAACTGCCGGATGTTGTTACGCTTTTCCTGATCATCATCGCAGCCATTCTTGTTATGTCCAGCATTGCGGCCGCACTTGGGTGGTCGACGATTAATCCCACGAATCAGGAACGGATTGTCGCTATTAATCTGTTGAGCGGGGATGGAGTGATCCGCATCTTGACCGAAATGGTCAATAACTTCACCTCATTTCCGCCGCTTGGTTTGGTTCTTTCCGTGATGTTGGGGGTCGGTCTGGCTGAATCAACAGGACTGATCGGAGCCGCGATGAAGAGGACCGTTCTGGCTTCGCCAAAATTTTTGATCTTGCCGATCATCGTACTTGTCAGCATGCTCGGTCATGCAGCAGCTGACGCAGCGTTCATCGTTATGCCGCCGATCGCGGCCATGATCTTTATGATGCTGGGCCGTCACCCCATCTCCGGGATGGTGGCCGCCTACGCAGCTGTGGCAGGTGGCTTCAGTGCCAACCTGGTCGTCTCGGTACTGGATGTCACATTGGCCAGCTTTACCCAGACAGGAGCACAGATGATTGATCCCAGCTATCAGTCCAGTCCGGCGATGAACTATTATTTTATGGCTGCCTCTACTGTCATGCTCGTGCCGTTGACAGTCTGGGTGACAACCAAAATCGTCGAGCCGAGATTGGGAACCTATATTCAGTCTGATACAATCGTGGAGCCAGAGGCCAAGGTGAGCACAGAGGAAAAGAAGGGATTACGCTGGGCAGGCATTGCTCTTTTGGTATGTGTACTCATTCTTTTGAGTGTCACCCTTCCAAGCGGATCGCTGTTGCGTGATCCTGAAACCGATTCGCTGATCGTATCACCGTTTATGAAAGCCCTTGTTCCCATCCTGCTTTTCTTGTTTGGCATCCCGGCTATCGCCTATGGCATCGGTGCGGGTGTGATCCGTTCGGATCGGGATGTGGCCGAACACTTGACGAAAACGATGTCGGGGATGGGATACTACATCGTGCTTGCATTTGTGGCTTCTCAGATGATTGCTTACTTCAACTGGAGCAATCTTGGACCGATCATCGCGATCGAGGGAGCAGCATTTCTGCAAAACATCGGGCTGACCGGTCTGCCCCTGTTAATCATGTTTATCGTGTTTGCGACGATCATCAATTTGTTGATTGCCAGTGCTACGGCAAAATGGGCAATCCTGGCCCCTGTTTTCGTTCCCATGTTCCTTTTGCTTGGATACAGCCCAGCGATGACACAGGCAGCCTATCGGATTGGTGATTCGATCACCAACGCGATAACGCCGATGCTCCCGTACTTCGCCATTTTGTTAACGTTCGCAAAGAAATATCAGAAAAATCTGCAAATGGGTACCTTGATCTCGATCCTTCTGCCTTATTCCCTGCTTTTTGGACTTTTTTGGATTGTTTTGTTTGCGCTCTGGTACCTGTTTGGATTGCCACTCGGCCCAGGACATTCGATTTTCAAGTAGCTTTCACCAGTCATTCAAAAGCAGCCAACTGGCAGGTTCAGCGCCGGTTGGCTGTCGGCATTTGCTTTTTCATTCCAGATCAAGTAAAATAAAGGTACTTGAATAATACAGTTGGAACTCTGATTCACACTGGCGCGGTCATCGGAGCCGCAAGGATGGAAGAGAGGTAGGGCTTTCGTCGTTTTGGATTCTCATAGACGAAACCTTGTGCAACACATATAGAAATGAAGCGATGGATTCACCTGTAGGAGGGAAAATCTTCTTCATTTTCCTTACTGACATGTGTTTTTTATTTTTACATGAAGGTTTTTGGGTTTGCACATAATACTGTTGGAAAACTGTTGGAGGTAGGTTACCTGTATGGAAACAATTGGCACAGTAAAATGGTTTAATGCAGAAAAAGGTTTCGGGTTTATTCAAGTAGAGGGTGGAGAAGATGTTTTCGTCCACTATAGCGCGATCCAGGGAGAGGGCTTCAAAACCCTCGAGGAAGGACAGCGCGTCCAGTTTACGATTGTCCAAGGCGATCGTGGGCCGCAAGCGGAAAACGTCGTAAAACTCTAAGACTCCTCACCAAAAAGCAACTGTCATCATAGACAGTTGCTTTTTTCATCCTGTCTCATGCCCTTGAATGTGTTCGATTCGCTCTGACATCGTTGTTACTTTATGGTAAAATGGTTTCTTATCAGCCGAAATGACGGGAGGCTCAGATAGATGGATGAAAGAAGTAAAGCTATGCAAGCCATGATCCCTTCCCTTGCCAGTGCCACGGACATCCACCGTATAACAGAGGGCTTTTCCTCAGATCATAAATATCTCGTCCGCTATCACAATGGTCAAAAGTTGTTGCTGCGCACCGCGGATATCGCGCATTACGAAAGGAAATCCGCAGAGTATCACATCATGCGGTCCATCAAACCGTACGGTGCAAAAAGCCCGCTCCCCCTGGAGTTCGGTAAGGTAGAAGCGCTGGGACTCTGCTATTATCTACTCAGTTATATCGAAGGAGAGGATGCGCGAAAAACGCTCCCCACCTACACCACTCAAGAACAGTATCGGATCGGATGGGAGGCGGGCCGGGACCTGGAGCGGCTTCATCAGCTCCCTGCACCTCCCTCTACACCTGACTGGTACGACCATATCATGAAAAAGCATGACCGTTATCTGACAGCTTATCAAACCTGCGGGGTCAAACTGGAGAACGATCGCCAAATCATCCGTTTTATAGAAGAAAACGAGTACGTGCTAAAGGATCGACCCAATCAGTTTCAACACGACGATTTTCATGTGGGCAATATCATCGTCAATGAGCGGGCTTACGCAGGCATTATCGATTTCAACCGGTACGATTGGGGAGATCCACTCTTTGACTTTAGTAAATTGGCACTGTTCAGTAAGGAATGCAGTGTCCCATTTGCAAAGGGGCAAATTGACGGCTACTTTGCTCATCAGCCGATTCCCGAGCATTTTTGGACCTTGTATGCCATCTACGCCGCGATGAGCGTTTTTTCCGCCATCGTCTGGTCTGTCAAAGAGACACCCGACAAAGTAGAGGAGATGCGTCAACGTCTGCACAACCTTTGCGTGGATCATCAGTATTTCGAAAGCTGCATACCTGTATGGTATTCCAACGGATTGAAAGAGTAACTGAAGGAAAGAGTTCAATCAAACGAAGGCACCAACGACTGTCAGTCTGAGACACCAACGAATGCGTTGGTGTCTTTCTCTCTCCAAATGTATGTCTGCCATGAGTGATTGCTAACTTTTTTGTTCCGGTAGTGGAATGCTCTGTTCAAACTGAAAGACGTTTTCCGGGTCGTACTTTTTTTTGACTGTTTTCAACCTGTCGATATTTTCACCAAAATACGCGGTCTGCCAATCAGGAATCAGCAGATCACAATAGTTGCGGTATGCACCACGGGTAAAGGGGAGCATGGAGGTGCGAAATTGTTCGATCCAGCGAATATTGGCTGCTTCATCCCGATCGTGTTCCCAATAGGACAGGTATTGGATCATGAACAATGCTCTGCGATGTACAAAAGCAGTCGCATCGGGAGGAATCCGGCCAATCGCACCGCCATATGCATCGAACAAGACCAGATTTCCGGTGCCGGGGGTCTCGGATAAATGATGGGTAAATATAGAAAGAGCTTCGTTTGATAAGGGCTCGTAAACGTAGGCAGATGAATTTTTAAACTTGGTTCGGCTGGTCGCGGTTCCGGCGAACATGCGCGCCACAGTGATCCAGGAAGCAGAGCGGATCGAAATGGTCTTTGGCGGTACCGCTTGCTGCAAAGGCCGGATCAGTTGACGAAGTTCCTTTTCCAAGCCGACGAATACACCGCGTGATCGGATATCGCCGTGGTTTTTTGCAGGTAACAGGAGGGTTGGGGTTAAGCGGTCATCGACATGGGGAGCCCATTCTTGCCAAAAACGTACTACTTTATGAAGATCGGAAAAATCCCACGCCATGGAATAATGCGCTACATCACCGATTGGATTCACGCGAAAGGTAAAGGCAGTAACCACGCCGAAGCTTCCGTCGCCAGCACCGCGGCAAGCCCATAGCAAATCGCTGTGTTCCTTTTCATTGGCGCGAATCATCCTGCCCCGCCAGTCTACCATGTCGATCGCGAGCAGATTGTCACAGGTCATGCCGAAATGTCGGGAAAGATAACCGAATCCTCCGCCTAGCGTCAACCCGGACACTCCGGTTGTCCCGCAGGTTCCGCTTGGGATGGTGCGTCCTTGTTTCCACAAGGCTTCGTAGAGGGGGAGTACTCGAAACCCCGCACCAACGTATGCCGTGCCTGCTTCTTTATCAATATGTAGGTGCTGCAGCATGCTGATATCGATGACAAGACCGCCGTCAACAAGAGAAAACGCCTCGTAGCTATGCCCGCCACCACGCACACGAAATGGCATCTCATGTTTACGTGCCCATCTAACCGCATTGACGACATCCTGCTCATTCATACAGTAGACAATTGCTTTTGGATATTTAGAAAAGCGGGCGTTAAAATCGAGCCTTGCTTCCTCATACCCTGATTCTCCCTCCACGATCACACGTCCGGTTAATCCCATCAAACTTGGCAAGAAAAACACCTCCATTCAAAACCGTTCTCACAGTGAAAACAAAACGATGTGTTGTTACACCTAAACTATTCCATGATCCATTCAAATAGAGCAAATGTGAGTGAAGCGGTCTGATTTTCCAAAAAAGTGTAGCCTGTCGGAATGAAGTATCGTATATTATTACATATGTATAATATAATGAACAAAAGGAGGACGCTGATTGAGTGCGATCCACATCAGAATCGGCCAAAATCTGCAACGAGTAAGAAAGCAGAGACAGTTAAGTCTGGATAAAGTGGCTGAATTAACAGGTGTCAGCAAAGGGATGTTGCATCAGATTGAACGAGGGGATACACAGCCTACAGTAACAACGGTTTGGAAAATCGCCACCGGTCTTAACCTTTCCTTTTCATCGCTGATAAAAGTAGACGAATCTGAGATCTCCATTACAAGACGAAAGGAAATACCAGATATCACTGAGGACAATGGGAACGTTCAAGTATATGTAGGATTTCCATTCAACCCGCAAACCCAAATCGAGATTTTCACCATCGTCATCAAGCCCAAAGGGAACTATATTTCGGCTCCTCATAATGAAGGCGTCCAGGAATACATAACCGTTACCTCAGGGAAATTTACCATCAACATTCGGGACGAAGAGCATACGCTGTTTGCCGGCGATACGATACACTTTGCAGGTAACGTGACACATCAATACAGAAATGACGAAGACAAAGATGTTACTCTGCAGGTTGTCATGCATTACCCCGAGTCGTAATGAGCATGAAATCAAGCGGTCCATTGCCCTTAGAAAGGAAAGTACCCCATGTTGGCAAAAGAATTTTCTCGTATCGATCAATTTCGTAAGCAGCTTGTGCAGGATAGTTCCGTTTCCTCCCTTGTGGCAGCCCTCGTATCAACGATGGTCGGTTACGCAGGACCGCTGCTCATCATTTTTCAGGCTGCCAAGCTGGCCGGTCTAACGGATGAGCAGCTTTCCTCTTGGATCTGGGCGATTTCACTTGGAAGCGGCATTACCACTTTGGGATTGAGCGCATGGTATCGCGTTCCGGTTATTACCGCTTGGTCTACGCCGGGCGCAGTCCTGCTTGTTTCGAGTTGGTCCCAGTATGCATACTCGGATGCCATCGGTGCGTTTATCGTTTCAGCCCTGCTGATCACGTTGCTTGGCGTAACCGGACTATTTTCCAGAGTGATGGACAAGATACCAGGTTCCATAACGGCGGCGATGCTAGCCGGAGTATTGCTAAAATTCGGATTTGATGTGTTTCTTTCGCTACAAGCATTGCCCGTCTTGGTCATCCCGATGATCCTCACTTATCTGGCGACCAAACGCTTATTGCCACGCTATGCTGTAATTGCTACGCTGCTGGTCGGGATTGGAGGAGCGATCATCATGAACCGACTTGATTTATCGAGTGTCCAGATGACGATGGTAACGCCGGTTTGGACGACACCGAGCTTTTCACTCGATGCATTGATCGGCCTCGCCATCCCACTCTGCATTGTCACCATGACAGCGCAAAATGCAACGGGAATCGGCGTTCTTCGTTCATATGGTTACAAAACGCCGGCTAGTCCGCTGATTACCGCCACCGGATTTACATCCTTGATCCTCGCCCCCTTTGGCGCACATGGGATTAATCTCGCTGCGATAACTGCGGCGATCTGTACGAGTGAAGAATCACACAAGAACCCCGACAAAAGATATGTGGCCGGTATGGCAGCCGGGATTCTCTACCTGTTGTACGGTTTGGGAGGAGCTACCATCGCTTCATTTTTCGGTGCGTTTCCCAAGGAATTGATCCTGGTGATTGGCGGTCTCGCCTTATTTTCTTCGATCAGTGCGAGTCTTACGCAAGCGATGGATACGCAGCATAAGGAGAGCGCTTTACTGACGTTTTTGGTCACAGCTTCCGGCATTACAATCGCCGGGATTGGCTCCGCTTTTTGGGGCCTGATAGCAGGTGTGTGCGCCCATTATATTTTCACCGCTTCGTTTCAAAGGCAAAAGGGAGTGGCAAAAGCGAGTCAGGGGACCCCATAGTTACGGCATAATCGGCTGGCAGGCGTAAACACTAAGAGGAGTTACCTAGTCCAGGATCGAAATGGTTATGACAAATCAGATATACCCTTACTCATGCTGTTTGAAAGAGAACGATCAGGAATCTAAAAATACAAAAGAACGAATAGGAGATAGAATGACAACGCAAAAAGAAAAAAACGAAACAGGGTGGAACTTCGACAATAGTTACGCACGTCTGCCAAACACTTTTTTTACCAGACTTAACCCGACTCCCGTACGCTCACCGGAGCTGATCATCTTCAACGAGCGTTTGGCAACAGCATTGGGGCTAAACGTACAGTCGATGCAAAGCAAAGACAGCATAGAAGTGTTTGCCGGAAACCGTGTACCGGAAGGAGCTTCGCCTCTTGCTCAAGCCTACGCTGGCCATCAATTCGGGCATTTTACCATGTTGGGGGACGGTCGGGCATTGTTGCTTGGTGAACATATAACGTCTCGAGGAGAACGGTTTGATATCCAGCTCAAAGGCTCGGGCAGAACTCCCTACTCCCGCGGGGGGGGATGGCCGAGCGGCGCTGGGTCCCATGCTGCGCGAATACGTGATCAGCGAAGCGATGTATGCCCTGGGGATTCCGACCACCCGCAGTCTTGCAGTGGTGTCAACAGGTGAGCCGGTCATCCGTGAAACCTATCTGCCTGGTGCCATTTTAACGAGGATCGCTGCCAGTCATCTGCGCGTTGGCACTTTTCAATACGCGGCGCAGTGGGGCACCGCCGATGATCTCCGAGCCCTGGCCGACTATACAATCACGCGTCATTATCCCGATATCGAAGCGGATGAACATCGATATCTTTCTCTTCTGGGCGAAGTGATCAAGCGTCAGGCTGCGCTGATTGCCAAATGGCAACTGGTTGGCTTTATTCACGGAGTGATGAATACCGACAATATGGCGATTAGTGGAGAAACGATAGATTATGGTCCCTGCGCCTTCATGGATACCTATGACCCGGCGACGGTATTCAGTTCGATTGACGTGCAAGGCCGTTATGCCTATGGCAATCAGCCTTATATAGCCGGATGGAATCTCGCGCGATTTGCTGAAGCCCTTCTTCCGCTTTTGCACGATGATCAGGAGCAGGCGATCAAGCTGGCCGAGGACACTCTGTCTAGTTTCGGAAGGTTATACCACGCTCACTGGCTTGCGGGCATGAGAGCAAAACTGGGGTTGTTTAACGAAGAGCAACAGGATCAAACCCTGATCGAAGATCTCCTGAAAATGATGAAAGATACTCATGCGGACTACACCAATACCTTCCGTGCGTTCACTCTCGATACACCGGAGGATACGGTACTGTTCGGTACTCCGGAATTTACCGAGTGGCACAAGCAGTGGCAAGAGCGATTAGGCAGGCAGCCGGAATCAAAAGCCGCCGTCCAGGAGTTGATGCGGAATAGCAATCCGGCGATCATTCCGCGAAATCACCGGGTGGAAGAGGCACTGGAAAGCGCAGTGAACGGCGGAGATTACAGCGTGATGAGACGGCTGCTCGACGTGTTAGCGAACCCTTACGCATATTCTCCCGCACAGGTAGAATACGCTGCGCCGCCTGAGCCATCTGACTGTCCTTACCAGACCTTCTGCGGTACCTGATATATCAATACGATCGCTTACCCCCACCAGAAAGTGTGTTCTGGCGGGGGCTTTTTGAAGCAATACGAGTCAATATAGTCGTGACAGAGGCAAATAAGAGTAAAAATTTTCAGCCTCCATGATAAAATGAAAAAGAGGGAGGTGCGTTTATGAGAATCCTTTCCGTTTTCTTGCTCATTACAGGGTCAATCGTTACGTTTATTGGGATATTACCTTTTATTTTTGCTTATCCGTATTGTCATGGCTGTCCCAATTCCGGTCCTTCAAATTGGTGGGAGCTTATTCTTATGATCTCTTATGAGGGAAAAGGATGGTATCTGGTGATCGGTATGGTGTTATTGTTGTACTCAATACTTGAAAACCGCATATTTTCTAAAATGCGAAACGAGCCTCTAGGATAAGTGCTAGGGCTCGTTTTTTAGTCTGAAAGGTAGACGTCAACAAACGCTCATTTCGAACATGTTGTTGAGGGATGCATGCATTCAAAGAGGCAATTCATCTGGACATGCCACAAATTTGTAGAAGAACAGAATTCTTAGATCAAAAACATCGCCACAATCGTCGTAACCAGCAGCCCGATGACCACAGGGTACAGGTTTCGTCTTGCCAGTTCAAAAGGATCGACACGGCAGATGGCTGCAGCGGGGATCAGTGCCCAGGGAATGATGGTTCCGCCTCCAACCCAAATAGCTGCGATCTGTCCCAGTGCAGTCAAGGTATCGGCTCCCGTCCCCAGGGCAGTGGCGAAAAGCTTGGCGAGAGAGCCAACCAAGGTGATTCCAGAAAAACCAGAACCGTCCAGGCCGGTGATGACGCCAATGGAAGTAAGGGCGAGCGCGGCGATTTCTTTACTCAGCGGTATCGCATGCGCCAATGCTACCCCTAGGTCGTTGACAATACCGTGGGAGCCAGCCGGCAGCATTTCACCGTAGACCTGCACAAAACCGCTGTCTCCCATGTAAAAGAAGGCGGCAATCGGAATGACCGGTCCAAATACTTTGAAACCGAATTGAAAGCCTTCAACCAAGTGACTGGTCACCTTCTCCAATCCCGCGTCTTTATGAGCGAGCAGCGTGATCCCTACCAAAATGAGCAGGGCTGTACCGCCGATCAATGCTGTCGCATCTCCGCCTTTCAAATCCAAGAAAAACATCGCACAGACGTCCAGTAGAAAGAGCAGAATCACTGCAGCGGCCAGCCACTTTCGCATTCCAGCTTGAAGCAGTTTGTCAGCAGAATCAGAGGAGGCGCTGTGAAAAATGTCAGACAAGTCGCCCTTTGCACTGATCAGACCGCTTTTCATATCCTTTTTCAAGTACCAGAAAGCCGTGAGGGTGGTGACCAGTCCCATTACGATAACCAGGGGAACGCTGGCCGAAATGACATCCGAAACCGGAAGTCCGGCAGCTTTTGCTGTCAGCGTGGGTGCCCCCTGGATAATGAAATCACCAGATAAGGCAATGCCATGTCCAAACAGGTTCATCGCCACAGCAACCCCAATGGCGGGCAAACCAACGCGGATTGCCGCTGGAAGGAGAACTGCCCCGATCAAAGCTACGGCTGGGGAGGGCCAGAAGAACCAGGAGATCATCATCATGACCACCCCAATTCCCCAGAAAGCGAGGGCAGGCGTTTGGATCAGGGAAGAAACGGGCTTGATCATCGTTTCATTGATGCCGGTTTCGCTCAATACCTGACTCATCGCCACAATAATGGAGATGACCAGAATCGTCGGCAATAATTCAGTGATGGCAAAAATAAAGCTTCCGAATAGTCCGCCAACTGCCGAGGCCATCGAACTGGTCGCCGTCCATCCCAATACGCCGATTCCGATCATACACAATAAACTCGTATCTCGTCTCAATATCATCGTCGCAATGATACCGAGAACAAACAGCACATACACGCCGTGAATCCAGCCTAACTCAACACCCATGCCGATTCCCTCCTCAATTGCTTCAGGAGAATCCTTCTGCTGTCAGATTATGCAGGGAAACAGGCATGGGTGAGAGCGGATTTAAGCGATTAGGTCCGGTTGTAGTGGAGTGTCCGCCAGACTTCCCACATCCAGTGGTGGGTGACGTGATCCAGCTCCTCTGTACGGTTCAGGATACGGTAAATCCGGTCCATCAGCTTCTCATACTCTTCTTCCGTCAATTGTACGCGGGGCATGGTCTTTCCTCCCAAATCTTCTTGATATCCATTTTATCCCAGTTTGGTTACCTGTCATACCCCTCTGGTAGGTGATTGGGAATTTTGGTACATCCACATTCAAGGCATTTTTTATAGGGGAACAGTTGAAAACTGGAAATGCAAAGCTGAATATGCGAGGATAGTAATGGAAACAAAGTCGTCTTTGGCAGTGCTATAAAGGAGGGAGAGGCGCCGATGAAGCGCCATCAACCATGCAAAAAGTAGCTCAGTTGCAACAAAAATTGGACCAAGCCATCGAAATACTGGAGCGTCGGTTTCTGGAGAGAAGCGAACTGATCCGACTGCTGCTGCTGGGAATGATGAGTGGCGAAAATGCCCTCCTGGTGGGTCCTCCGGGGACTGCAAAATCTCAGCTTGCCCGCTCCATCTCGCAGCTGTTTGGAACGGAGCATTGGTTTGACTATTTGCTGACCCGTTTTACGACACCGGATGAGATATTCGGACCGGTTTCCCTGCAACAACTGAAGCAGGATCAATATGTGCGGAAAACAGCAGGCTATCTGCCCTCTGCCCAGTTTGCTTTTCTGGATGAAATTTTCAAGGCAAACAGCGCCATTCTCAATTCCTTACTCTCGATTTTGCATGAGCGCATCTATTTTAACGGAAAAGAAAAAGAAGCTGTACCTCTGCAGTTTCTCGTTGCTGCATCCAATGAATTGCCGGATGAGGATGAGCAATTGTCAGCGTTGTACGACCGCTTCTTGATTCGATATGAAGTCGGTTATTTGCAGCACGCATCCAGCTACGAAAAAATGTTTAACTTGCCTACAAAGGAGATTCCGGTCGTGTTTTCCTTGTACGATGTGCAGGATGTACAGGCGGCTGCACAAGACGTGTCCATTTCTGAGGGGCTGATCTATTTTTTATACAGCTTGAAAAAGGATCTTGAGGAAAAAGAGTTCCGGATCTCTGACCGAAGATGGAAGAAAATCGTCCAGGTCTGGAAAACATCTGCGGTCATCAATGGCCGCGATCACGTATCCATTTGGGACACCGTTTACACCCCTCACATGCTATGGGATGTTCCCGAGGATTTGCCCGTTCTGCGTGAGTTGTTTGAACAGCGTTTTACCGAGCAGGTAAAAATCGAACTGGAGACCGAATTGCCTCTGCGCAGGTTTCACCAAATTGCCCAGCGCTGGATGGAAAAAGAGGCGGATCTGCATGCCTTCCAGTTTAAAAAGGAAATTGGTCACAAGCTGGGGAAAGAAAAAGCGGAGCAATACCGCGATTTGCTTGAAGAGTGCCGACTGGAGCTGGAGGAAGCTGGTCGAGAGCTCCGCAATCGTTTAGTAGAAGCCCAGAAGCGTGAGCAAAACATGAGGCAATACGTCTTTGAAAAAAACCGACTGATCTTTGAGCTGGATAAATTTGCGTTGAAATACGTTCACCTGCGAGTGGAAGGAGAACGGATTTTACAGATGCTGCAAGGCGTGTATCGCACGGTCTTCGACAGGGAGATCGCGGGTGCCGAGTATGATTACACCCTGTAGGGAGGCTGGCGAACATCATGATTATACGTGCGAGCCGAGTGGATCGTTACGTCTTCGATGGTCTCTGCTACTCTTCTCGTACGGCAAGAGAGTGGATGGAGGAAGCAAAAAAACAGGCACCCTGGTTTTCCCGCGAGCTGCTGGCTGACTTCTTTTTGTCCTTCTTTTTGCAATCACCGGAGGTAGACCAGACAAAGGATGCGACACCTTTTCACCGCTGGATAGTACAAGCCCTGAGAAAACAGTACTTTTACCAGAGTATTCACCCGCGGACGATTGGACAAGAGGGTGCTTCCTTCAAGACGGCGATCAAAGCGCTGATGTGGTTGACGGAGAGCTTTGCCGACGAAGTAAAGCGGCGTGAGCGTGAACAGCAATTGACACCGCTCGTAGCCGGACTGCAAAGTGAACAAGGCAAAGAGGGCAGTGAACAGGCGAGGCTATCTGAATTCATGACGGAAAAACAGATTACGCAATTGCAACTGATGGGTTATACCTTGCAGCAGGGAAAGCAGCTGGTCGAAGATAAACAGGAGGCGGCTGATTCCCGCCCGCTCGTGGAAGCGGAAATTCGTTCCTTGAAGAGTCGTATCGAGGAAATGCGGGAAGAGATGCGCACCCAGTTTACCAAGCGTACAAAACTTCAGCAAAAAGTGAAAAAGCTGGAGGAAGAACTGGCGGGGCGCGAAAAGCAGCACCAGCGCCTGTCCCGACAGGAGCGGGAAGCCATTGAGCAATTTGAACAAGAGCTGGGCCAGTGGCTGGATCACTCGCTCAGGGAAACACTGGCGGAAGAAGAAGGAGATACGCGGTTCATCCAGGAACTGTTGACTGCAAGCCAGCGCTTTGCGAACCGGCGCTGGGGCAGCGAGCTTGGCAAATTGCGCAGGCAGACATGGGAACAGTACCTCAAATGGGTGGAAAAGCTGAAGCGCCATCCTGATCTGCTGTCATTTGTGGAAGAAGTGGGGCGGAACGTCCATCATTTTCGCATCAAACGCAAAGAAAAGCGTACGCGCCGACTGCCCGAAGAATACGATGATCTCCGGCAATCTGGAGAGATCGCGCATATGCTTCCAAGCGAAGCGGTGCTCCTTGCTGATCCGGATTATGAAGCCTATTTTTTGCTGAAGTGGCTGGAGAAAAAGCTGATGACCTACGATACGGCGGGGTGGCCGGAGGAACTGCCAAAAGGTCCGGTTATCTGTATGCTGGACACTTCGCATTCCATGAAGGGCAGCAAGCTGAGGCTGGCTCAAATCTTCGTCATGACGTTTGCCGCTATCAGCTTGCTGGAAAAACGCGACTTTCTGCTGCTGTTGTTTGGGGCAAAAGGTGAGTTGAGCGAAAAGGCGCTGTATCATCGGAGACCCGATTGGCCCGGTTTTTACGCTTTGGCTCAGATGGCTTATGGCGGCGGGACTCATTTTGATGCCCCGATGAAAAGGGCGATCGAAATCATCGGAGAAAATCGTCACTTTCAAAGTGCCGATCTGGTCATGGTCACAGATGGGATCGGCGGACTATCTCCCTACGTTCGGGACACGCTCGCTGGACTGGGGCAAAAAAAGAAGCTGCATTTGCACACGCTGATCGTCGGGTCCGCCCGCCAACATTTGGCGCAGACATATGACATCCTGGGGGTATCCCATCGGGTCAGATTTGCTACGACCTGGGAGAGCCGGGGAGAGACGCAAACGGACCTCTTGCTGGATGTCTTTGCTGCCTCTCGTGACAAATGAAGTGCGACCTAAAAGACTACATAACAAAAAGAAAATATTACCAGGTCGTACCATGTAAAAGTCATAACAAAGAGATGCCATAACGAAAAGGCCAGCCGGGCTGTCGTATATAAACCGGGCTGGTCTTTTCTTGTATCTGCAAAATTGGAGAGTAAATCGGCTGTGGCGAAATCGCTATTAGCCGGAATACTGCCAAGCCTTTGCCTAGTGATTTATCTTAGCTTTTTACCCAGGGATTTTTCAAGTGGCTCTCCAGCCTCTCGACAGTCTTTTGGATACGGCTGAGCCTTGTTTCCTCCCGTTTGGCATCGGTAACCCATCGGACGTATTCTTTGCGATTTGTATAGGAAAGCCCCTCAAAAAAGGTCTGGGCTTGAGGTGATTGGACCAGAGCAGCTTGCAGATCATCCGGTACGATTACGACACGGTCTGCTGCAGGTTTGGTTTCCCCGGATGGAGAAGCAGCCTTCTTCTCCGTGCGTGCTGTTCGGGTCGACTTGACCAGTCCAGCCGGACGGAAGCGCACACCAGACCAAGTCGAATCGATAGACACCATGGCGACACCTTCAAAACCGGCTTGGGTAATCGCTTCCCAGCCTTTGTCTCGATTCAGATCCGTATTGATTTTGGAGCTTTGCTTCGGGTAGGCGATCCAGAACATGCCTTCCGAAGCAAGAGTTGAGACGGCAAAAGCTGCCCATGCCTGTAGCTCGGCCATGCCATGGACAAATAAAAGCAGACAATCTGCTACGCCGCTCAGCTTGTCCAGCATTTCCTGATTTGGTGTAAGTACAATTTCTTGGGTGGCTTCTTCTGGAAGTGCCGGTAAACCTGTTCGATAATCCTCGGGTGGATTTAATACGAGAAGTTTATGACCTTCTTTGATTCGAAGCTTTTTTGCTAATTCTGTCATGGCTATTCCATCACTCCCTACAGGCGGTTGAGAAGAGTGCGACCAAATTCCAGCTCTTCCAACTTATCATGAACCTGTTTGCTGTCATATTCCCAGCGGGCCTCTTCTTCTTGATAGTGAATCGGCACATCACAGATAATCGTGGCTAATTTTTTGCTCAAATAGACCTGATCACGGTTTTGCTCCAGTTTTTCCTTCAGCTTTGGTGTACATGCCTCCAGCCGGCTGTAGAGGTTGTCCAGACTTTGATGCTCAGAAATCAATTTGTGTGCTGTTTTTTCGCCAATGCCCGGGCAGCCGGGAATACAGTCGGAAGCGTCTCCCATCAAGGCTTTCACATCGACCACCTGATCAGGAGTAATTCCACGCAAAGCGAGCAGGCTTGCTGGCGTATAGTGCTCATGCTTGCCTCCGTTTTTCAGGATTTTCACACTCACCTGATCTGAGACCAACTGAAGACTGTCATAATCGCCAGTTGCAATGACGACTTGATGGCCATTTTGTCCCAGCATCGTACTTAGGGTTCCCAGCACATCATCCCCCTCATACCCGGGGCATCCTATATTCGGGACAGAAAATGCCGCTGTCACCTCTTTGACGAGATCGAATTGCGGGATCAACTCTTCCGGTGGTGCATTTCGATTCGATTTATAGCCATCGTACCATTGACTGCGAACGAGCGTTTCCCTCGCGGCCACATCCCACCCGACAGCCAGATGGGTAGGGCGAATCAGATCCACGTAATCCAGCATCATCTTGGTAAAACCGTAGACAGCATTCGTATATACCCCTTGTGAGGTTTGGCGGTAACCCCCCGTCCAGGCAGAAGCGTAAAACGCGCGGAAGAGAAAACTCATACCATCAATGAGCAATATTTTTTGCGGCTCGGACACAACGACAGACTCCTCTCATCCAAAAAAAATCGTTCGTCCCATTATATCACAAAGCGGGTCGACTGCCTTTGGCTCGTCTGTCAGATTTTACATCGGGAAAGCGCGCATGCAACGATTCGGATCGAGGGATGATACTACCACAAGCACGAAAATCACTCTTTTCTCATCGTCTCTCGGTCTCATTGGGAGGAGCAGGAAAGCTGACGGTTCAATTCCGTCCCGGGAGAAAAAAGTGATAGGAGGAATCACACATGGCGAACAACAACTCTGGCAACAGCAACAATTTGTTAGTTCCTCAAGCAAACATGGCCCTGGATCAACTGAAGTACGAAATCGCTGCAGAATTTGGTGTAAATCTGGGCGCTGACACCACCTCCCGTCAAAACGGATCTGTGGGTGGAGAGATCACGAAACGTCTGGTAAGCTTTGCTGAACAACAACTGGCAGGCCGCGGTTAATTCCGTGCAGCTACAAGTTCATATCTGAATGTGAGAGACCCCTCAAGAAGGGGTCTTTCTGACTGTATCGTAAAGCGCGATTGCTCCCGGATCACAGGCATCAAAAAGGTTTTCTTATGTCGCCGTCTACACAGCAGCCCTTTTCTCACGATGAATGTGCAAACACACAATCCTCATTGGCGGACATTCATATGGTGTAATGTAATCATTCTGGTATCCAACCTCAGTGATGGAGAGGAGGGGCGGTTGACCATGAAAAAGAAAGAATTAAAACGATTGTTTAAAGATAATCCTGAGTTTGAGTCCTGGCTTAAGCAGGATCCGACCCGTGTCGCATCGGTTCGTTCGAACCCAGCGGTTGCCGATGATTTGTTCAAGAAATGGAAAGATCGAAAAAAGGGCAGAATTGATTTTGACAACATTACAGAAAAAACAAGGCGAGCAGGTGAAATGCTGTCAAACGTGCAATCGATTATGGAAATGATGTCGGATTATAGCAAAAAACAGACGGAGTTGTAGAAGGCTGAAGGATTTTAGCCTTCTTTTTCTTTTTCCATTCTCTCTTTGATTTGTTATACTGGAAAATGGGAGGGAATGCGCGATGATTCAGCAGCTTTCCGGTCTGATGCTGGTTGCCGCACTGCTGTTTTCTACAGGGACAAGCTCCATGGGAAAAGAGATCAAACAAGTAGCCCAGGATGCTTTCGAACAGCCGTATCTTGCGGTAACACCTACAAAGTCCAATCCAGGCGATGTGGTGCTCGTGAAAAGCAACCACTCTGCCACTGTATCCCTTTTTGACCATATGTACCGGCTACAGCCCTCAGCGGGAGAGTATGTCCGGTTTATTCCGGTTCCCTTTAACGCCAAAACAGGAACCCATACCATACAAACCCAGGATCAAAAACATTCAGCTACCTTGACGATTTTACCAAAAGAGTTTAAAGTAGACCGGCTTACCGTATCCCAACAGCTCAATAGCATGAGGCAGGATACGGCGAGAATTGACGCCGATCAGAAAAAGATTAACGCTGCCCGCTCCAAATCGGCGGAGACCGCGTATTTTACAGACAAATTTTTGTGGCCAGCAGAAGGCCGCATTACAACCCCCTATGGATATCAACGAGTGGTGAACGGAGTACCGGCCAATCGACATGCAGCCATAGATATCGCCAACAAAACGGGTACGCCGATCGTGGCCACCAACAACGGTCGTGTGGTACTTGCAGACTCTTTGTATCTGACTGGCAATACGGTGATCATCGACCACGGCCTCCAGGTATTTTCGATCTATGCACATATGTCTAAAATACAGGTGAAAACAGGTGATGAAGTGAAAGCTGGGCAGCAAATCGGTCAGATTGGCTCGACAGGCTTCTCGACTGGACCCCACTTGCATTTTGGCATGCTAATCGGCAATACGTATGTCAATCCGCAGCCATTCCTAGAAGCATCGCCTTTCCTCTGGGAGTGACATGGAGGTAGTTTAATCATGAAGACAACACAAGTACCCACTCGGGTTTTGAACAACCTTGTTCATTTTTTGGCACCGTATGAACAAGCTGTTGATGAAATGAAGCTGAAGCTGAAGGGAATCAAATACGGGTTTTTGAAGCGGGGAAGATATTCTCCTATTGAGTTTGTGGTTGGTCGTGTAAAAAAAGTGGACAGCCTTATAAAAAAGGCGCAGGAAAAAGGGATTGACTTTACCAGCAGCAACTGGCAGGAGGATGTAGCACGCGAGGTCACCGATATTGCGGGATTGCGAGTCGTTTGCCGCTATGTAGATGATGTGCTTGAGGTCAAGCAACTGCTGCAGGAGCGGGAAGATATTGTCATTCACGATGTCAAGGACTACATCGCTTCTCCGAAAGACTCTGGTTATCGCAGTATTCACATGATTGCCTCTTATACGGTTTATCATGGCAGTGAAAAGATCCAGTTGTTTTGTGAAATTCAAATACGGACACTCGGCATGAATTTTTGGGCAACCAATGAACACGAACTTCGGTACAAATACGCCGGAAACATTCCGCAAAATGTTCTGGACCAGTTGTACGAGGCTTCTTTGATCACGCATCAATTGGATGTGCTGATGAACAATCTGCGGCAGGAAATTTTGGCACCGCAGGTAGTAGATTTGACATTGGAAGAAAAGCTGGAAGAAATCTTTTCTTTATATGTGAAACAAGATTTGGAATCTGCTGCGGCGCTCTATCGCGAACATGTCAGCGGTTTTGAACAGGCTTTTCAGGATAATCCTAAGTTCAAAATGATCTATGATTTGCTTGGAAAACGTCTCCGTTAGCACCAGTGTGATGTGAGTGACAACAAGGCCGAATCGTAAGGAAAGGAAACAAACTAGCATGCGTACATTACTTATCAGCTTGCTCGCTGTGGCTTGCCTCTTTTCCACTTCCATTGTCAAGCCGGCAGCGGCGCAAGACGGCACTGCTGTTTTGACAACGGATCAGATTAACGGGGAATCTGCTATCCTCATTGACGCCAAGACGGGTCAGGTGTTGTTTGAAAAAAATCCTCATGAAAAGCTCTTTCCTGCAAGTATTACCAAAATCGCAACGGGAATTTATGCGATTGAAAATGGAAATCCAAATGATATCGTAACCGTTTCCAAGCGGGCTCGCTGGGAAGAGGGAACGCGTGTGTACCTTGCTGAAGGTGAGCAAGTGACGTTGGAAAAACTGGAATATGGGTTGTTGATGAATTCAGGGAATGATGCAGCGACCGCGATTGCTGAACATTTGGGCGGGACAGTCGAACATTTCGCGGATCAGCTCAACGCGTACCTCGCTGAAAAGGTCGGCGTTACCGAAACCCATTTTACCAATGCCCACGGCCTGCATGATCCAGAGCATTACACGACAGCCTCCGATATGGCGAAAATTGCCCAATACGCGATGCAAAATCCCAAGTTTCGTGAGATGGTCGCCACTGAGAGACTGCCTTGGGATGGATTGGAATGGAAAACGGTCGTGGTGAATCACAACAAGCTGCTTCGCAACTACGAAGGAGCGACTGGTATCAAAAATGGGTTCACGGATCAGGCTCGCAATACCCTGGTTGGGTCTGCCAAACGGGGAGATTCCGAATTTATTGCAGTCACCATGAAAGCAGGCTCCAGTAATTTCACCTACAAGGATGTTACGGCGATGCTGGATTACGCTTTTGCCCATTTCGAAACCAAACAAATTGCCAGTGCCGGACAAACCTTCACGCGAACAGTGCCCAATGCAAATCAGGAAAAAGGAGAATCGGTTACCTTTACGGCTGATCAGGACCTCTATGCCACTGTCCCGATTGGCACAAATCCTGAGACGGAAGTGGCAATGAATGGGCAGCTTATTGTACGGGCGGATAAACTATCGCGCACCTATGCCCTCAAAAGGAAGGAAGAGCCTCGCGTTGCGGCGGCTTCTTCAGCCGAGGAGGAGACACAACCCGCCATGTCCAACGGTTCTCGGTACGGGATTCTGTTTACCTGGTTAGGGCTCAATATCTTTTTGGTGGTGTACATTGTCGCGCGGGCTCGAAAGCGGCGGCGTCAGCGCTTGCGTCAGATTCCGCGCCGTGCCAACTGGTCATAGACCTACCGTTTCGAGCAGTTTTGAAACATCAAAAAAGCCGTCCCGGCTTCAACATCGGGACGGCTTTTCTTGTTGCGACCCAGGTGTTCGTCCTTGCCGAGCCGGTTTTACGAATTTGGATCGAAAACACCAGTTGATGAATATTCCCGGTTTCCTGTATTTGCGCACCGTCAGCGACGACGAATTGGCGCAGAGGGAGAGGGGCTATTAGCGTGAACACGCGAAAACCAAGGAGCAAAGCAGGGAAGAGTTGTCATTTCAGACTTCCTGCGGATATCTAACTGCAAAATAAAAACCGTTGTCTGGTTTTCGGGACAACGGTTTTTTTGTGGATATCATAGTGAGTCGGGTTTCTGTGTATCATCACTTTCATCCTCAGAAGGCTGTACGATTTCACTCTGTGCATTTGCCAAACTGCTTGTGAAGGCAGGATCGGGAATTTGATCATTTTCAGGAACTTTCTCAATCACTATCCGCCACAGACCGGGATCAAATACATGCTCTTGATTCATAGTAAAAATATTTTCAAATCGCTGCGTGCCGTTGCTTTGAGAATGTATTTCTTCTGACAATGGTGCAGGCGTATTGATATCAATTGGCTGCGATCCAGAATTCGGTGTGATTACTGCAGGCTCCTGCACGATTGCTGGTGTTGTCACCGATGGATTCGATTGATTTGGATCCGCATGTTTCTTAGCTAATGAAGAGCGACGCTTCTTTGTTTTGGGACGGACATTCTTCGACACTGTTCTTGGCTTCGTTTTCAGTTTTCTGATTGCCATCGATTAATCCTCTACCTTTCCTAGAAATAATCGGTTTTTCTCATGGTCTTCTCCTTCAATGTTGGAGGGGACATCGGGATTGGAAAAAATATAATTCAACCGGCAGGCAAGTTCATCACTGTTTCGAGCAGGAATAATAAATCCTGTTTGGTTATGGGGTACCATTTCTGGTATGCCGCCTGCGTTTGAGGCAACGACAATCTTTCCTGTGACCTGGGTTTTCATGATAGAGAATGGGTGGTTGTCCTGAACGGAAGGAAGAACGAGGACATGACTTCGCTTCATGAGCTGAGGAACGTCGCTTCGGTCCCCTAAGAAGTGGACCACTTTAGAATCATCAATTACTGCTCACTACGATATATGTCAAACCAAGCAAAAGGGGAAGAGGATGTTCAACTATTTTTTACGAGATATCATCCCTAGTCTTGTAAAAAATAGTTGAAGCGACCATATCGGGTGAAGGGTTGTTCACATAACGTAACATTGTTAAATTGTTAAAAAGAAGGGAACCCCGTTGACCATAAGCAATGATAAAGATGCACCTGTCATAGCCATCATCGAGTTAGGATATGTCGGGTTACCTCTTACCATGCTATTTGCATCAAAACAGTGTCGGTAATTGGTATAGACGTGGATACGACAAAATAGAATTGCTTCGTTCGGGTAAAAGGTACTTGACAGACATAGATGAACGAGAAATAGGACGGCTGAATGATACAGGGTACTTCAAAGTGACGGATGACTTTTAAGCGGAACCGCCCCCTTGCGCTGGTTCGAAAACTGTCTGCCGAAGATGATGAGATCACGCTCATGGAAACACGAGTAAAAGGCCTGGCATCCAACTGTTTGCAGAAGCGCGGTTGGGTACTCAGACTGTCTTTTTGATTTTGCTTTTTTGGCTATTTATAGTACGATAATCGAGTAAGAATATTAAAGGAAGAAAAGGGGCCGATGTCATGAGCTTCCATATTGGAGCAAAACCAAACGAGATCGCAGAAACTATCTTGCTGCCGGGTGACCCTCTTAGAGCCCAATACATAGCAGAGAATTTCCTTGAAAACGCAGTCTGCTACAATCATGTCCGCAATATGCTTGGTTTTACGGGGACTTATAAGGGACAACGCGTTTCTGTTCAGGGAACCGGAATGGGTGTACCTTCGATCTCTATTTATATTCACGAGTTGATGGAGCAGTATGGCGTACAGAAATTGATCCGCGTCGGAACCTGTGGGGCGATCCAAGAAGATATCAAAGTACGTGATGTCATTATAGCCATGACCTCTTCTACTGATTCTCAGATCAACCGTCTGCGTTTTGACCAGATTGATTTTGCCCCAACAGCAGACTTTGAGCTTTTACATAAGGCTTATCAAACAGCAGTAAGCCGCGATTTGTCCGTGAAAGTAGGAAACGTCTTTACTAGCGATACCTTCTATCAAGAAAGTCTGGATCTGTACAAAAAACTGGCAAGCTATCAGGTACTGGCAGTCGAGATGGAAACCACAGCTCTCTACACACTTGCTGCCAAATTTAAACGCAAAGCACTGTCTATTCTGACAGTCAGCGATCATATCATGACGGGAGAGGCAACTTCGGCGGATGAGCGCCAAACTACATTTAACACCATGATCGAAGTAGCCCTCGATGCTGCAACCCAAAAGTAAAACGAAGGCAACCCACAGCGTTTCGCGTTGTGGGTTGATTTTTTTATTCAGGGCCTTTTTGGTCAGCCGGATAACGTCTGCGGCGCCATTCCAAAATAAGTCGCAAGGCAATCAGGCAAATGATCAACCAGGAGGCGCCCGCCGCAAAGCCTGCAAGGACATCGCTCGGGTAATGGACACCGAGGTAAATCCGACTGATTCCGATCAAGAGAACGAGGACGAGAGTGCCGGCGACGATCCAAAATTTTGGCCAAAACTGCCGCAAAAACAAATGGCAAAGCAAAGCGAGCATGCCATAGAGAACGATCGAATTCATCGAATGACCACTGGGAAAACTGTAACCACTCTCTTCAATCAACCGATTCAAAGTGGGACGCTGACGATGAAAGATCCATTTGAGCACTGAATTAAACACAGCTCCACCCGCAAGTCCAATAATCAGAAAAAAAGCCTCCCAGCGTTTTTTCCAGATGAACATCGCAATTGCTGAAATGAGCAGCAGCAGGATCAGAAATAGCGGCGATCCCAGGAAGGTGCATATTTTCATAAAGATCGTCAGACGCGGACTTATCAGTGACTGAACCCCAATCGTGATGGCATCATCAAACGCGAATAGCCTGTTTTGACTCAGATTTTGGGCAAAGATGAAAAAGGAAAGAAGAAATAAAGCCAAGAGGAGAACAGAAATGAGAATATATCGTTTGGTTGGGGGAGGCGGGGTATCGTGCTGGTTCTTCATGGCTGACGGTCATCCTGTTCATTTTGTACTGAGGGTTATTATCCTCTTTTTGATGATATTTAGTCGGATGGTAGGTGAACCGCCCGATTCTTTTACGTTGAATCGTCGTGCATTGCCAGCATTTCCTTAAACGTTTGGGGGAAAGGGACGACGCGATCTTTGCTCCGAAAAGTTCCTATAATGATCAGAATCGGGGCTTTTCTAAGAAGGTGGTAAATGAACCGTAGTCCCTTGGTAATTGAGCAATTGATAAGAAATCATTACTTTTGGTGACATGCTATAATTGAATTAAATTTAAAAACATCGAAACTGCCCTCATACGGCGCTTCATCGGATAAGGATCAAAAATACGTGGAAAGGAAGATACTATGTCCCAGGAGTATATAGAAATCCGCGGCGCCCGGGAAAATAACCTGAAAGATGTATCATTGCGTATTCCCAAGCGCAAAATCACCATTTTTACAGGCGTTTCCGGTTCCGGCAAATCGTCGATCGTTTTTGATACCATTGCCGCCGAATCGCAGCGTCTACTGAACGAAAACTTCAGTATGTTCGTCCGCAACTTTCTGCCGCGCTTTCCGCAACCGGATGCAGATGCGATCGAAAATCTTAGCATGGCGGTTATCGTCGACCAAAAACGCTTGGGTGGCGGCGCTCATTCGACCGTAGGCACGATTACCGATATCGCTCCCATTCTCCGTCTTCTCTTCTCCCGCGTAGGTCAGCCCTATGTTGGACAACCGCATATGTTTTCGTTTAACGATCCGCAAGGCATGTGTCCCGAGTGCAACGGGATTGGTCGAAGTCGGTGCGTAGACATGAGCAAGGCGCTGGATATGTCAAGGTCGCTCCATGAAGGGGCAATTATGCTGCCGGACTTTGCGGTGAACAGCTTCGATTGGACGATGATCGTGCAGTCCGGGTCCTACGATCTCGACAAGAAGCTGAGCGATTTTTCGGATGAGGAGCTTGAGCAACTGCTGTACGCCAAGGCAAGGAAAGTGGAAACACAGTTCGGAGGGAAGACAGTGAATATTACGGTGGAAGGCTGCATCGAGAAGTTTACCAACAAGTACATCAAGCGAGATGTCAAAACGATGTCGGAACGCACCCAGAAAAGGGTGGAGCCGTTTATAACCGATGGTCCATGTCTCCTTTGCCGCGGAGCTCGCCTCAGCCAGGCCGCTCTCAGCTGTAAAATAAACGGCAACAATATTGCCGAACTATCTTCCATGGAGGTAGGTCGGCTGATTGAGGTCATCAAGGAAATAAAAGATCCGATAGCGGCACCTATGGTTAAAGCTTTAACGGAAAGGCTGCAGCGCCTGGTTGATATTGGCCTGGAATATCTCAGCCTTGACCGCGAAACCGACACTTTATCCGGTGGAGAATCACAGCGTGTCAAAATGGTCAAACATCTCAGCGGCAGTCTCGTGGATGTGGTATACATTTTTGATGAGCCAAGCGTTGGTTTGCATCCCCGCGATGTGCACCGGCTTAATGAATTGCTGCAAAAACTGCGCGATAAAGGCAATACTGTCATTGTCGTCGAACACGACCCCGATGTGATTGAAGTAGCCGATCATATCGTTGATGTCGGACCTTTTGCCGGCAGCCGCGGCGGTACCATTGTTTACGAAGGCAGCTTTTCCGGCCTTCTGCAGTCCGATACTCTGACGGGCAAGCATATGAAACACTCGATGCCAATTAAGGATCATTTTCGTCCTGCCAAGGGCAAACTATCCATCGTTGACGCCAATCTACACAACTTGAACAATGTTAGCGTCGATATTCCAACGGGTGTATTAACGGTAGTGACAGGCGTTGCCGGTTCCGGAAAAAGCACATTGATCAACGAGGTGTTTTTGCAAAAGCATCCCGATGCAATCGTGATCGACCAGAGCGCTGTCGGTACCTCTACTCGGTCAAATCCGGCCACCTACACGGGTATCATGGACGACGTGCGCAAGGCTTTTGCATCGGCCAACAAAGTGAGCCCCGGTTTGTTCAGCTTTAACTCCAAGGGTGCCTGTGAAAACTGCCAAGGCCTTGGTGTTGTTTATACCGATGTGGCATTTTTGGACAACGTGAAAACAACCTGCGAGGTTTGCGGTGGCAAACGTTTCAAAGAAGAGGTGCTGGCCTACAAATTGGGCGGTAAATCGATCGCCGATGTTCTGGAGATGACCGTTGAACAAGCTCTCTCATTCTTTGATCTCAAAGAAGTTGTTCGCAAGCTGCAGGCCATGAGTGACGTGGGTCTGGATTATTTGAAACTCGGCCAGCCGCTCAGCACACTTTCGGGCGGTGAGTGCCAACGCATTAAGCTGGCTAGCGAACTGCATAAAAAGGGAAGCATTTACGTCATGGACGAGCCAACCACCGGCCTGCACATGTCAGATATCACCCATTTGCTAGCTATCATGAATCGTCTTGTAGATGCCGGAAATACTGTCATTGTGATCGAACATAACCTAGATGTCATCAGAAACGCTGATTGGATCATAGATATGGGTCCCGAAGGCGGCAGCAATGGCGGTAATGTCATATTCGAAGGCACTCCGAAACAGCTTTTGAGTGCGAAACATTCACTTACAAGCAAGTATTTGAGCAGGTGATTGTTCACCCTTTTGAGGATATCATTATTGACGGAAAGGTAGATTTCGGTAGGCAGCCAGAACGAACGGCTGCCTTTTCAATGGGCAAGGGATGTAGCTTACATTGGTAAACCGCTAAAGTAATACAATGTGAAGCGAGTAAATGGTGGATCGTCAATGCTTGACTCTCACGTAAACTGGAGACTTATACTAATTCTTGAGAGGAGGAGTAAGTCTCATGTACAGCATTGGACAACTATCCAAGAAGACGAATATATCCATTCGAACATTGAGATTTTATGACGAAATCGGGCTGTTGAAGCCTGCAAAGGTAGCTGATTCGGGCTATCGGTACTATTCGAATGAGGAGGTTGGTTTGCTTCGTCATATTACGGCACTAAAGGAGCTGGGTTTTTCTCTCGCGTCCATCAAGGAATTATTGTTTACAGAGAAAGATTCGCAGGAGCACCGATGGGAAACTTATTTGGATTTTGAGCTCGCGACAATCGCAGAAAAAAAGAAACGTCTAAACGAGATGGAAATGTTGCTCCAGACTGCGCGGCATGCGTTTGAGATGAAGGGACAGGTTGAATCTGAGGATATCTTTCTGTTCATTAAGACTATGCGCTCTTCACCCGATACAAGGGAAAAGTTCCTGGCCAAGCACTTCACTGAGCAGGAAATCGATATAATTAAAAGCTTGCCGAAATTGGACAAGAACGATCCCCGGAGCATGGAGTGGGCGAAGTTGATCCGGAAGGTCAAGGAGCATATGCACGAACCTCTGTCCTCAGACATTTCGCAGCATCTCGCTGCGCAAATTATAAACCTTTCGATGGAATGGTTTCAGCAAGATGAGGAGCTTATTGACAAGTATTGGTCAATGATTCGTCCCGAAAAAGGCAAGGAAACAAAGGTGTATGGATTGGATGCAGATGTCATGGATTACATCGATCGGATTGTCGATTGGTACTTGCGACACGCACAGGAGGAAGACGACGATGGCAGAAAAAAAAGATAAGCGTATAAGCGAGTCGAGAGCATGGGCCTATGTGCTCTTAGGAGGACTATTGGAAATTGTATGGGCAAGCGGGTTTAAATACGAGGCCATTCCTAGCATTGTCGTTCTTGTCTCCTTAATAGTAAGTTTCGATTTGATCATAAAGGCTACCAAAGTGCTGCCGGTTGGTACGGCATACGCCGTTTTTGCAGGGATGGGGACTTTGGGAACTACGGTTGTGGAAATCGTGCTGTCTGGCGGCGTTAGCGTTTTGAGAATTGTACTTATACTAACGCTGTTAGCATTTATCATCGGTTTGAAATTATCGAGTAAAGGCGGTGAATCGTAGTGAGTTGGATGTTGCTTATTGCGGCGGGGCTATTGGAAGTTGTCGGGGTCATTGGGATTAAACTCGTCGCCCGAAATAACAATTGGTTCAATAACATCATTCTTATTGCCGGATTCATCTCAAGCTTCCAATTGCTTGTCCGAGCAATGGAAACGATACCGCTGGCAACAGCTTATGCGGTTTGGACAGGAATTGGAACCGTCGGGGCTGCCGTGGTCGGAATGATATTTTTCAAAGAGTCGAAGAGTTGGATTCGGATCGGCTGCATACTTGGAATTATTTTCTCTGTAGTTGGATTAAAGATAGTCAGCTAACCCCCAATCCCTGGGGGTATTTTTCTTGGTACGATGTTAAATGAATCAGCGGAAACGTTGTGGGCGATATGGTATGCTTACTGATAATTTCGCTGAGTCCGATAATATATATTATGTAAACTAACGAAAACACAAAGCGTACCAATAACTCAAAGGTCTTGGTTCCGATGATCGACATTATCAGGAATCTGGTCGACAAAAGTTCCTGATAATCATAAGGTACATCCGTATAAGTTACGGACCCGTTCAAAGATGTTTCATGGACGGTCCATAAATGTCGGTTGCGTCGATTTTTTAGGAGGACGATCCATTTTGCAGGTTAGACGAGCGATTGATGAATTTTTGAGTTACATGCAGGTTGAGCGGAATGTATCCGTCAACACGATTCGCAGCTACGCGTACGATTTACACGTATTTGAGGCATTCTTACAGAAAGTTCACGGAATAACTGAGCTGCAGCACGTGTATAATTCGACGTTTCGGCGTTTCGTACAAGACCAGGTCATTGAGCATCAGACAAGGCCAAGAACGCTGCAAAGGCGTATTTCTTGCTTAAAATCCTTTTGTCGCTTTTGTGCAAAGGAAAATTGGATCACCTATGAGTTTATGGTGGGCATTCAAGCACCGAAAACAGATAAAAAACTGTCAGTTTATATGAAGTTAATCGAGTTACAACAGCTTTTTCGATTTCTCGAATCTGACCAACGAAAGTTTGCGTTACGTAACCATGTCATGTTCAAGCTATTAGCGACAACCGGCATGCGCCGACAAGAATTAGTTGATTTGACTTGGGAACAAATTGATCTGGAATGGAATACTGTAAGGATCTACGGGAAAGGTAACAAGGAACGAGTCCTCCCTCTCCATCCGATGGTGCTACCATTGATCCAGAGGTATCGTGAGCAGGTGGAACCTTATCGGTTGCACCCAAAAGAACCGGTTTTTACGAATTATCTTGGCGAAATATTAGACCCGCGGGGACTACATCGTATCTTTAAATTAACCCTTGCGCATGCAGGTTTACCACCACATCGTTTTACGCTGCATCATCTGCGACATACGTTTGCGACGTTGCTGCTACGTTCCCAGGATGCTGCTTCCAAAGTGGATATCCGTACGTTACAGGAACTTCTTGGCCACGAAAGCTTAGCAACTACGTCTATCTACACCCATGTAGACCTCGAACAAAAGAAACAAGCAATTGAATCTCTGAGAGTTGACTTGTAAAGGAAAAAACCTCTCCTCTAGATTGTGTTATACAAATAGAGTGGAGGTTTTTCATTTTTAATTTCAGTTCATAAAATTGCTATTTCATGAACTGAAACGAAGAAACTATTTACATTTCTTTGTCTCAGGTATCGATTCTCCTAAAATCGCCGCTTGGTTGAGGTTTGTGATGGACGCTCCTTTTACCACAACCCTATCCATTGCCAATTTTTGTCCTTCATGATGTCACCAACTTGGATGTCATTTATCTGCCTCCTCTTCCTTGCCGAATCAACGCTTCTTTCGGAGCAAAGTCCATCAACGAGCGAATGGATTGGCACAATTTTTCGATCGAGTAGCGCTCTAAGACCTCATTAATGTCCAACAGGATGACTCCCGTCGACCCCTCTCCCCCTTTCAACAATGACTACTGCCCCTAAGATGGCAAACTGGCCGCTGTTATTTTTGAACTATCGAACCCGTTTCTTTAATGAACGCAGATTTTTCATCTTCTTCACCGCGTCTTGCACCTTCTTCTCCATTCAGGCACACCAAGTACACCGTTCGGGATTTTCACATTAAAGATAACTTCCATACTGGGCGTACCAATGGTGTTACGCATCGAATCCTTGACGGCAGAATTTAAACTTTTCTGTGAATCTTGAACAAACGGGAAACGATAGTTCAACGAACAGAAATAAAAAGAACTCTCCAGACACAGAGGGTTCTTACATTTTTACCCATATACTTTGCCCTTGGTGACATCTACGCTGGAATTGAATTACCCCTTATTGTAGAGCGAACCCGTAGCGCCATCCGTCGATGCCCAGCTTGTCGGAATGTACCGCTCGTTCCCATCTGTAAAAGAAGCTTGAGATTGATGGTCCCGCCGGAAGCGGTGATCGTAACCGGCGAACCAACCGCAACGCTGGTTGGGTATACGCTTAGCATCCCTAATTTCGCCTGAGGTTCACTTTCAATGTTGATCACTGTAATCGAAAATATTCCGCCAAATGCGACGAGTAATGATATCATGATGATCATGGCAGGTTTTTTTAATGATAGCTTCGTCAGTCACTTCACCTTCACCTCCTCCTCTGTTCCCACTCTCTTCCCCATTCCATACGGCCAGTGCTTCATGAACAATATAGAGATCCAATGTGAACATCGGATGTACAAAAAATGACAAAAAGAAGGAGAACGCCATAACGGTGCGTACTCCATTGTGAACGGAAGATTTGTATGGACCCGATTCGTCAGGGCAAGTGATCTGTTGCCAGGTTAGTTTATAATCCCTTCCCTCGTAATTTCTAGCCGAATCTCAGGAGCAAAACGTACTTTTTGATAGTTGCTCCCCCAGTCTTCCTTCTGCTTCTCCCAAGTATCTGGATGGAACACCATGAGTTGCCTGCCGATACCTAATCCGTCGAAGCGGGCTTCTTGCATTTTTCGCAGCGTTTTTTGTGCCAAATCAGCCATTTCTTTGGATAGATGCCGGTTTAATCGGGCAACCAATTTTTTATCACGCAAGCGATCTCTAGAAAATTCAATGACATTCACTGTCCATTTCAGTGCCAGCTTAACTGTAATTTGACCGTTCGGCTGAACCAACACTTTCATCTTTCGCCTTGATTTTTCTACATTAAAGGTTAAGTATTGGTAGAAGTATTGTTGAGCCTTTCCGGCAATTACTTTTTTGGTGATTTTCGCCTAGGGGGCGAAGCGCTGCAACAGGGTTGCCCCTTCCACTCCTGTCTTGTGCTGTCTTTCACCCAAGCTGTTTCTGGTCAACTCAAATCATATGGGGGGCTGTTCGACTTTAAACGTGGCCTCATCAACTTCAAATACGCCGCCTGCTCCTGCTTCCCGTTTGAAGGAAGTAGCGTAAGGAAAACACATTTCTATATTGATTCGGGTCAGGGGCGATTGCCCCTAAAATTCCCAAAACCATACCAAAATAGCCTGTGCCAAGCTTGTACAACCCATTTTATGTTGGACTAGTGACTAAGCATCTATGATACCAGTTAGCCATCCCGCCATAGAATAAACCATGAGTCCAGGATGTACCTGCTATCTGTGATAACAATCAACAATGATTTGCTGTGGCTCTATTATCGCATCGGATTCCTTTTGAAACAAAGTATAACTTTGAACTATCGTTTATAAATGATCTAGGTAGCTGTTCTGCTTCAAAGGCAGACCTCTATAGATCCTTCTCAAATGGTGCCACGCCTGCCATGCGCTCGCCAGCAAAGCAATAGCGGGCTTGGCTGAGGTTTGTAATCACACCGGAAAAAGGAGCAATGACAGGATGACCTTCGAATGTGCCAAGCAAATGGCCTTTGTCGCAACGAGCGCCTGCTGTTGCAAGAGGCAAAAACAGTCCTGGATGAGGAGCCAATAGCGTGTTTATCCTTCCATAAAAGGTGACTTGTGATTGATGTAATTCTCCCTCAAGAACGCCTAGTCGGATTAAGTACCTGTTCAATGCCTCACAGCATTCTTCTGCAGCCTTAGCATTGATCACCCCGCCTGGTTGTCCGCCCGGCAGTTCAATGATCAATGCCTTTTGTCCCGTATGGCAGGATTCTACAAACAACTGTCCTGCCTGGCCGCCAGACTGAATGACAACCGGAATTCCTAACGCCTCAGCCAGTTCCTTCATCTCAGGATACTGCTCATAGAGAGCAAGCGTATAGGTGGACCCATCAACGCCACAGCAGTGAATATCGACGAGGAACTCTACATCACGAGTCTCCTTCCATAACCGATCAGCCAATTGCATGGTAGGACTGCCCTCAGCATTGCCTGGAAAAAAACGATTCATGTCCAGATGATCAAAGGGAGAACAGCGGGTCCGACTGCGATAAGAGGCAGGGTTACAAATCGGAATTACCTTAATCCGCCCAGATACCTTTTGACTTCCAAGCAGCTTGATTAATAAGTTGGCGGTATGAATAGCTGTCTGTTCATCGCCATGTACCCCAGCCGTAATGGCGATGCTTGGCCCCTGACCGTCCCCGAATTCGTGGATTGAAAAACTAGTGACACTTGTCGGTTCAAAAATAACCTCGCGAATGTTCATAGATTACTCCCTCCTAGAAATGAATTGTGTTACGACAATATTGATGATTGCATTTTCCATACCAATGCCATGTGTCTATATTTAATCGCTTCCTAGTCCTCTCTGGTTGTTGCAGGGGACACTGATTCACCCGTTACAGATAAATAGGGGCGTCATTTTCTACACACATGATTCATCTCATCTCAGGATCGCCGTATATTCCGATTAGATAATCGTTGGCATAAAATTTACTGATATGATTTTGTGATTAGATGATAGAAGAATGGAATTACGTTTCGACGAGAGCTCGATCCTTATCCATTAAGTAAGATAGAAACTCGACCCCCTTATCGGAAAGGGAGCTGCCTTTTCTCCCACGGCTGACTTTTATTAATTGGTCTTGGTTTAACAGCTTCATACGATAGCGAAGCTGTTCTTCCGTAATGTTCCAGCCCTCCCCTTGTAAGGAGCGGATAATGTAATTTCTGCCTACTGTAATCTTAGCATTATGAATAATCTGCAAGATAACCCTGATCTCTTCCAGAAAACCTTTTCTCTCATAAGATTGCTTGATTGCTTCAAAAATGAGTGTCCTTGTTTCACCTGATTCTTCCACGATTCTTTTGCTGCGTTTGAACAAGAGATCTTGTGGATAGACCACCTTGTCAACGACATGAGCCAAATATTCGATGATATTTTCCAGTTCTCTGATATTCCCGGGCCAATGATATAGTTCCATCTCCTTCCTCGCTTCTTCGGAAAAGACAAAAGATGGTCGTTGCAAGCGGTTGCAAATTTTTTTGATAAAGACGTTGGTGAGCAAGTAAACATCTTCCTTGCGATCACGTAAAGGGGGAATAAAAATCGGCAGGATATTCAGTCGATAATACAGGTCTGCTCGAAAACTCCCCTCCTCAATCATGCATTCCAAATCTTTGTTTGTCGCTGCAATAACGCGGATGTCGATCGGAATGACGTGATTTCCCCCTACCTTCATGATTTCTCTTTCCTGGAGTACTCGCAGTAATCGGTTCTGAATGGAATGAGAGACATCTCCAATTTCATCCAAGAAAATTGTACCATTATGAGCCTGTTCAAACAGTCCGATGTGTCCGCCCTTTTTTGCGCCCGTAAATGCTCCTTCTTCATATCCGAAAAGTTCACTTTCTAATAAAGTCTCAGAAATCGCGGCAAAATTCGCACCTACAAAGGGACCACTTTGACGTGGAGAACCGTTGTGAATCGCTTGGGCTAACAATTCTTTACCCGTTCCGGTCTCTCCTAGCAAAAGAACTGTAGAATTGCTTCGTGCAATTTTTTTAGCAATGTCGGTTACCTTTTGGAAAGAAGTGCTTATACCCGAAAGATCGTTAAACGTATATTTGGCAATGAGTCCTTTATTCAACATTTTTCTTCGATAATCATGCTCTAACTTGTTAATTTCTGAAGCTTTACGAAACAAGATCAAATAGCCCATGTTTTTTCCTTCTATGATAATGTGTGTCTTTCGAAAAAAGTAAGTCTGGTTATCCCAATGCACAATTTCTTCCTTTTCATAAGGTACTTCATGAATGATTTGATAAAAATGGGAAGGAATGCTGTTTGCTGTCCTATGATTTAATAGATCTTTGCCCTGCAGATGCAAGAGTTGTAGAGCCTTATGATTCGTAAGGCGAATGACATCTTCGTCATCAATAGCTAACACAGCATCTTCAATTCGATCAACGATGGTCTCCAGATGTTTGCGAAGAAGATTGGCTTTTTGAACTTCATCTCTAAGTTGTTCAGTTATATAGACGATTGATTGAAGATAGCGTGCTGTCAATTTTCGAGAGTCACGTCCCTCATGCTTAAAATGGGCGTATATTTCAATCCATGTTGATAAGTCAATCACTCGTGAGCCAATGTCAATAACTTTTTGGATAGAAGGCGGGACGAACTTTGATTCACCGGGTGTGATAGCAATTTGAATGTCTTCCGAATACGTTCCGCCCGGGTAATAGGGATAAAAGTCAAGGTCAATTCCTGAAGATTTCAAGAGGGAGACCGTTTCATTAGCCCTTTTTTGCAGGTCGCTTACAAGCAGCACCTTTATTCCACGTGGTATATCCAACATGTTACGTATGTTCTTGTAGTTAACCGTTCGTTTAGCTATAATATACTTCTGCTTTTGAGGCAAATACGCTTCGATTGTCGGAAGAATAAACTTACTAGAAAGAACAACCAGGGAATCTTCACTTATGGGATTATAGGCAAGCTGATTTACTGTGCGCCCCTCAAGATGAAAATCTTCTGATACCCCTAGTTCATGGCCTTGATTAATGAATAGTTCGAGCGATTGCTCAAGTTTCGAGATAAAGATGACTGTTTTCTTTTCCATACTGAGCTCCTCTTTTCGAATATATAAAGAAAAGGGTACACGTTGCACCCTTTTCTTCAAAAAATTCGTTATTCCCCAAATTGGCCTCTTTCTGATGTATTAATCTTCAAAGGTACCCTTGACCATTACTTCTCCATGTTCCATCATTTTTTTCCCCATGGCATATACCGTATCGATGTTCAATTCTTTGTTCAGGATTAACAGATCACCGTCGCTTCCAGCTTGGAGCTTCCCCTTCTCAGGAAAAATATCTAAAACCTTGGCTACATTTACCGTCAGAAATTTCAAGGCTACACTAAGATCTGCTCCCTCTTCCTGTACCAGGTTTTTCAGGAACAAGTGCGAGGCATTTAAGTTCCCAACACCCATGCCGACAATTTTACCTGTACTGTCGTATTTAGGAATGCTCCCGTTTCCATCGGAGCTGACCGTAATTGATTCGATTGGCAACCCTTCCTTGATGCACTCCATCACAGCTTTGCTAGGCTTTAGATCATTCGTGGAAGTAAATTCGGAATACGTCGTTATATCGATTCGCCCACCCAACCTAACAAATTGCTTCGCTTGTTCGAAAAGCTCTCTTGTTCTAGTCACATGGGTAGGAACAAATTGCGTAATAGGTATGTTTGTATTTTCAACAATGTCTAAAATCATGTTTAACTGATCTTTTCCTCGTCCTATATGAACATGCACCATACCTGGTTTATCGCTTAACATCCCTGCAACTCTTGCCTGGGAGGCCAATCTAGTGAGCTCTTCTCCAGTGCAATGCGAAGAACGATGGTCAGAAATGGCAACCTTGACCCCTATCACTTTATCGATAAATAAAATATCTCGATCGACACTGCCGGTAATTGTCGTGCTTGGAATCGTATACGAACCTGTATGCATAAATGTAGTAAGTCCTTCTTTTTCTAACCCTTTTGATTTTGCATATAACGATTCTATATGTCTTGCAAATCCGTCAGTTCCCAATAGTCCTACAACAGTGGTAACCCCTGCTTCGATAATTTTCGATAACGCGAGTTCTGGAGTACGACTGTTGAAACCAGTTTCCCCTCCTCCACCAATGAGATGAACGTGCTGATCGATAAACCCTGGAACCACCAGTTTTCCAGTCGCATCGATAACTTCAATAGCCGAAAAAATGCTACAGCTTCCAATCTCTTTTTTCACTTCGGCGATTTTGTTACCGATAATCAGGATATCCTGTTCTCCCATGTACTCCGGCGAATATACGGTACCATTTTTTATTAATGTAACCATACCTTAGTCCCCCTTTATTCTGTAAGTTTATTATTGTTCGTTCAACTTCTCCATCACATTGTCAATGAGCCCAATGGCTTGCTGTTAAAGATCTCGCACTTCATTTTCTACCTCCCTCCTTGCTACCTTCCTTGACGGTGATGGCTTTACGGAATACTCTCGGTTAATTGTTTTACCCTTCATTCGATATGTAAATCATTGTCGAGCCTTTTATACAGCAAATTTCATACCAATATTGCATAAAAAGGGAGATAAGCATCGTCTCTTCAAATAACAGTGAGTCCCCTATTGATCAAAACCATTTGATAACGAGTCAGACGATGATTTGGGGATATTTTCCGCACAATATTAATGCCGTTACCTGGATCTGTAAAACAGCAATATTTTCAGGGAACCTATTTCCCAATTCCGGGTTTTATTGGTGACTACTCCTATCACAGCAGCTCCCCAAACAAAGACTGGCTTCGTCCAACCTTTTATTTACACTCTCATTCTGTAAACTGACAGCGAGGATATTTATGATGAATAGGCTATAGTTAATTCAAAGATAGCAATAAATAGAGTCCCCTTTTACAGTAAAATCGCCGCTACTTTTAGCCGCTTTCCTTTGTTCACCGTCTTCCGATCAAACGCCCGCAATTGGAACAAAAATTGCATAGCATGAGAGGTGTAATACTTTTAATATAGTCCTGCTTTAAAAAAATGCCTTGAAGGAGCGATATCAATTGAGTAGACAAACGGACGCTGTTCATTCATTTCAGGCTTATTTAAGCGTAGGTTCGGCTTACAGCCCGAAAATTGTGCCTCACCGGGGGCAAATTACGTTTATTTCGAAAAAAAGCGGTCTCCCGCAGCTATGGTATAAAAATGACAACGAATCAAGTTGCAAGCAGTATGTCGTCATGCCAGATTCAGTCATGAAGGTCAGTCATTCCCCGGCAGGTGACAAGACGATTCTCGGTATGGACTGGAAAGGGAACGAAAAGCAGCAACTTTATCTGATCAATAATGAGACGCGAAAAGTGCGGGAATTGATGGTTTCCCCTGAGCATTTCCACCACCTTGGAGGCTGGTCTCCATGCGGAACCAAAATAACATGGTCGAGCAATCGCAGAACTGCCGCTTTTTTCGATGTATTTGTGCAGGATGTGGACACCGGGCAAACGGACGTTGTATACCGGTTTGACGGACGCACCACTCCGGACCTGTGGCTGCCCGACGGCAGGAGACTTCTAGTCCGATGCTTGCAGGGAAACAATTTGCAGGCTTTGCACGTGCTCGATTTGGATACGGGCGGTACGACGAGAATCGGCTTTGAACAATTGGGCCGCTACGAGAGCATACAGATGACAAAAGCCGGAGATTTCGGCTATATGGTAAGCGACGCAGCCGAGGATACGATGGCTTTATATCGGTTTACTTTGCATGGGGAGCCGATCAAACTCGTTCATTTTCCAAAATGGGACATCGAAGAAGCAAAGCTGTCTTTGGATGAAACTCGGATCGCTTATACAGTGAACGAAGGTGGAATCTCCGTGCTATACCTGTACAATGTAGCGAGCGGAAAGTCCGAGCCGCTTAAGGAGATTCCGCGCGGCGTCATCGACTCCATTTCCTGGTTCGACGACAACCGGATCGTTTTTGGGCTGAAAAGTCCCGTCATTCCAGGGGAAATATTTCGCTACGACGTATGCACCCGCTCGCTGGAGAGACTCACTTATTTCAGCGAGCAAGAAGGTGGTGGCCCATCCTGGCGGGAGCCGGAGTTGAGCACCTTCGTCTCGTTCGACGGACTGGATGTTCCTTATTTTTTTTACAGACAGGAAAGGGCCAACTCACCGGCGGTCGTCTACGTTCACGGCGGCCCTGAATCGCAGTCCAGGTACGATTTCAACTCTGTCATTCAGTACTTGTACGGACAAGGCTTTTCCGTTTTCGTTCCGAACGTGCGGGGGAGCAAAGGCTACGGCAAGCATTATATGGATTTGGACAACGGCCGGAAGCGAATGGATGCAGTGGCCGATCTCGCAGCTCTAGCAAAAGAAATCGGCCGGATCGGCTCCATCGACAGCGGTAAAATCGGCATTATCGGCAGAAGCTACGGCGGATTTATGGTGCTGGCCGCATTAACACACTACCCACACTTGTGGGCAGCCGGGGTGGATATCGTCGGTATATCGCATTTTCGGACTTTTCTAGAAAACACCGGGCCTTGGCGGAGAAAATTAAGAGAAGTCGAATACGGAACACTGGCGGAAGATAGCGACTTCTTCGAGGAAATTGCCCCGCTAAACTTGTCCCATAAAATTCAAGCGCCACTGCTTATTTTCCACGGCAAAAACGATACCCGTGTTCCGGTAAGCGAAGCCGAGCAAATGTATGCAGATATGAAGGCGCGAGGCCAGCAGGTTGAACTGATCGTGTTTGAAGACGAAGGCCATAAAACAGAGAAAATCGAAAACCACATTCGAATGAATGAAGCCATCGCGTCTTTTTTCCGGCACCATTTAAGTTCTTGAACCCATCTTAAACACATGACGAATAACTAGGGGCTGTCCCAAAAAAGTCTCCCTAAATGCCTGAAACGCAACAATCAACGGAAAAGAATCCCGCCTCACTTTTGATAGTGAAGCGGGATTCTTGATTTTGAGACCTCCTACGATACTTCAGACTGCGGATATATTCAGAGCCGGCCGATCTCTCCTTTTAACTTATAGGTCGAGAAGTCTCCCACTTCTAAAACCTTACAGCGTTTGGTTGTAAGTGGGGGATGAATCGACTTTGGACAAGGACAGGCTTTTGCCTGTTCAGTTGTCCGACACTTTGGTAAAATCTACTTATGATGTTCTTTGATAACTGGATATATGGGGTTGCATGGAGAAACAAAATGCGAAAACCAAGCTTATCCTTCCATGCGTAAAATATCCAAGGTAACAAAAGAACTCCGAAACGTCGGACATCTAGGGTAGGGACTACCCGAAGTAACGCTCGAGGAGACGAAAGGTTACTTTCGTCGTGGATTTGAGAAGCTCCCACTTCTAGGCGTTAGCCTAAGTGGAGAGTAGTTCACTATCCAGGATAAGCTTATCTTTTTGACAGCAGAGGCTCAACAACGTTGTCCATTCCGACCAGCGCCAGTGTCGTCAAAAATATCCTTTGCACCCCATAATAGGCATCCGTCGGATCGAACCATTCGTTTAGAGTGTGCGCTCCCCCGTTCGATCCGCCGCCTCCTAAAGTGACTGCAGGGATTCCAAGGCTGATCGGCACATTGGCGTCGGTACTGCTCGCTTGGGAGAGCTGGGGCACAAAGCCGAGCGCCGCAGCCGAGGCGAGCGAGGCCTGTACGATAAGCGCGTCCGCAGGTTGGTAGCCGGCCGGGCGATGTCCAACAACGTCAATATGGACCTCGATCGCCTCGCTTCCCCAGCGTGCGCCTTCTTCCTTAGCCGCTTCGTACAGAGTGGCGGTCACTTTTTCCCCCAAAATTTGCAATTCTTCGGGAGAATTTGAGCGCACATCGATCAGTATTTGCGCATCAGCTGCAATCGTATTTACCGATGTGCCGCCGCAGACCGTACCGACGGTAAAGGTCGTCTTCGGATTTATCGGCGTTTGCAGATCGGCGATTTTCGCAATCGCTCTACCCATGGCTCGGATGGCCAAAGGCGCCGTAGCTGTGGCCGCCTGGACCTTTATACACCGCGTTGTATCTGAGCGATCCCGTTGCCAAATAGATCGTGCGTGTCGGCCTGCCCGGCTCGATCGATATGTAGCCGTCAATATTTTGGTGGTTTCTGAACATCGCCTTCACTCCGCGTAAATCTCCTAACCCTTCCTCACCGACAACAGCGCCAAAAATAATATTTCCCCGGGTTTGCAACCCAACAATTTCGAACGTGCGGACAAGTGAAAGCAATGCAGCCAGTCCTCTACCGTCGTCGGCAATTCCCGGTCCGATGTACTTGCCATCCTCTTTTCTTACCTTCGTATCGGTTCCTTCCGGAAAAACTGTGTCCAAATGAGCAGAGATAAAGAGCGTCGGTCCGTTCCCAGTTCCTCGTCGGACCCCGAACACACTCCCTTCGGAATCCATCATCACATCCGCTAATTTTAGCTCTTTCAGCCGTTTTTTGTAATAATTCGCGCGAACTTCTTCCTTAAAGGGAGGGGCCGGAATTTCGGTAATTTCAATTTGATCGCCCAACGTGCGCTCATTGTCCGATTTAATAAATTCGAGTGCCGACTTCACGTTTGTGTTGGCCATCAGCGTTTTAAACCGAGCCTTTACATCGTCCGAGATCGTAAATGCCGCTATACTGTTCACCTCTGTTTCTTCAGTTGCCATTTAAACACTCTCCTTGGTCGTTTGAGTCATCTGGATTCATGTTACTTGCTTTTGTCCTGCTCGAACATAGCCGCTTCGGTAGGACCTAATTTTGTCATCACGTACGATTGGAATCTAAGATGAGGTTCTAACTCGAATTGCACAAAATTGCCTAATCCATAGAAGAGGGGGCGACGCATGCTTTCCTGCTTATTTTATCAAAGAAAACTAGAATAACTGCTCCAATTCATCCACCAAAGAACCGACATAAGCGATCGCACTTCGAATCGGTTGAGGGTTGGACATATCGACGCCGGCAAGCTTCATCAGTTCAAGGGGTCGCAGCGTGCCTCCCGCCTTCAACATGCTAAGCCAGCGGTCTACCGCCGGCTGCCCTTCCTCGCGGATGAGCGAAGCGACCGCCGTTGAAACAGTCAAGCCAGCAGCGTACGTATACGGGTATAGCCCTCTATAGTAATGCGGCTGGCGCATCCAGGTAAGGTTGGCCCCCTTATCCAGTTCCACCGTATCGCCCCAAAACTCGGAAAGTAAGAGCCCCTTCAACTCACAAAGCTTGCTTGCAGTCAGCGGCTCACCTGCTTCGGCCGCAGCGTAAACCCTTCTTTGCATATCAGCTTCGAGCAGGTGTGTGACGAAGTTGTGGTAATACGTACCCATCAATTGTAATAGAACCCACCGTTTGAGACGCTGGTCGGCGGACTGCTCGACGATGTGTTGCGCCAATAGGAGCTCATTCATTGTCGAGGGCGCCTCAATACAGTACAGTGTAGGCCTGAAATCGGTGAAACGCTGGTTGCGCCCTGCGAGCATCAAATGCCCTGCGTGGCCAAGCTCGTGCGCCAACGTAAACGCGCCGCGCATACTACCCGACCAGGTGATCAATATATAGGAATGGCCGCCATACGGTGTCGAACAAAAAGCGCCGGTCGATTTTCCAACATTGTCCGCGTAATCGACCCATCTATCCGACAGAGCACGCTCCATAATTGACGTATATTCAGGACCGAGCACCTTCAGAGATTCCACTACCATGCGACCGGCCTCTTCAAACGAAATCTGCGGAATGAAGTCGGGGTCGAGCGGTGCCTTTAAATCGCTGAACATCATTCGCTCCAGACCGAGCACCCTTTGCTTCAGCCGCACAAACCGCCGCATGTGTGGGGCCAGTTCCGTTCTAATAATATCCACTATGTTCAGGTACATCTCCATCGTCACCTGCTGCAAATGAAGCAGCATATGCGTCACCGATTCGTAGCCGCGCAGGCGCGACGTGACCGTTTGCCGTTTCACTTCCGTGGCATAGACAGCGGCAATCGTATTTTTGTACGAGTCCAGTGTAATTGTGAAAGACCTAAAAGCAGCGCGGCGCAGTATTGTATCCGTAGAAGATGCATAGTTCGTTTCATAAAGTGAGAACGAAACGGGTCTCGTTGCCCCATTACCGTCCTGTACCTGAGAAAACGACATATCTGCAAGCTTGCTTCGCTGATAAATCGTGTGTGGGGCGCCAAGCACTTCTCCTAAAGAAGCGAGAACAGTCTCCGTCTCGGAGGAAAGACTATGCGGCTTCGTCTCCAGCAAATCTGCCAAACTTTTGCGGAACGACTCCAGAGCTGGCGTCTCCCGTATAAAATTTTCAACTGTCCCGTCCGGCAAAGCGAGGATCTCGGACAAAATAAACGTCAGCGCCGCGCCGACTTCCGCCTGCACGTCGCCCGCACGCGACGAATTTGCCTGATTCATTGGACTCGCCTCATCCTCGGACAGCCGTAAGCGCGCATATGTTGCTGCCAGTCCCATTCGCACACGGATTTCTTCTTCTGTCTCTAGACAAGCCAGCAGCACATCCCCGCCTTCATGAAGACGGCCTTTGTACTTTTGCAAGGAGCGCGCCAGCTCCTGGATATGTAGCAGCTCCGCCTCCCACGTTTCCACACTGGAAAACAAATCTTCAAGATTCCAAGTTTGCTCCGTAGGCACTTGATCACGTGTCTTTCTTTCCTTTATCATCGTTTGGCCTCCTCTTTAATCGTTGTTTTTTTACGGAAACTACATCAGCGCAAATCAGCGCGAATCGAATGCTGTACGCAGTCCGTCACCGATAAAGTTAAAACACATTATCGTCAAACAAATCATAAAGCCCGGAATGAACGGGTACCACGGGGCCTTCGCCATGATCGTCAAGTTTTGAGCCGATTGCAATAGATTACCCCAGCTCGCCATCGGCGGTTGAATCCCAAGTCCGAGAAAGCTTAGAGTTGACTCGGTCAATATCATTCCCCCTACCTGCAAGGTTGCCGAGACGATGACCGGCGCCAGCGAGTTGGGCAAAATGTGCCGGAAAATGATGCGGAAATCCGACATTCCAATCGTTCGCGCCGCGTCCACGAATTCCCGGTTCTTTACTGACAAGATTTGTCCACGTAACAGCCGCGCCTTCCCCATCCAGCCGAATGCCACCAGCACGATGATAATATTAATCAAGCTCGGCTTCAAAATTGTGACGACAGCGATGAGCACGAACTTCGTCGGAAAGGAAAGCATGATATCCGTAAACCTCATCAATATCCCATCGATTTTGCCGCCGTAATACCCCGCCGTTGAGCCGATGACAATGCCGATTACCACATTGAACACAACCGCAAAAATGCCGACCGAAAGCGAAACCCGCGCTCCATAGAGCACCCGGCTAAGCAGGTCTCGCCCCAGTTCGTCCGTTCCGAACCAATGCTCCTTGCTCGGGGGCTTCAGCTTGTCAATCAAATTTTGCTCCGCAGGATCGTACGGCGCGATCAGAGGTGCCAGCAGCGCCAGCAAGATCAGCCCGCCGATGACAAACAAACTGATCAGTGCCAACCGATTTCGTTTGAACCTTTCCCATGCCCGGTTTTTCGGAACGTCCGCGCCCGGTATACTGTTACTATTCGTTACAACCACTTCCATTGGCTATTCTCACCCCTTTGCCTTTTGGCTGAAGCTGACCCGCGGATCCAGTACCGCGTACACAAGATCAGCCAGCAAATTTCCGAACACATGCAAGAAAGCGCCGATCGTCGTAATACCGAAGATGACTGGGTAATCCCGCTGAAAAGCCGCATCGATAAACAGTCGCCCCATACCTGGAATACTAAAGATCGACTCCGTGATCAGTGCCCCTGCGAAAAACGACGGTAGTGACAAACCTAACAAAGTAACCAGCGGGATAAGCGCGTTGCGCAAAGCGTGCAACATGAGCACCCGTCCTTTCAGGAGCCCCTTCGCTTTCGCCGTCCGTACGTAATCCTGACCGATCACCTCCAGCATGCTGGAACGCACATACCTTAGCCATGACGCGATTTCGTGCGACGCCATCGCACATACCGGCATAACAAGATGAATGATGCGGTCCGACATGCTGAACGGCGCATTGATCGTCATCAGTCCTCCCGAAGGCAACCACCCTAACTTGACGGAAAAAAGCATGATAAGCATCAGTCCAAACCAGAAAACGGGTATCGAAACCCCGACAAACGACAGAGCTGAGACGATTTGATCGAACCGCGAATGGGCTTTCACCGCGCACAGGACGCCGAGTGGAACCGCTATCAAGATCGCGACGAGAAACGACGTCACAGTCAGCATTAGCGTATATGGCAGCCGGTTTAGGATTAAATCCCTAACCGGCTCGTGTTTAATGAACGAAGTGCCGAAATCGCCTCGTACCATGCCGCTGAGCCATTTCCAGTATTGAACATGCAGCGGTTGGTCGAGCCCATACTCTTTCAACAAACTTTCCTGATCGACCGTCGACATGATCGAATCTGAACCCTCCATCATGCCTGACAGCGGGTTGCCCGGAGCCATATTGATGATCAAAAAAGATATGACTGTAATCCCCAGCAAAATTGGGATGGCATTCAGAAAACGTCGCAGCGCATAGTTAGCCATCAGTTGCCACCCCTTTCATCATTTTGTAAAGTACCAGTCCTCAATTCGCTTCAGACCGGACCATTTCGTACTGTACCCTTCGAGGTTGATCGGGTACGCCATCGAAGAGGTACTTGCATACAGGAACGTATACCCTTGGTCCTCTGCGATGAGCGCGTCGATTTTGGCGAGCAGCTCTTTACGTTTGTTAATGTCCAGCGTCTTTGAATCTTCTTCGATCAAGCGATCGACATCGGGGTTGCTGTACGAGATGTAATTGCTGCCCCCTTCGATAGACGCAGTGTCCCAGGTTCCTTTCGGATTTGAATCGCCATTGCGATTCCAACCGTTGATAACCGCCTCGAATTTTTTGTCATGCACGTTTTGCGCATAAGCCGAGCTTTCCATGACACGCGGCGTCATCTCGATACCGACCTTCCTCAGCTCTTGCTGGACGACTGTGGCGATTTTCTGGCGCGCCTTACTACCCTGGCTGACGAGCATTTCAAAGGCGAACCGCTTGCCATCCTTGACAAGGATGCCGTCACTGCCTGGCTTCCAGCCGGCTTCGGCCAGCATCTGCTTCGCCTTCTCTTCATCGTAAGGGAATTTCGGCACGTCCTCGGTATAGTTCCAAAATGGTGGTGGCGTTTGGCTGTGAATGAGCACGCCCTGGCCTTCGAGGACACTATCGATGATCGTTTGCCGGTCGATTGCGGTCGTGAGCGCCTGACGAACCAGTTTATCCTTGAACAACGGGTTAGTGGTATTCCAACCAATGTAAGTATAGGAGGTGGTGGGAATCCCTTCTTGTAGCTTGATTTTACCTGATTTCTCCGCATATTCTTTGATTACCTCAACGTTTTCCCCACTGACGCTGCTGAGGTTGATTTCTCCGGTTTGCAACTGCGCCATCGCTACGTTTGAATCTGGAATGATTTTAATCGTGATCTTCTCGATCGACGGTATGCTCTTGAAATATGTTTCGTTGCGCGTGAACGTTAGATACTGGCCCTGCCTCCACTCCACCAGTTTGTAAGGACCGGAGCCGATCGGCTTGTCTTTGAAAAACGCCGATTTGGTTAATTCCTTCACCGGTACGTCCTTGAGCACATGCTGCGGCAAAATTTGGTGGGTTAGCATTCCGTTGTAACCGATGTAAGGTTCGGTAAATATAAACCTGACCGTCGAGTCGTCAACCTTCTCGATCTTTTCCAGCTTGTCAAATGTACTTTTGCGCGAACCCACGTAGTCATCATTAATTGGAATGTTGTAGCTGAACACGACATCATCCGCCGTCAACGGATGGCCGTCGGAAAACTTGATATCCTTGCGCATTTTAACTGTCAGCTCTTTAAAGTCAGGAGACGGCACCGGCAATCCATCCGCCAAGTCCGGCTCGATATCTTGCTTGTCGGTCAACCGGTACAGACCGTTAAACACAAGCTCCTGGATGTTACTAGAGGCAAGATTGCGTGTATACAACTTGATCCAGCCCTCATGCTCGAATGTGTCGTAAGTGATGATTTCACCCCCGTCTATTTTTTCCTTATTGGAAGTGGCGTCTAGGGTTGACGACGAATCTTGAGAAACCGGGCCGCTGGTTGTTTCCGTCGTCCCTCCGGAACACGCGGACAAGACAACTGCGGTGCCCATCAAAATGGAAAAAAAGGCTGAACCTAATCTTTGGAACGTTTTTTTAGGCATATTCATTCTCCCCCTCATCATTTCTTATATTAAGTGGCACGAGGCGTAATGCCCCGGCCCGACTTCCCGAAAAGCGGGCGTTTCGATCGCGCAACGGCTCTCAGCATGCGGGCAACGCGGATGAAACGGACATCCCGGTGGCGGGTCAGCAGCATTCGGCACTTCCCCCCTCAACACGATACGCTCCCGTCGAAAATTCACATCTGGCTCCGGCACCGACGACAGTAACGCACGCGTATATGGGTGCTTGGGCTCCCCGAACAACGCCTCTTTCTCCGCCGTCTCTACAATCCGGCCCAAATACATGACCGCCACCCGGTCGGAGATATGACGCACCACGCTTAGGTTGTGCGAAATGAACACGTAGGACATATGCGACTCCTGTTGCAGCTCCCCAAGTAAATTAACAATTTGCGCTTGGATAGATACGTCCAATGCGGATACCGCCTCATCCGCCACGAGCAACTTCGGTCGCAATGAAATTGCCCGTGCGATCGCAATACGCTGCCGTTGTCCGCCTGAAAATTCGTGAGGATATAGCCGCTGCACCCGCCTGTTTAAGCCGACCTTCTCCAGCAGTTCCTCCGCCCGCTGCAACGCCTCAGTCCGGCTTTTACCCTCCTGCACAATCATCGGCTCGGCAATCGCTTCTCCCACCGACATACGTGGGTTTAGCGAAGCGAACGGGTCCTGGAACACGCATTGCAAGTCTTTCCGGTACTTCCTAAGCTGGCGCTGGCTCATCGCCCCGATTTCGAGTCCATTAAAACGGATGGTCCCGGCAGTCGGGTCAAGAAGCCGCAAGATGAGCCGCCCTACCGTAGATTTGCCGCAGCCCGACTCTCCAACGATGCCAAGCGTTTCCCCTTCGTACACGTTCAGGCTCACGTCGTCAACCGCCTTGACGGATCCTTTTCTCCCGCCTTTACTTATCGGAAAATATTTCTTTAGTCCATTTACTTCTAGCAGTGGCGTTATCAACCCCGTATCCTCCTTTGCTTTTTCTACACAAGCGCGCACCGGACTTGGTGGCCCGGACTTATTTCCCTCAGCTCCGGCGTTTTTTTGCGGCATATTTCCTCGGCTAGCGGACAACGATCCGCAAACCGGCAACCCTGCGCGTAGGTTCCCGCCGGCGGAACCGTTCCCGGAATAGGCGTCAGCTTCTCGATCGCTCCATGCATCCGCGGCGTCGATTTCAACAACCCCTTCGTATATGGATGCCGGTGCGAAGTAAACAAAGTGCGGACATCCGCCGTTTCTACGATTTGACCGGCATACATGACAATCACCCGGTTCGCCATTTCGGCTACGACCCCAAGATCATGCGTAATAAACAGTACCGACATGTCCGAATCCTTCAAAAGCTCCCGGATCAGATCGAGCACCTGCGCTTGGATAGTCACATCCAGAGCGGTCGTTGGCTCGTCAGCAATCAGCAGTTCCGGCTTGCAACACATCGCCATTGCCAGCATGATCCGCTGCCGCATCCCGCCGGAGAGCCGGTGTGGAAACTCTTTTCGAATGCGCGCTGGTTCTGGAAAACCGACTCGCCGCAGCCAATTATCTGCGATCACTACCGCCTCCGATTGCGGTACACGCAAATGACGACGGATCGCTTCGGTCAGCTGGAGCCCGATCGTGAGCACCGGATTAAGCGAAGTCATTGGCTCCTGAAAAATCATGGAGATTTGCCGCCCACGGACTTGCGCCATGTCGCGGTCACTGATTCCGACCAGATTGCGACCACGAAACCGGATTTCCCCTCCCTCAATTGCGCCCATGCCAGGAAGCAGTTGCATAATCGACAGTGATGTCATACTCTTGCCGCAGCCCGATTCTCCGACCAGCGCCACAACTTCCTTTGGACCGATCTCAAAGCTGATGAGGTCGATGATCACTTTTTGTGTCTGCTTGTCTTTAATGACCGTTTTCAACTCTTTCACTTCTAAAATCGCTTCAGACATGTGGCTCACCTTCGCTTTTTAACATGAAATTTGATTCTACTAAGTTTGCAATATTTGTGCCAATGAAACCATTCGTCTAAATCGTCTAACTTTCAAGACTTTTCCAGCAACTCAACTTGTTTGCGGTACCCTATTTCCATTATTGAAGCAGATTAATTTCTTTCAGGGTACCCAAAAGACAGTCAACATAAAGCGTCCCTGCGGTGTTGTCGTGTCAATCATTTCCTTCAGACTGACCGGCGCCGATTATTCAGTTAATAGGATAACGTCCCCTCTTCTATACAATAAAATTGACTCTAATCGAGATGTTTCTAAAGTGCAGCAACGCTTAATGCGGCTGAGTAACGGAATTGGTTGAAAGTACTTACTCTTGAACATTCTGGTAGAGTTTAATATGAACAGTGGCTTCAACTTAATGAAAAGTTACTTTTCTGGCGACTGCGAGCTGAACAAGCAAAAGCTTATTTTGAGAGGAAATAGTAGCGAGTTAACGTAAGCTAGGAAGACCCGAAAGATCCACAGATGTAGGATAAGTTACTTCTTTGGTCACAGACGTTTTCCTTGACCTGTCGAGTATTTAATAATTAGCGTAGGGGCTGTCTAAAAAGTCCCTAAAAAGTAAAGAAACCGTTTCGTTTCGGACTAACCCCATAAGGTAAGACGAATCAAAACACCTTCAAGAGAATGCACACCATGTCGTAAGATATGGGGACAACTTGGAGGTGTTTTTTCTGTGGCAACGAGAGTAAGTTATCCTGCGGAAATTAAGTTAAAGGCTGTTGAAATGAGGTTGGCGGGTGTATCAGTGAGAGAAGTAATGGATCACCTTTGTAGCAAGAACAAAACGCAGGTAGAAACATGGTTACGTTGGTATAGAAACGGCGAAACTCATCGCTTTGAACAACCCGTAGGCAAACAGTACACGTTTGGGAAAGGACCAGAGTTTACATCTGAAGTTGAAAGGTTGAAACAGGAAAATCGCTTCTTAAAGCAACAATTGGATGTCTTAAAAAAGTACAAGGAGTGGGAAAGGAGGTGTCACCAGAAGGATGGATTCCATAAAGGGAGAGGTCTCTGTACAGTTAGCATGTCAATGGCTAGGCATAGCTCGGTCTACCTACTATCGGTGGAAAAATCAAAGGAATACACAACAGATTGCGAAACCAATCGTCACACGTATTCGGGAGTTGTGCCTCGTACATAAATTTCGCTATGGATACCGAAAAATCACAGCGCTTTTACGCCGAGAGATGCAAGTGAATCATAAACGAGTGCAACGGATCATGAGGGAAAAAGGCTTGCAATGTACCGACTGCTGAAAGAAGAAGGACTCCTGCAACCACAACGAAAAAAGAAGAGGCAGCATCCGCGAAAGCTTACAAACAACCGAGAAATTGCCGCTCCGAATCAATTGTGGGAGATGGACGTAAAATATATTCGGTAAGGCTTTGCCACAGCAACGTGTGAAACAATTCGTCGTCAAAGTATAACATGGCCATGATAGGGCACAGTAAGCCTTTTTTCTACCTAATGGTTAGCAGGACTGGAGAAGTCTGGGTTCAAGTGAACTTCTTGACGCTAGACTTCTCCAGTCCGAGACTTCCAAAAGAGTTGAAGAAGAAGCAAAATATACGGCACGGCGAGAATAAGGGAGAATAACTCAAAATTTGAGGGGTTAAACCGGAATTACCTACTATCTACTTAAAGATTTCACATGATTTAGTATGTTAACTAAACAGTTTTTTGGGAGTGATATTCCATATCGCCTGTTTCGTGGAAGTTATACGAATGAATTAACTAAAATTCACCAAATGACTCCTCGTTTTCACTCCACGACTCATTCTCTACAACAATTCCTTCTGCCGATGCTTTTCCTTCTTTGTATTGAGGTTTACTGTCCGGTCGCGTCACTTTAAGCCCTGTTTTTCCTGTATTAGCGAATGCTACCAACTGCCTTTTGATAAAATCTACCGAGATTTCCTGCTCGTATTTAACAACTGGTAACCACCGAATCGCTTCCGGCATTCGCGCTTTGTTACGGCTTGATCGCTTCCGCCACCAGCGAAGCATATGCCTTTGCACCTTCCTCAATAAGATGGACCCCGTCCTGTGTGAAATATGAATCTTTGCCTGCGCTAGCTGAGTACCAATCAACGAGCGTCACGTTGGAGAACTGTTTCACCGCCTCTTCCAAGGTCGAATTGACATCACGTTCCCACGGACGCGGCACGCGGGTGTTTACAAGCACAATTTGCTGAACGTTTTCGAGCGAATGCAGCAGCGTAACGAGTGTCTTTTCCGAGAACGTACCATTCGTCCCGAGCTCGATGATGACAACGTCGCCTAGCCGGCCCTTCGACTTGAGCTGATCAATTACTTCCTTAGCTTGAGACATCTGTCGGCCGACTTTGCCGTCGATCGTGATGCCTGGAAGAAGGTCTTGTAGATAAGGGGCAATGTCGAGCATAACTGAGTCACCGATTGCAGTCACTCCTTGCCCCGTATCCGGCTTAGGTGTCTCAACGGATTCTTTCGAGTTGTTTGGCTCCGATACCCCCTCTGGCTGCTTCGTGCCGTCAAGTCCCGGACGTTCGGCGTCGGGCCGGGCAGCACCGTTTTGATCGGGGTACGGCGAAGCTGTCCCGTCCGTTTGAAGGTCACCTGTGTCGTGCGGAACCGAGCCAGCCGTCGGGCCGGATGCACAGCTGGTTATGCTGACCAAAGACATCAACAATACGAGCAGCTTGCATACCGAAGCGATTTTACGGCTGATCTGTACCCGCTCCCTCTGCTTTTTCTGAGCACGCATCTGCTTCCATGCTTTCCCTAAACCGCCGTTGCGAATTGGCTCCTCGATAAACCGCCACGATAACGCGGCGAGTACAACACTGGCTCCTACCTGCAATATGCTGCGCACAATACTGGTTCCGTCGGTGTTTACCGTCGGACTAGTCAGTACGATCAACGGATAATGCCAAAGATAAATGCCGTAAGAACGAACACCAAGCCACCGCAGCGGTTTCCAGCCCAATGCTTTGCCCAGCCGGCTTACGGGATGGGCGAGCACCGCCACGACTAAGGCCGAGGAGATGGACAAAAGTACAAATCCGCCTTGGTAAAGAAAACTGTCGTACTGATCGGTCAGCCATATCATGACCACAATTGTCACTAGGCCGGCCACTCCAATGCTATCAAGAATCAGGCGCGCTTGTGGTGCAGCCTTTACGGAGAGCTTGCGGCTCGGCCAAATCATAGCGAGTGCGGCTCCGATGAGCAAGGCGAATGCTCTCGTATCTGTACCGTAGTAAACTCGGCTCGGATCTGTGCCCGGCTCGTAAAGCAGCGCCATAATTAGCGCTGATACTAACGCGAGTGCGAGAGTCATCCCGAGAAGCCGCCATCGCTGCGGCGCGAAGCGAAGTCCGATAACGAGAAGCAGCGGCCAGATCAGGTAGAATTGCTCCTCCACTGCGAGCGACCAGAAGTGGCCGAAAGGGGAGGGCGGACCGAAACTCGAGAAGTACGAAACCTCATGAAAGATACGCCACCAGTTATTGACGTACAGCAACGCCGACAGCACATCCCCACGCAGCGCCGACAGTTGGGAACGATCAAATAGCGCGATCCATGCCATGACAACCGAAACCATGACGAGCATCGCAGGCATTAGGCGCCGCATCCGTCTTACCCAAAAATCCTTCCAATCCAGTCGTCCGTTCCTTTTCCATTGGGCAAGGAGGATGTCCGTGATAAGGTACCCGGACAATACGAAAAACACGCCGACTCCTAGCAATCCCCCTGGCGCCCAGTTGACATTGAGGTGATAGATAATGACGGCAAACACGGCAAGCGCTCTCAGTCCGTCCAGGCCAGGCATGTAGTGGCCATTGCTGTTCAGCGGCTTAGGCATACTGTCCGACCTCCCCATCTCTATCAGCGTTTGTTGCGAGTGGGAATCGTTCGTTTGTCATGCGGTTCGCCGCTGCGAGTCGTCTCCTGTTGTTCTGCTTCATTCGTTTCAAGCCATGCATCTGTATTTCTGTCCTTTCCATTACAATAATTAGGTTTCCATCTAAGCTGACGTGTAACTAATAGAATACATGTACAACGAACCCGATACATGTAGATCGGACCGATCGTGTACACTGGACTTCATACGGTGCCCTCAGCCCGCCCTTCTATAGACGTGTTTGAATTACGGAAATGGTTACGAACAAAGACACTATGCGGAAAATGATAATTGTTCTACTTGGTGTAACTTTCAGTAATGCGGTTTTACACAGAGGAATGGGCATGATCGGCTGATCGCCGGAGCATAAAAAGCTCTTGCGAGGACATCATGCCCACTGGAGGTTCCGTGTCAATTTTTATTTTTATTTGATGTATTCCCTGCTTACTAATGCATCGGCAATCACATCGGTCGGTATGATGAATTCCACCGGGCCCATATACCCTGGAGCGGCTTCGTATTTATCAAAGCAAATGACTAATTTTCCTTCATTATTAATATAAAAGCCTTGATCTTTGGCGATGGTTTCAAAACTCATTGGACCTTCTACCCAATAGGTCTTGTCGGAGTCTGCCTGCATCTGCTGTTTCATCTGTTCCTTAATATTTTCGCTGATCAGGTTGATATAGCTGTCATCTTTAAATAAACTCGGCAAGGTAATCAAAAGTTGATTTTTCTTGTCGATCGTGTCATAAGTATATTGGGAGTAACCATTAACCGTACTTACAACATATCTGCCAATCGCAAGGATCTGCTCATTGTCGGTTTTGACATCATAACCGCTTTTTACACCTACATGCCCCCCGCCATTATTCTTTAATTCTTCCATTTCCACCATGAAATCATTGTAAAGTTTTTTGCTTTCTTCCAGGTATTTGTTGTTTAGAGTAGCTTCTAATGTTTTATTTTCCATATTCGTAATGGCAGGTACTTTTATTTCGGTTTTGGCCGTCTCATCATCTACTTTAAATTCTGTAAAAGTGAGCACCTTAACAAACGAACCGACCAACGGCACATCCGATAAGGTTTTTGCAAAGGCAGGACTCGTATTAATCCCTGTTATCAATAGAATAACCGCCGCAGCCCCGACCCCTGTAAACCTCTTTATCATGATCACATGTCTTTTCTTTTTTTGCTTGAGCGCTTTCTTCACAACAAAATCCAATTCATTGGGGATAGGCGTATTCTTATATTTTCGTTTCAATTGTTCCAGCTGTTCGCTCATCTTACTTTACCTCCAAAATTTCATTGCTCATTTTAATTCGGAGTTTGCGGAGTGCTTGATACAACCGTGTTTTTATGGTATTGGTGTTTTCGTTCATGACTTCCGCGATTTCTTCAATTTTTAAATCCTCAAAATATCTAAGTACGACAACTGTCCGAAAGGCATGCGGCAATTCTTCCAAAGCCTTCTCCAGGTCAATGTCAGGATAAGCGTCTTCGCTTGTAGGGCCGTGTAACTCCAACGTCTTGTCATCTACAAGTTGAATCCTCTTTTGTTTTCTCAGGAAATCGAGCGATGTATTCACCACGATCCTGTAAAACCAGCTTTTCATCGCCCCTTCAGATTCTAAGGTTGCGGAAGATGACAAAGCCTTATGAATAGAGTCCTGAACAATATCCAGTGCATTTTCTGCATTCTTTACATAACTAAAAGCTAATCGATACACATTCTCCTTGTTTTCTGCAATAAAACGAGTAAGTAATTTTTCTACCTTCCTATCCATAATAAAATTCTCTCCTTGATACGCGCGTATCATTGCTTGCCTTACATATGAAAGACGTGTGAGCTATCCAAAAAGTTTGTTTTCACCCGTATGGTAAAAAAAGTGATTCCTCCGACGGAACGAGAATTTTTTGCGCAAAGAGAAGATGAATGCAATAAAAAACTCGATGCCCCATTAGGATATCGAGTTTCTTACTATTTTATAAATTAGTGGATTGCGCAGATCCCTTTCCAGATAACGATTGACGGCAGTGTTGTAAAGTGTTTCACTCAAAAAGCTGAGCGATACAGGCATTCTACAATTCCACTTTACATAACGGCCAGCTTTCTATAAGAATCCTATTTTAGCAGCGCGAAAGATTTTGTTACGTTCAAATCACCATATAGTTGATCAAACAGCTTGCCGTCTTCCGACTGGAGATCAAACGGATTGGACTGTGGCGTCGTAGCCACATACACCATACCGTTAGCTTCCGTAATTTCGCTCCCCACAGGCGTCCCCTGTTCACTGGCAAGGCGAGTCCAATCGTTTTTGGCAAATACAGAGAGCATCAGCAGCGTTTCAGCATCTTTTCCATCCTTTGTCGTATACTCGAACTTCATGACATGCTTGGCAGATGGCAGAATTTTATCTGCATCTGCGCCCGCATATTGGCTCACCTTATAATGTCCGTTCCAAGAAACGGGCGGTTTAAAGCTGAAGTTTGCCTGCGGATTGGTGTATACTTCCTGGTTATCCGCAAAAACTGCTTTGAGTCTATTTTTTTCCCAAGCTACGACAAGATGATCCACGTATCCGCCATTTCCTCCTTGAGGTGCTGTTACAATAATATCGTTCACTTTGTTGCCCGTATAGTCACCAATAATCAAGTTTGGTTCTCTCCCAAACTCCCCATACCATGTTCCATCTGTCCCTTTGGTCAGCCAGTCATATTTTACGTACCCATTGGTTTTTCCATCTTGCACTACGATGGATAAATCGCTGGCATACGCATCCAGTTTTCCATCAATCATTTCTTTTGTACCTACCAATATGACTTTGTCATCAACAGAATCACCGGTAACATCGGATATTTTGTAATCCAGTACATAAGTATTTTCCTTTAGTTTAAGTTCGGGTGCGATAAATTTTTTACCAATCTCTAGTTTGGGGGTTGAAGCTATTTGTTCTGCTGAAGTAACTTGGGTTTTCCCGACTCCTACTGCACAAATGAAACCCGCCAGTACCAAAACAGAAATTTTCTTTACGTGTTGATTTTTCATTTCCGAAACCTCCATTTATCGTGTTATTGCCTTACATATGGAAGACGTGCAAGCTACTTAAAAAGTTTGTTTAGTTCTATAAACTCATCAGACTGCCCTAAAATCATCAGTATTGTACTTGGATCATTCTCGTGGATACTGCTTAACAAACGGCATATTCGTGTGGCAGGCATCAAAAGTCACCGGGGAAAGCTGATTGCTCTCAACCAAGGAGAGCAATATGGTTTAGAAATGAGCTTCCCCGGCTCCGGAAATTGATGTAAAGCTATGAAGCAACGAATTGAGGTGAGAGGTATGAGTTCTTCGGAAAATTAACTATATTTAATATAATAACAATTGTATTGCGTATTTCAAGATAAAAATTAATATCACTACTTTTTTATTGCCGGTATTTATATTTATTCTATTCCGTCAATTCTGTCTATCCATTATTTTGAGCGATTCTTACCGTACAAGTACACTTCTGACTAGTTGTACATTTGGTTCACGACAACAAAAAACCCTCCTGGCGACAACGGTAAGCCTATCCTTTCAGACAGACTCTCCTCATCACCACGAGGGGTATATACCCACTTTTCATCATGTTCTGCTATATCGCACATCAACTTTCATCTATCGGACCCCACGGCGTTCCTGTCCATATGGCAACTGCGGGATCTTTTCCGGGATTACGAAATGCATGTGGCTTGGTGCTATCAAAATAAATACTGTCGCCTTGCTTCAGTACGTATTTTTCATCGCCGATTGAGACCTCCATTTCACCTTGCAAAACAATGCCACCTTCTTCTCCTTGGTGGGGCAGCAGCGGGACTTCTTCTCCGCGATCAGGGCTAACAGTAATTTCAAAAAACTCAAGCTTTGTACCTGTGAGTGGAGCAAGTACTCGATATTTAACATTCGGATGTCTCATTGTGAGAATCTCTTGCTCCTCCCGTCTGGAGAGGAAAACGGAGTTTTTTTTGATTCCGTCAAAAAAATAGGAGAGAGATACATCGAAAATGATGCTTAATTTCCACAAAGTATCAAGGGAAGGCTTGGCTTTTCCTCTTTCCAGTTGAGAAACCATACTCTGGCTTAACCCAATTTTCTCTGCAACCTCGTCCACGGTCAAATTCGATTCTTTTCTTTTTGACCGAATTCTCTCTCCGATGACACCGATCGGGAGTTCGAACTGATGTATGTCATTCATTACATTTATTTCCTCCTAATTAGGTTACCAAAATTATTTTTACAAGGCTAGGTAACAGACCGCAAACCTCTGCAGACAACCATGCCCATCCGCCTGTTCAGCAGTTTTCGTCGTGTATTACAGCTTCGCGTATTATTTAGGTTTATATCACTCAGTATACCATTTGTTAAGTGTGGGAAGCATTAATAATGCTCCCCGTAAAGGAGAGCTTTATTAATGAAATCAACTTACACAGGCAGGTTCACAATAGTTCCTTTGACATTGCTATTTCTGCGATCATCATTCGAGTATAACTTAATTGCTTGTACTGTTAGCTGCCTATCAAAAGATTGATTCAACTGAACCAAGGTATATCCTCATACTTAAGTTTTATAGGTAGGGCATTAGAAGCTATGGAGTCGTCGCGTAAAGCTTCTCCAGCAAGGTTACTATTGATGTAGGTTGACAGTTCCGTAATTTTACTATTTACAACATGCAGCCAGAATTTTGCCTATTCATCTATTCATTCTCCCCAATCCAGACAAGCACATCTTTATGAACGTCAAGGTCAATACCAATGCCCATATAGGCGGCTTTATTGACGATAGCTCCGTCCTGTTTAAAGTGAATGGCGTCAAGGAAAACAACAGCATAAACCGCTTGCAAGGGGCGATTTTGCCACTCTTTGATCATCGGTATAATCTTATTCTCGTTACATTCGATATGGGCGTTGGTGAGACTTCGATGCCATAGAGCTGCTGCAGATGGTCTTGGATATTGCTTGTGGATACACCTTTGGCATAGAGGGCAAGAATTTGATCTTCGATCCCTGTAACATTGGATTGATTTCAACATCCCCGTACTCAGAACGGACGGTTTTCTTGCTATACCTATTGCGGCTGTTGGTTGTCCGCTTGTTTTCTTATCATGCTTGGCGTATCCAAGAGAGGACTCGATTTCAACTTCCAGCATTTCTTTTGACATCCTAAAAATCTCCCAACCTTTCTATTCCTAATTGTTGTTTAGAGGTTGAGAGTTTACACAAAATATTTTACAGACTCGAATGAAATTGAAATATTAATACTTACCTTCTTCATATTGTTGTTCATCTACACTCCCCTACACTTTTGTTCAACATAAATCAATTTTAGCACTTGTGCTACTCCACCTTCTGTCCATTCCATCATAAGTCTTTCTCCACTTACTTCACATTTAGGAGAGGAGAATTGGGACTAAATATCCTAGGTTTGTCGCTGTTGGATTAGAAGTAGTCATTGTATAATTCTTGCTGCTGTTCCTCTGCTATGGTTTGTAAGTCATATGCGTTAATTCGAAACAACTGATAATCGCCAATATCCGCTTTTTTTGCGGCTAGCTTATTTAAAAATTTCGGGGAGCCTTCGTTTTCTTCATCGTAAACTAACAAGATACCATCTGAATTGGATAGCAAGAATTTGTGATTCTCTCCAAGCTGCCAAACTCCCTGGTAAGGTGTTTGATAGACACTATTGATATAGTCGGCTTGCATCACAATATTACGGTAGTAATCCTGGGTCTCTTCTTTCCACTTTTCCTCTTGATTCAAAAATGGAGTTATTACCGCCAGTTTTAGTTGTGGATACTCCTTTTTTAATTCCAGAACTGTTTCGGCTGCCCACATTTCTACCCCAAGTTGACCTGATATGATGACCCATTCCAATTCTTCCTCAAGGAATCTTACGAGTTCCCGCTTCAGTGCTTTCTTAATAATCGCTAAGCCCGGATTTTTTTCATTGAAAATGCCAAGCTCGTGAGCCTTGTATCCTGAAACAAATAAACGTTTTAACATGTTGTCACCTCTAACTTAAAAGGAGCTATAGCAGAAAATAGATTTCTTTTCACTCGCTGTCGCTGTGTATTCATTAGTGTTTCGTCTCATTTTTTCTTATATTATCACAAATTTGAATGCCTCAGGATAAATCGGATGATTCGTTTCTCTTTCCACTACTCACGGTGCTCTATAATGCTCGCAAGAAAGATATCTTGTGATTTCCGGTTTTCCTGACGAAAGCCCTTTTCCATATTTTCGCCTAAGATTTTTGGTTCTTTGGATTTGGATCAGCCTGTCTGTAGAGCTTTCCTTTCAAATTAAGTTTTGGTCCATCTGAAATAAACAGCCCCACCAAGGTAAGCGCGGTGCCTACCATCGCCATCGATGTAATTTTCTCTTGCAAAATAAGCGAAGAAGCCACGAGTGTAATCACGGGTACAGTATAAATATACAAACTGGTTTTTACAGCTCCTAAAACCCCCACAGCCCAGTTCCAACTTACAAAGCATAATGCAGAAGCCGAAAAGCCTAGAAATAATAGATTAAATAAATTAGGGATGCTAGTGAACCACGCAAAGTCGAAGGAAAAGTCCAGCAAAAATAACGCAGGTATCATTAATAGTAATCCATAGAAAAACACCTTGCGCGTGCTGCCAACAGTATATAACCGAGGACACTAATGATGAGGTGCTCCCGGTCCTTGTCCTGTTCTTTTAGTACACAATGGAGGGGGTGCTATAGTAAATATGGAGGGCATCTTCCTAATTCTTTTATAAAAGAAAAGGCCTCACTTGAGAGAGAAGAGCTCCCAGGCAAGACCTTTTCGTCCGTTCAGCGTTTTACACCCGAACAACCAACAAATCACATGACAACCATAAGGAGAATCAATTAGGACAGAAATAATAATATTGAAGCCTTACGTCCGCCAAATTAAACGCATAGACATTGGCTCTTAGTGGCGTTATCGTGGTGACCTTCTTCAGCATTTCACCCTTGTACCTCATGGGACGTGGTCGTTGATTGCCCGGTTTTGCATGAAAACGCTGTTTGCACGAGTTAGTCCTGTCCCAACGAGTGAAGAAAGACAATTAAGCGAGCTTGGCGCGATAGTTATCTATGATTCGATGCTCCATTTTTTCCTGTAGGTGGTCGGTCATTTCCTGGCATATCTGGTTGTATTCCCAATCCGATATCTGATAAGCAGAAGGAGCATCTTTATGCAGCAGCATGGCGATACGCATATGAGTCGCAGGGTGTGTCGTGTCCATGCTTTGTTGACTTCTTTCCAGGATGCGCACTATGCGCATTTTTTCCTTTCCAGGTAGCTTTGAAAAAGTCTCATGCAAGTGCTGACCCAGTGTCATACTTTGCTTCTGCAAGGAATGTCTCGCGATCAGTGGCTCCACCACATCGTTCATGTGTATGATCTGCAACAGGGAAATGAGATGCTGACTGCCTGCAAGCTGAACCGCCATACGATCCGCCTCATATTCAGCTCGTTGACTCTGATTCCAATAAAGATGAATGAGAACAGCCAGCAAATGATAGGGAATCCAAAATAGTAGCCGCATGATCCCTCTGCTGAACGTGGCGATGAATGAAAAATGGTATTCATCATCCTCGTCTTGGATTGGGTCAAGCAAGTCGCACCAATTCAGGAGAATACGCTGTGCATGTGATACCAGAGCGCTCCGCCTAATGTCATTGTTACGGCAATGAGCCAGCTCATGGGCAAGCAGTGCGGTTAATTCTCCCGGTGTGCACGCAAACAATAGTGGATAACCGATGACAACTACCCTCCCTCTGCGCCATCCATATTCAGTGGTATACGCCTCGTAGTAAGGAGAGAGCGCGAACTGTATTCCTTTTCCGACCCCCATCTTTTGGGCCACGGTTTCAAATATCTTCATGGTGGCTGGGTGTTCATCAGCATTCAAAAGAATGGCCATTTTCGGAAACGGATGGGGTCGAGGCCGCGACAACCATGCGAACAGGAGGATTAGCAGACAGCTTATGAAAATAAAGGGGCTGCGATACCAGGCGAAAAGTCCATACAAAGAAAAGAGAAAACCTGTTACGGAACATCCGATAATGACTAGTGAGTACGCGGATGCTACTCTCTCGCTCACCCCCTGTTTGGTTACGAGCTCGGTGCGATTCTGTAGCTCTTTGAACAAGGATTGACCGTATGTATCACGCATTTTCCTCTCAAGGCGCTCCCAAGCCTTACCTTGGCGTTCTTTCGATGGGACGGTTAGATTCCAGTCACAGTGTTCACACCAAAACGGATATCCTTCGTTTGCCTCGATTTGTGCTCCACAAGAAGGACAAGGCTTCACTGAATCATTCCCCCTCTGCGCCTGTTTCGTCCACAAGGCGCTGTCTGACAGCATTTTACCACGAGTAACTGTTCCTGATAAGACAGTTTGGAAATAATTTGGGTTTGATTGGGCATTTTTTCCGGATATCATCCACCTGGCAATTGGAATAAGGTATTTAGGGTTTGTTGGGAAACTTTGAAAATTTAGTTGTAGACTAAGAAAATAAAGCTTTAGACTAACTTGAGTCATTATGATAACTGGTTCGATAGTTAAATTTCAAATAATTTTTTTAATTGGTCTAATGTAATTCTCTCAATAAACTTACTGAATTTTTCCTTCCCTTTCGCACTTGTCTTATAAAAGGTAATGAGTTTTGTAATGACAGGCACTACTTGGTCTTCGGATAACCCAGATACAAGAAGTTTCGCAAGACTAGCCTTGAGACCCTTGGCTTCTCCTCCAACATAAATATCAAACGAATCTCGCATTTTAACAACACCAATATCCTTTAACAATGGCTCACTTGTTCCAAGTGCACAGCCTGCATACCCCACTTTGACTGGTGTGGGAGTTTCAATTCCAGCAATCGCATTATTTATTTCTTTTGCGGTCTCAAGACCTGCTTCTTCGGCTCCTTTGCAAAAGTTGCAAACAATCAAACTCTTTGTGACGAAGCCCGCAGGGTACACCTCTAGACCAGATCGCTGCAGTTCTTCCACAATAACTTCACGCCGTTCAAGTGGAATTTCTAAATAGAGTTGCTTAAAGGGCGTCATCTCAATTACGGCATCTTCTCCAATTATCGTTGCCATTGTAGCAAGTTGCTCCGGTGTAAAAAGACTTCCTCCTACTTGTATGGCAGAGGTAACGGCAATTTTCATTTTCTCACCCATAGCTCGATTTCTCCTCTCCTCATTTTCATGGCCATTTTTTGTATTTTTGCGCGCTGTAATCGAAGAGCATTGAGCACAACAGATACCGAACTTAATGCCATTGCTGCCCCTGCTACCCAAGGGGCTAATAAACCAATTGCAGCGATAGGAATGCCGAGCTTCTTTGATTGCATCCGTCCAAATTTTATCTTCATCAAATGTCACTTCTACGGTGTTGGTAGTAAGATCTACTTTTCCTTCAACTCCGATCAGTTTTAGGGCACCTTCAATGGAATTTACACAATGCTGAGCAAATTGAGATGCGTTTCGGTATGCTTTACAGCCTCAATATACCCCCACAATGTATATTTGGTCAACAACAACTTTACTATACCCATGTACCCTATTTGAAAAACAAAAATGTTCAACAGCAGCAGCTACTTCCTTTCATCAATTTCGATATACTTATCATCAGTTCAATTAACACTTCCGTGTACTCTCCCGAATTCGTTCGATCACACAGCTTTTTCCTTGTAATGTCTGGACGCAAACGTTCCCTTACCAAAAAATCAAGAAATCCGAAATTTCAAGGAAAATCATGATGGCTCCGTCCGATTATGAAAATAACTGATCGATGTAAAAAAGCGGAGCTTAAGACCTTTGAAAATAAAGTCTTAGGCTGCCGCCAGTTGATAGAACTATCGTGGTAACTTGGGATTGTTCCTCTTCAACGGATTTACCGTTCGTCTTGTGTAATAGTGGTGCAGCTTGAAACTCTGGTCAAAATCGTTGTTGCTCGCCTTTACTGCTTCTGTTCGCGCAGGTGCATCGTCAGATTGTCGAGCATACCTGACCAGCCGTCGTACATGTACTTATCGCCAGGGTGACCGGCGAATCCGCGTAGGTGGAAGATCATCTCGGTGCGGTCGCCATCGCCATGTGCAGCGAGGGTTAATGTCACGACAGGAGAGTTGGGATCGTTGGGGTGGCCCCAGGTGAAGACGAGTCGTTCGAAAGGTACGACGTCGAGAAACACACCTCCGGTGTGATACTCCTCGCCGGTCCCCGAGTTCACCATCGTGTAGCGGTAGTGTCCGCCTTCGCGGACGTCGAAGGAGATGGACTCCAGGGGTGTCGAAGGCAACCAGGCGGCGAGTTCCTTCTCCTCTGTCCAGGCCCGCCACACGAGCTCGCGGCGGGCATTCAGGGTACGAGTGATGGTGAATTCCGGTGCGGATGTGGACATGTTCATTGTTCCTCCTTTGGGGTCATGGTTTTGAGATGTTCTTCCAGCGCATCGAAACGCTGGTTCCACTCGCTCCAGCACTTTGAGATGCTGGGAGATTGCGGGTGTGCTTATCTCGAAGAGTTCGGCGCCCTCCCCGACGGTCGAGGCTTTCTGTGACAGCCTGGGAAGGATTTTACGCCGCGTCGGATCGGCGAGCGCAGCGAAAATAAGGCTGAGTGTGTTCTTCGCAACCAATTAATATAAAAATGAACCCTAAGGTAAGCGCTTATTCTTCAAGGCTAATAATAACGCAAAAATCACGGAATTCCATTGACCGTCCCAAATTTCTACAGTCCACAATGGATGGGAACGATTACGGTCGAAGGTCTGTTTCTTCTTGTGCTGTAAGTATAGAGCAACCATATGTAGGAATTATGGAGAGGATGAAAAAGAAAAAGATGGTCAATAGAAATCAGATGACCATCCATACGTCCAAGTCGTCGTCCCAAGGTATAAAACCACCATGGCCCCCACCGACACGCTCAACGTCGAAAAAAAAATCAAAAAATAAGTTTATTTTCTGTTCCTGAAAGTAGCCTTTTAATATTTTCCTTATGCCTGAAAATAACCATAAACGCCATTAGACACGCAAAGATATAAAAGTATAAAGTATTCCCAAAAACAGGAACAAATGATATAGCCGCGAAAAGTGTTGTAGCACATATTGTGCCTAAAGAAACATAACGGGTTAAAGCTACTATTATCACAAAAAAACCAAGGCATAAAAGGGCCATAACCCAGTCAGCCATAAACAGCACAGCCACAGCTGTAAGTGCTCCCTTGCCCCCTTTAAACCCAAAATATACCGGCCAGTTATGCCCGATAACCGCTCCTGCGCCTGCCGCTAAAAGGCTTACGCAATCCTTAGCCTCTCCCGAATAAAAGTAAACGCCAAGGAACAAGCCTATCATACAGGCAATAATCCCTTTTAATATATCTCCCGCAAGAACAAACACCGCAGCAGATTTCCCAAGTACCCTCAGAGTATTGGTAAGCCCGGCGCTTTTGCTTCCATGGCTTCTTATGTCCCTGCCGTATATTTTCCCTACAATCACGGCTGTATTAAGGCTGCCTAAAACGTAGCCCAAAGCTAAGGCGGCAAAAAGCTTTAAAATATCAATCATCACTCTTCTCCCTTGGAATTATTCTAATTTTCATTTATTTGTCCATCAATACTGGTTCCATCCGTCGCCAAACCTGCCTCCTTTACCCACCGGTATATCAACGTACGACGACGGCCAAAAATCTTGCCAAACATGTTATGTGAACCTTTACTTTTTCATTGCTTCTTTCATCGCCAACTATGTAATACATTTCACACTCTTAACATATATAACGCTGTTTTCCCCCGCACTTTGCCATTTTTTTTGATGTGTTCGCCTCCACAATTCTTACATTTGATAGTTTCCATATAATTTCATCTTCTGGCTTCATTATATCATATCACTATATTTTAAGCTGATCTCTCAAGTTTGCAGGGCGATTTTCGCGGGATCTCATAAAGCCAAACGTTTAAATATAACTCCCGATCATTAGAAGCTCAGTAATGATTAGATGTTCACCTGAAAGAGAGATTCTCCTATCCTTTGCAGCGAAAGAAGTAGACTCGCTGAACCACAGAAGTAAAAAATGAGCAATTCCCCCCCTGCTGGATGGAAATGCTCATTTTTGTGGAGACTCATAGATTCTCCTGTTTCAAAGCATCAATGATGTTTGCTTTCTTCACTTTTATGCTCGCGTAATACATGGACAAGCTTACGATTACAAATACAGCAGCAATCACATACATAATGCTTGCCCAAGGCAATACGAATTCATACGAAAAACTATACATGAAGGAGCGGTAGATCAACACCATAATTACGGCACTGATTGGGAGACCGTAAGCGAGCGACTTGATTCCATAAAAAATGCTTTCGTAGTTGATCATTTTATGAAAGCTTTTCGGCGTCATTCCAACCGACCTCAGCATCGCAAATTCCCGTTTACGAAGTGCCACGCTCGTCGAAATCGTGTTGAATATATTCGTTATGGAAACCGCCGTAATTAAAGCCACGAAGCCATAAACAAAGACAGACATAAACAATATCTTTCGTTCAGAGCGCTGTCTTTCTTGAAACAGGTTCATGACAGTTACATCCTTTTGCATTTCCTCAATATCCTGTTGTGTTTTCAAAGGCTCATTGCTTTTCAGGTAGAGTCCTGAATAAGAGCTAACGAAGACGCTTTTTTTCATGAGCTGGTCAAAGACAGGCTCGGAAACGACAAGATTCACTTGAAGGATGCTATCGGTTTGTACAATTCCCATTGGGAAATTGTCAGTGACTGCTGCCAGCTCTACCTTGTTGACCACTTGTTGCTTATCATCCTCGGATACGAGATCCAGCATTTCTCCGACTTTCCCATTGACTTTCGTCTCGATAAATTTACCTTTTTCATCGAGGAATGTCATGGTATCAATCAATATGGCGGTCGGATGATCCAGATTCGTCAGCTTCGCATACTCTACCCCAACCTGTTTGGCATACACTTTCAGCTTGTCTTCTTTCATGCTATTTACACGTATATTGTATTTGTACAAGTTACGTTCCTGGTACAAGTGCGGCTTTATATTTTCTGGAACAACCTCTTCAGCAAGCCACATGTAGGCGCCATTCATTTGTTTCATCAGATTAAATTCAGTGACATTTTCCAACGATGTGATCGTTTTTACCGATTGTTCATCTTCTAGCGTTGCCCCCCTGCCGATTGTGTATATGGCAATATCATAGTTATAGCCTTTTTGTGAAAGCTCAAGTGATTTCTGCAGGTTGGAAGTGAAAAAGGACACGGCCAGAAACAGCACAACGCTAATGACAAGGGAAAAAACAGTGGCGTAATATCTTCGTTTGTTTCTTTTCAAATTTTTTAAGCCGATCTCCGCTTCCACGCCGAATAACCGTTTGACCAGCTTGGAGGTTTTCAGTGCTTTACTTGTGAGCTTAATATCCGCGGTTTGCCGAATGGCATCGATTGCGGAAATTTTTGAGGCCCTTTGAGCGGGAACATACGTAGAAATGAAGATCGTGATAATCGAGACCAGACAAGCGAGTGCAATCGATAAAGGTGTGACGACCAACGTCAGTTTTTCAGTGACACCCAGCGCATCCTCGAGGATCGGGTTTATGAAGCGAAACGTAATGCCGATTCCAAGCATGCCGCAGATGACGCCCAAGGGAATGCTAATGCCGCCAATCACCGCCCCCTCAAAAAATACCGAATTTCTCTTCTGCCTTCTCGTTGCCCCAACACTTGAGAGCATCCCTAAATAACGTGACCGCTCCGAGACGGAAATCGCAAAGGCATTGTAGATTAAAGAGATGGAGCCAACGACAATCACGAGCACAACGATGAGGAATAATGAATTGTAGGTTTTGCCCAATCCTCCACCCATCACACCATAATAACGCAAGAGCGAATCATTCGTTTTAAACGAGCTGATGTTGTTTTTCTCTGCCAAGTCATTGGCATGATCAAATACCGTGCTATCGATGTTCTTCACGACAACGCTTACGTCAACAGTCTTGTTTGTTGCGTCCAACATATGCTCATCTACATACGTAAGGGCCGTATACCCCGGCGCCCACGTCTGCTCCCACGTAGGACGTTTGATAAACCCGACAACGGTATACGTCTCGGTTGTTGTATGAATCAAGGTTTCCACGCTTTCACCAGCGCTAGATCGCAATTGGTCATTTTGCGTCAGATCCGTATCGCTTGGGTCAGTTTGATTATAGCGCTGTCCAACCTCAAGGGTTAAGTGATCGCCTATTCGATAAGCGACTTTTGCGTTCGTGGCGATCGCTTCCGAGAGAACAATCTCATCCGCTCGCTCTGGAAATCGCCCTTTGCTCAATTCTATCGGGAAGTTTGTGAAGCCTTGGGCATTATACGCTTTCATAAATAAATAGGGCTTATTGAAATTTTGACTTCCTGGCAACCAGGCATAGCCGCGTTCCTTTGAAGTCATGAATTGTTTGGTTTCGGTATCTTGCTTGATCGCTTCGAGCTGCTCTTTGTTTACGTCCCTGTAAAGGACATGCCAGTCTCCATAGTCTTTTATCGTTTCCTTTTGCATCAGCACCAAAAAAGACGAGCCAAGCGTGATAACAGCGGTTACCATAGCTACTGAAATAATGACTCCAATGATGGTCACAAGCGTCTGTTTCTTATTTTTCATTAAATGTTTGAGCGTTAGTTTATTGATGATATTCATGGACGAATGACCTCGTCTCTCGCAATCCTTCCATCCTCGATCGCGATAATTCGATCGGCCTGCAAAGCAATTCGCTCATCATGGGTAATCATAATCAACGTCTGATGAAAGGTCTTGTTGAACATTTTCAACAAGTCAATGATCTCGCTGCTGTTTTTGCTGTCCAAATTACCTGTTGGCTCATCTGCTAGGATAATAGCAGGCTGATTCATCAACGCTCTTCCTATCGAGACCCGCTGCTGTTGTCCTCCGGAAAGCTGGTTGGGCAGATGATGTAAGCGATTTTGTAAATTCAACGTCTTTACAAGATCCTCAAACTGCTTCTGATCCACCTGGTGCTCATCGAGCAAAAGCGGCAGCTGCATGTTTTCTTCCACCGTTAAAATCGGAATAAGGTTGTAAAACTGATAAATCAAGCCGATTTGTCTCCGCCTGAAAATCGCCAGCTGCGTTTCATTCAGGCTGTACATATCCGTACGATCCACAAACACTTTTCCGCTTGTTGGTCGATCTACACCGCCTAGCAAATGTAATAGAGTTGATTTTCCCGAACCGGACGGACCGACGATGGCCACGAATTCCCCTTTGTTCACTGAGAAAGATACGTCATCGAGCGCTTTTACTGCGGTGTCACCTTTTCCAAACACTTTAGACAGATGTTCGATCTTCAGAATTTCCATACCGAAACCTCCATACGATTGCTGATGGATGTAGTATATCTGCCTGAAGTGACACTGCAGTGACTGGAAAGTGACAATCTCGTCACTTAGCTCCGGTTAGAAGACTTGCTTGTAAAAGCGAATCCGAAACTCAGTTCCCTTTTGAACATCACTCTGAACATCTATAACTCCATTCTGCTTCGTGATGATGCTGTGAGCCAACGAGAGACCAATACCGCTGCTGCCCTCGCCCGCACTCTTTCCTTTATAAAAACGCTTGAAAATAAAAGGGAGCTCTTCTTTGGAAATGCCCTTCCCGTTATCTGTGATCATCAACTCTGTAAATAATGGGTTTTCTGAAAAGGAAATCGCGATGGTTCCACCAGCCGGGGTATGCTCCACAGCGTTTTTTATAATATTGATGATCGCTTCCGTCGTCCAACTCAGATCACCTTGAAACGAGACGCTGTCTTCTCCTGTTATCGATACCGTTTGCTCTTTGATGTCGATTGGAATGAGAACGGGCTGCAGCACTTTTTCAACGAGCGTGGCCACCATGACTTGATCCTTCTTGAACAGTACGGCGTCTGCATCAATTTTGGAAAGCTTTAATAATGATGAAACCAGCCAATCCAGCCGTTCGAGCTGGATGCGAATATTGCGCGTAAATTCCCTTCTTTTCACTTCCGGCAGTTTGGTGTCGTCTACTAAATCGGCCATGACCATCATCGAGGTTAGCGGCGCTTTTAGCTGATGGGAAATGTCCGAAATCGCGTCTGTCAAATGGATCTTGTCTTTATGCAAAAGGGCGCTTTGCTCCGATAGCATGACCGTTACTTTATATATCGTATTTTTCAAAATACTGAGTTCCCCTTCACGATTATCACGGACGTCAAGGGTATAATCGCCACCGCTAATTCGCCGTACATAGCCAGCTAGCTTTTCAATCTCCTGATATCTCAATCTCGTAAAGAGGAGGCAGCATCCAATGAGTAAAAGAGAAGTGAGTAGAACGAGGACGACGGCAGCAAGTGAAAACAAATTCGCGACTACAAGCATAACCAGACTGATCGTACACATCACCAAGAATACGAGGCGGATCTCGCGATTACGCAGCATACTACTCACCGACCTTATACCCTAAACCGCGTACGGTTTTAATGATAGTCGGAGCTTTCGGATCATCCTCCAGTTTTTCCCTCAGCCTTTTCATATAAACGGTTAACGTATTGTCGTTGACGAAGTCCCCTGCCACATCCCAAATTTGTTCCAAAAGCTGATTTCTCGAGAGAATCTGTCCGGGATGGTTGGCTAAGATCAGCAATAAGCGGTACTCCAAAGCTGTCAATGGAATTTCAATTCCATGCTTGAATACTTTTCCTTCCAGTGTATGGATGCGGATCGGGGCGATTTCGATGACGACCTTGGCCTGCGGCTGCTTATGATATCTGCGCAAAACCGATTTAATCCGTGAGAGCAGCTCGCGAATTCGAAAAGGCTTTGTAATATAGTCGTCCGCTCCCATATCCAGTCCCATCACAACATTGACTTCATCATCAACGGCAGTCAGGAAAATAACGGGTATGTCGCTTTGCGCCTTCACCATCCTGCACAATTCATACCCGCTTCCATCCGGCAGTGATAAATCGAACAGACATAAAGCGAACTGGTCCAACTGCTCGGCGATAACCTTTTTCGCAGATGCGACGTCATGACACAGAACGGTGGAAAACTGGTCTTGCTGTAGGGAATATTCGAGTCCAGACGCTATTGTTTTATCATCTTCTACAAGTAAAATGTTCATTGGAACATCATCCTAATTTGATTTTTTTAAATGATTTAAAAAAGACGATGATTAGCAAAAGAGCAGCTCCGGCTACAACAACTGAAGAACAGAAAATTGGCTCCACAGATGAAGAAATCATCCTGCGAAGCCATTTTACATCTACGTTTATCAAACAAGAATAAGTACTAAGCATAAGTATACATTTCGCTATCAATCTCCGCTAGTTCAACGTTGTTTCACCAAACAATTCCCCCAAAAAATAAGACGATCTTTCCCATTAAACAACGGAAAATGATCGTCGTAGACGTACGTATCCGTTTTCCTGATTACTTAACAAAATAATGAGCACTGTTCACTGCAATCATCCTTCCCCCCGCACCTCAATCCCCCTGGCAACCCTTTCCCCCAACTCCGTCGACGCATCATACAAATAACGCAATACAACACGAGTCGTCTCATCGGATATCCCGACCAGATCGCTAACAAGATTATCCACCAAATGCTCTTGCTGCACCGAAGAAAGCGAGTGATAGTATTCCCCAGCTTGTGAAAAATCATCTGGTTTGGATAAGTCGGACCGTACGAGATGACCCTCCACATATCTACCTTCACCACTCGTCACAAGTGATGCGGGCGACCAATCTTCCTGATGGTTGACCGGAATCTTGCGGAAATCCGGCCCGAGACGCCTGCGCTGTGAATCCCAGTATATATTAGCCCGTCCCTGCAGCATTTTATCGTCCGACAACTCGGCTCCTTCCAGCAGATTGGACGGTGAAAAAGCGATTTTCTCTACTTGTTCCATAAAGTTGCTTGTGTTGCGGTTCAAAACTAATCGGCCAACCGGCAGCAACGGATATTGACGTCTGTCCCACACCTTGGTATCGTCCAGCGGATCGAAGGGGAGGAGGGCCTCGTCTTCGGGGTTCATCAGCTGTATATAAAGTCCATACTCAACGGTCCTTCCACTAGCTAACGTATCGTATAAGTCTTTGCCTGCATAATCCGGATTCTCACTGGCCAACCTGGCCGCTTCGTGACGGTCAATAACCTGCACGCCGTCAAATGGAAGCCAGTGGTATTTTACATAGCGGCGGACTCCCTGGGCGTTTCTCCAGACGTAGGTGTTCACACCGTAACCGGGAATGTGGCGAAAGCTTTTTACCGTGCCGGCGTCCGAGTAGAGCCGGACTAGAAAATGAGTAGATTCCGGCGCTCTGGCGACGAAGCTCCAGAACCGTTCGGGATCCATCAGGTTGTTGACGGGAGAGGGCAAGAAGGCTTTGATGGATTCCGGAAACCGAATGGCGTCACGGACGAGAAATACGGGGATATGGTTGCAGAGCAGATCAAAAACACCCTGTTCCGTGTAAAATTTGGTGGAAAATCCTCGTACGTTTCTCGACGTATCCGGGGTGCCTTTATTGCTTACGGCAAGGGAAAACCTCACCGTGACCGGGACCTCCTGACCAGGTGTTTGTAAAAAACAAAGCTTTGTGTAAGGCGCCATGGAGTGCACGGTCTGAAAGTACCCGAAAGCGCCGTAGCCTTTTACGTGCACGGGCCTTTCGATAATTTTAGTATGTACAAACGTCTCCAATGTCTCGTGCAAAATATTGTCCTGCTCCAGTACGGGACCCCTTTCACCGACGGTCTGCGAATGAGATTGAAACCGTCCATTGTTTTCTTCCATTCTCCTACCTCCCATGCATTCGAGTCCAATTTCCTCAGATACACTATTGTTTATGCGAAGCTTCAAGGCAATTATGCCTCTGCACGGATATGCCCCCAAAATCAAAACAGCGGTCGCCTCGGACAATGAAACAAAGTCCTGGACTGCCGCTGTTTTATTGAACGATCACGACCCCGTTAATTGAATGATCCTTCGTGCTGCTCATGCAGTAAGCCTCGTGCTAACATCATGGTAAGTGACGAATGAGGATGAGTAAGCAAAAATTTATCGTAATACATTACGGTACAATTTCAAAAACGGTACCTTGGTTAAAATCAGCCACCTTCATCGATCCATAAACCCCTAAATATAGTCTGGTTTGGTCCAGATTCGTTCCCAAACTAACATAATAAGCTGATCGAGATCCAAAATTATAATCGGTTTCAATTACACTAAAATCACTTAGTTTACATTCTGTTTGTACTCTGGTATAAGCTAAAACCCCTCTAACTGGCGGTTGAGATCCATTATCCCTGGCAAGATCGGTAAACACAACGCTTCCCGTTAAATCGGGGATTTCATTCCCCTTATAGGGCTGGACTCCTGTAAGTGCAGTTCCGCCAAATTTATCGGGCCTTGGATCTTTATGAAAATAACTCGTTAAAGGCAGAAGACGCTTTACAGAAGTTTTTACTGCTTCATCGTAATAAGTAATGATTTTCTCATCCAAAGATGGATTTGCAGTACAGCCCTTCATCATCGAAGTAGGAAAAGCACCTTCCCACCCTCGCCAGCCAAAGTTAATGAATCCCTCTTGGTCAGCTTCAGAATTCATTATAGAAGCTTGAACAAGCTGGGTAACCGGTATTGGTTTATAGTGAACGAATGAAAAAATCGACTCTACCAAATCCTGTCCGACAATCCCCACATATTTGATGTACTGGTTCCGGAACCTTTGATATGAAATGCCTGGAATATTGCGAACTCCTTTGGCAATAACCGTAAGCGTCTCCTGAATAGGTGCGGGAAGTTCATCAAAACGTGTGACTACAGGTGGATTATAAAATGCATTCTTACCTACATCAATTTCAATAATTTTTCCGGCGATTTCCATATCATCCTGACTTAAATGAAATGGATCGTAGCCTGATCCGCCATCTCCGGTTGTTAAAACAAGTTTTCCTGTTTCAGGTGAAAAGTTTAAGCTATTGACACCATTATGATTTAAAAATGGTCTTCTTATGTTAAGCAATGTCCGTCGTTTTTGAAGTTGACCATTCGACTGTAGAATCCATTCTTCAACTGTATCAATATGATCGTAATTCATTTCTCTATTTATCCACTTTAGGTTTAAGGTTCTCGGATCACACGGATTAGGCTTAAAGGATTCAAAAGCACCCGGAAGGGCACCTGGACCTTGTGTTCCCGCTACTGAAAAATGAAGATAGAAAAGACCGTTATAATAAAAATGGGGATGAAACGCTAGCCCCACCAACCCCCGTTCATCATATCCACCACTAGAGACACCGAGTTTTATGATTCGCGGACTAATATCTAAAAAAGTCCTGATCACTCCGTCTCGTATGTAAAAGATCTCTCCTACCTGGGTTGCAACAAATAAACATTCAATTGAATCACCCGGAAGTACAGCTGTTTTCAATACAGTGGGCATATTTATCTTACTTACGATGGGCTGTAAGCGAACTTTAACTTTTCTCAATTCACTTTCGCACTCCCTCCTCTTGTATCCTTATTTGAGAATATGATGAGAAACGTGCCCTTAGTACCAGTCACATCCTTGAACTGATCTATACCCATCGCTTCTATCCGACTTTTAATCAAAAACCAAAAACGCGACAACGTGATTTATTTTTAAATCTCGATCTCCTTTCGAAAATCCAATAAACCACTTTGATTTGTACGGAAACGAAAGCTATTGCAAGTAATTTCCATAGTTTAAATGAATGAAAGCCCCGCTTATTATCGGGGCTTTCTTGACAATCTGTGACCTGCTTACTAAAGGCTTAAAAGTTTTTCATCCATCAAAAAGGAATTCTTTCTGAATAAATTACGTAATGATTCTCATTTGCCCAAGTTTCGAGGCCGCTCCAGAAATCTTCGCAGGCCGAAACTATTTTCGACGGGTCTGCCAAATCTCCAGACATCACCATTCCGGCAACTTGATCGAAACCTGACGGACGGTTTGGCAGTTCCAAAGCTTCGGGTAAAACCATGGCCCCAGTCGAATAAAGTTTCCGATGGTGTAACCCGATCAACATGGCACCATAATGGGCAAATTGCATGGCTAAATAAGGCAGGTAGGTTTGAGGGCCGTTTAGGCTAATATTTCTGAGCTTCCCAATGAATTCGTACATTTCGCCCACAAGTATCCGGTTAATTGACCGCGTGAAATCTTCTCTTGTTGGGGATTCTGCAGTCTTTTTCAACGTTGAAAAAAAGCCCTTAGAATCAAACAGAACGAGCGGGGAAAAATATGGGCCATGCGTCAGAGACCAATCGTCTTCAACGGTAGCAGCTATTTTAAGAAGGACGCTTGCGCTAAGCACATTCACTTCAGATTTCCAAGGTCCCGCAGACCATTCATAACTAAATTCTACGTCTTTATTGGAATCCTCAAGTACACAAAACATCTCAATATCCGAAAAAGGGCCGTCCGTTCCCCGGGAAACCGATCCATAAACCCCGATGGCCAGAATTTTATTTTTGTATACCTCATGTAATCTCGCAGCAATTTCTTGGCAGGTTTGAAATCGATCGCTTTTGGAAATTTTTACAGGTCCATTCATGTTTTTGTGTGCATCTCCTTTTATATGATTGTTAAATTGGGGTTGAGCTGACACAAACACATGAATGGAGGACCACGGGATTAACGGGGAATTTTTTGGAAATGCATAAGATCACCGCCCATATTCTATATTACACGCCAATTTTGAACCGAATGCGTTTATTGTTCCAACACCTTTTCAAGCTCACCGCACCATTTCCCCCAGCCAAATTTAGCGCCTTCGAGTCCTTGAACATTTGAAAATCCGGTTTGTTCGAGATGAAGGTTAACCTTTCCGTCCCCTAAATCCTGCAGAGTCCAGGTGACCGTGTGCTTCTCCCCTCCGCTGGCCCAAGTATAGGACAAACGGTTTGGTGCGTCCACGATAAGCACTTCGCCGTCAATAATTCCATTCCACCATTCGGTCGGCTGGGTGCGAAACTGAAAACGGTGTCCTACCTCGGGCTTAAAATCATTTTCCATCGCCTCACCGCTGTGGATGTTGACCACCCACTTGGCAAGCTTGTTTGAATCGGTTAGCGCGGACCAAAGCTTCTCGATCGATGTCGTGTACTGAAAATCCAAGGTTAATGTTAAACTCATTCTTTTTCCTCCTCTAATAGTTGGTTCAAGCGCAACAGATTCGTACTCCAGAACTTGTTGTAAAAAGCCACCCAATCTTGAATTTCTCTGAGTGGAGAGGCGTTTAACCTAAATCGCGTTTCTCTGCCGACTTTCCGGTCAAGTACCAATCCGGCCTCTTTAAGGATAGTCAAATGCTTGGATACCGCTGTACGACCCATTTGAAACTGTGCCGTTAGCTCATGAAGCGGTAACTCCTCCGTCTCTGCTAACAGACGAATCAGTCGGCGCCTAGTTGGATCTGCAATCGCGTCAAACACATCCCGCAACTGGTTGTTCTTGCTCACTGCCACCCTCTCCCAAATTAATTAGACACCATTTGGTGACACTTTCATTATAGGACACCATTTGGTGTCGCGTCAATACACTTTGGCCTTTCGTCTTGGAATCGCCGAAACGTAATACGAAGGAGCTGGCCATGATAGCTTTGAATAGACTTTCAAAAGACCTGCAATTTTAGTGGCAGGATATAAGGCTGTACTCCGATCACTATATTTTTCTTCTACGCCAGCAGGAATATGCGGAGGTTTGTTGTTTTGCGGGTGGATGTTAGCTTCGCTGTTACTGCCCAACGAAAAAAGACCCAGACTTCGCTCCGGGTCTTCTTACGAACAGTTTTTAATCAAACCAATCGATGTGGTTGTACAAGCATAGCATAGTTCTCATGTATTTCTCCATCCTACTCTCCGTGCAGTGTATAAAAGGCCTCCGAGTACTAGAACGCCTGCAATACAAGCTGCATACAAGATACGATTGTCTACTGCATAGGTGATACGATTATCCTCAATGGACGGGATCGAATGAGAAGCAAATGCTGCTTGTTCCGTCTCCTTCTGCTTTTTCTTCTCCTTCGCTTGTTTATCTGCTTCAATAAACTCCCCGCTATTGATAAACCTTTGAATATGTCCCAAAGCGCCGTAGGACTCATTAGCATACGCTACCTTCAGCGTTTTGTAGTCCGTTTTGTCTACCGTATACGCACCGTTTTTGATTGCGTAATCTGTTCCTTCCTTAACCAACGAAAACAATCCGTAGTCACCTGCTGACGGCTCAGTCGGATCGACAGCATTTGGATGATTTACTGTAATATCAGTCTCAGTCATTTCGCCCATCAGTACTTCTTCTACATGCACTGAGTATTTCCCATCTTTATATTCACTTACTTTTCCGATGATGAGCGCGTCCTGGTCACCAGATCGGATCTTCATCACCATCTCTCCACCTGCATAAACTGTGGCCGGTATCACAAACATCCCTATCAACATGAACATAAACAACCAAATACGGTTCATAGGCTTCTGCGATCCTTTCGGTAAATTTACCTTTACATAAAGGTGCAATTGATAGACGGAGGAGGAAGTCAAAAAGTTACATTTTAGGGTAATTTTATTGTTATTGAAAAAATACGAGTGGTTTCACACTTCGAACTTTCATTCGCTGTAAATCAGCAATTGATTCAAAAGATTTTTGGGAACTCATTGCTCCTTACAGACGCCTTCTTTGTCTTGTTACTTGGTAACAAAATAGTCGTACGCGGATTTCGCAACCTTCGCGATCATTTGCGCAGCCTCTATTTGTGAGTTGTTTTTTTCAGAGAAAGCCGAAACAATGACGGTACCTTTTTCTTCAGGTAAATAAATGATGCCAATATCATTATGAACACCACCGACTGAACCTGATTTACAAGCCACTGGGGTTCCGGCAGGCAACATATTTGGAATCCGATCTCGCAACTGCTGTCTTTTCATAATGTCCATCATCTGCTCACACGCTCTCTCTGAAATCAACTCTTTCCTGGCTATTTTCTCTAACAATAATGCCATATCAGCTGGCGTTGACACATTATTCTCGATACTCTTGGTAAACACAATGCTTCTTTTGTCATGCTTTGCCTGGAACAGACGAAGCGACACTTCTTCATACTGTTCGCAGCTATGCAAATCGGGGTCTAGGTTTACCACCAAACTTAATAACTGCCAGCATGTCAGATTCACATAGGTATTTTGTAATCCGATACTCTTCATATATTGGTCAGTGTGATTCACGCCTACCATCTCAAGTATTTTGTCCGTTCCAACATTATCGCTAACAATAATCATCAGGGTTGCCAAATCTTTCACCGAAACCTCAGATCCGGGATCGAATTCTTTTAATACGCCTGAGCCCGGTACACGATCTGCCAATGAAAGACGGACTCTTGAATGTAAATCGATTTTTCCCGCTTCCACATCGCGAAACAAAGTCGCGAGAATCGGTACTTTATAACAGCTTGCCATTTGAAAGAGATGCCCTTCATTAATCTTTACCTCTTCATTTGTCTCTAGATGCTTGATGACAATCCCGAATGTTGATGTTGTTTGTCCAACTAGTTCTTCGATTTTATATTGCAAGTTCATCTCTAACTTATCCTCTCTGTTAGGTTATTTGGCTAGGCAGCTTTCATCCAGAAATTTATTCTTCCATTATCGTTCTGTAACTCTCGAAATGATGTTCATATTCCAATATTCTTTGCCTGACTTGCTCTGAATCAATCACTGACATACCAGCAACAATTGCATGTAGCAACACAAAAAGTGGCGGAGTGACATCGAGTGTAGAGGAATCCGTACAGGGAACCTGCAGCACAATATCAGCATGTTGGCTGACAGGTGCTAGAACATCATCAGTAATTGCAATAATATAAACTCCCCTATTTTTAGCTATCCTTACAATATCCAGGGTTTCTTTGCTGTATCTTTTAAACGAAAAAGCGATCAGTACCCATTGTTTATCCATTTTTGAAGAGAGTTGGACAATATCATCCGTATTTGGGTTATACACCTGTGCATCTTCACAGAGCATGCGTAAGCTGAATGCCAGCCAATGTGCAGGTGCATACGATGACCGCAAGCCTACTGATAGGACTTTCTTCGATTTACTAATTTTGCGCAAAACCTTTTCAAAGGAAGTTTCAGAAATAAGTCCAAGCATCCCCTCGATTCGTCTCAAATTTTCTTTTACCACTTCACTAAAAAAGTGCTGCTTATTTTTAAATCGTTCCTCTGTTTCCTGATGATGTGTAAATGCATTTTTTTCATTCCGTAGCTGCTCGGCAAATACTTCTCTTTGCAATTGGCTGAAACCGCTATACCCCATTGCGTAGCAAAACCGTATAACAGTTGTCTCACTAACACCGATTCGTTCCCCTACACTCGATGCAGTCTGATTTACAAACAGTTCTGGGTTTTCTAGAAGATGTTCTGCTACCTTTTTTTGTTGCTTGGTTAACTGAGCATACTGTGTTCGGATTTTTTCGCGTATCGTAACCATTTTTCGACTATCGCCCCTATAAGAAGTTTTAATTCTTATATTAACTCATTTTGAAGCAAAGCTTCTTTCTGTTATTCTAATTACAGGAAGCGAAAAGATCAAGGGTATGATTTTTGTTTAACGAAGTCCGGATACTCATGGAGATACGAAAAGAAATTAGTTCGCCTTAGTCTAAAGATTGCCCTATTTCTTGTGGAACCAGATAGCGCCACTCGCGTTTTCATTTGTATTCCCGCGACATCAAAAACAAAGCTGTCGACACATGTCTGTGACGACAGCTTCTTTGGTAACCGGATTGTTACTTTTTTACAGAAATCAACGCTACTTCGGTAAACCCGTTCGTTTCCACGGTTACCCGCAGCTCTGTTCCTACCGGAGCAGCATTGTCCAAAAATAGTTATGATCCCAAACCCAAATAAAACAACTTTCTTGATCAAAAACATATTCTGCTTACAGGAGGTGGTTACAGTGGCGCTCAGATGTCTTTGTCGGGGTAGATGCAGTAGTGATTGCAAATGCGGGTGTAGCAGACGTAGGAGCTAGAAAATGTACTCGGCATAAAAGAAATCCCTTACCAAGGAGGGGAATATGCTCTTACTAAACATACTTTTTCTCTGTTTGTTAACGATAGGTGCCATCCTATACGTCTACAAGAATCGAAACGATCTGTCTTGTATGGACGGTATGATTATTGCCATGTCGATTGGGGCGATGTCGAGTGTCTCCTTGGGAATGAATATAGACACTTATCTGGCCAGTGGTCTGACTATTTCGACAATCGCTGCCATCCTAATTGGCATGATAGCTGGATATCTAACAGGGAAATTTGTCTCCCTAATGGCTTCCATCGAAGGCGTAATGGCAGGAATTATGGGCGGGTTAATGTCACCCATGTTGGCTGCTATGCTCAGTAATCCAATGCCACTGATCTGGTTTTTCGATATTGTTTACCTTCTCGTTATCGTGATGATCATTGCGCTGGTGAAGGAAGCCAGGCAAGCATTCCTTGAAGAGCGTAGCAAATCAGAAGGCAACAAAAGCAATGAATCATGCGAATTTTGAGACTCCCACCCCTAAAGGAGCAAGCTGACACCTTCAGTACCAGTGGGATTCTTGGGTGGTAGTCGGAAGTGCATTTCTGCTATCCGTAGTTCCCCCAGGTTCAGGGCTGTCTCATCAGCCCGTCCTAAGACAGTGCCTATAGCATCTTAGGCTGACAGACTGTTACCATCTGTCACAGGTTGACGCATGATATTGATGGCTCCAACCCGATCGCGATGAGCTTTGAATCCGCATGAACACTTGTACCTTCTGTCTCTCGCTTTGTTCTTCTCACCACAGGCAGGACAGCATTGAGAAGTGTAGGCAGGATTGACCTCCACAACCTTTATGCCAACTAAATTTGCTTTGTAGGAGATGAACTGCTGAAGCTGATAGAAAGTCCAACTGTGCAGATTCTTTGCGTTTTTACGGCTTGTTCTTGCCGTCTTGCGAATATTCTCTAATCGTTCCAGCTTCATGACCGACACGCCTTCCTGAATGGCTGTATTGACAATCTGTCGGCTGATCTTATGGTTTTGATCTTTCATCCATCGTTGTTCTTTGTTGCCTAGCTTGCGAACGGCAGACAACTTTTTGAGTTTCCCTAATTTACGTCTACGTTGTTGGTACTTTCTTCGTATGTACTTGTTCTGTCTGCCGTTTCCAAAGAATCGGGTTTTACCTGTAGAAGTGACAGCAACAGCAGGAACTTTCAAACCAAGATCAATACCCATGATGTTTTCGTTGTTTGTTACGCTTGTAGGCACTCCTACCGAAATTTGAGCGTACCATTTCCCTGACTTTTCAATGATACGCATCAATCCAGATTTTCCTTTGCTTAACAGTTCCCTATCTCGGCTCGTCATCGTAGCACGACACGCTGTTTTCTTCGTCTTTCCCTCTACAACGATAGGGAAAGCAACTATATTTTCGGATACCGTGTAGTTTTGATTGTTGACGAAATAGACAGGTTTTTTCAGAATAGGGCGAGTACCCAACTTCTTGATTTTTCGGTATACACTCTTGGCATCACGTATAGCTTGATTACAGACGGCTGCTGGTAGAATGGTTGCTACATTTTTAGTGGTTGTTTTTGGAAACACACCAAGTTGTTCCGCTTGTTCTGTTAGCTGATTGACTACACGAATATATTCCTTTCCTACATGACGAAGAATATCTGGTTGATCAGGAAATATGCGAATTTTAACGGTTAAAGCTTGCATATGTTCACCCCCTTTTCTTTTGTTCTTCCACATAACGCTTTACTGTTTCGCTTGATACGTTTCCTGCTGTACTTACGAAAAAAAGCGTGTCCACAGACTCGGCAAATGAGCAAGATGCTTGAACTCCTGCCTCAATATTCGAGAGGTCACCCCTTTCACTTTTGCCATAATGTCTGATGGAGAATCGGTGGGAAGACCGTTCAGGAACAGATGGACATGATCTGGCATAACTTCCATTGCTACAATATGCCAGCCATTCTCTTGACATATTTTTTCAAGTAGTTCCTTGAATCGAATTTCCACCTGCTTCACTCATACTTTTCTTCGATAACGAGGGCAGAAAACAAAATGATAGTTGATGAGAGATACTGTAGTAGCTGTACGTCTATATTCTTGTTCCATATAATCATTGTATTAGTATAAATAACAAACTACAACGATGAATAAAAAAGAAAAGTACTCGCACATGTGCTATGTGTTTGCCCTGCCCATTCCATGAGGGGATGTTCAGGCAAAGCCGTCTTTCATCCCACGATTAAAACCGTGGACTTTCAGTCGGCAATTACTGTAACCTCAACAGCGCATGATCCATTGCTTTTTTACATGTACCCTTCCATCGTCAGAACAGAAAGGAATGGGTTTATGGTGCAAGTCCTGACAATGGGTCAGCACATTGATGGTATGATGTCTTCCTTGGCTTTAGATTCAGCTAAGACCGTTCGGATGTCTCTTCCAAATATTTTGCTCTTGCTCCATTCAGCAGCTGCATCAATACCATAATATCTTCCTCTGTTGTATCGTAGTTCGTTATACAAGCCCGCAGCACTGGAGCCTTGTTTATTTCGTATACGGAAATCCATGCCTGCCCTGAACGTAAAATCTCTTGACATATAAATGATGCGAAATTCGATTGGCTCTTTGATTGAATATGGGAATCCGTAAAGCATACGACAGGCAATACGGTATCATTGACAACCTTCCAGTTAGAGCAAGCAAGCTCCCGGCGCAACCGATTGCCCATCTCTGTTTGGTGCTGCACCATGCTGCGATAGCCTTCCCAACCAGCTGTCACAAGCGATACATATACTTTCAAACCGATAAACCTTCGCGACCATTGAATGGAATGGGTGAACGGATCAATAACATCCAGATCAGCCCCTTCTTTCGGCATATAATCTGCCGTGATGCTGAATGTTTTATGTAAGATGTCCTTATGCCGTGTGATATAAATTCCCGCTCCCATCGGGACAGACATCCACTTATGCGCGTCGAAGGTAATGGAGTCAGCTCGGTCAATACCACGAAGTAGATCCCGCAGTTCAGGTGCAAACACGGAGGCTCCACCGTACGCTGCATCCACATGCAGCCACAGTTGCTCACGTTCAGCCAGATTTGCCATTTCGTTAATGGGATCAATCGCTCCGGCACCGGTCGTTCCCCCCGTCGAAATGATGAGAAAAGGAGTGTATCCAGCAGCGCGATCCACTTGAATTTGATGATGAAGCGCGTGAACATCCATTTGCATTTCAGAGCCCGTCGTAATAATACGAAGGGAATCTGTACCCAGTCCGCAGGAACGCGCTGCCTTTACCAGGGAATGGTGGCTCTCAGCAGAGGCATACATAACGGGCTGCGTGGGGAGCGACCTCAGCCCCTCTTTGGCATAAGATGGAAAACAATGAACGAGTGCGGTCAGTACGGCCGTCAGATTTGCTTCCGCTCCCCCCGTTGTAAATGTTCCATCTGCTGCCTCTACTGAATAACCGAATTTTGCAGCTATCTCTTTCAATACATAGTTCTCCATTTCGACCGCTACAGGCGCATGGCTCCAGGCTGCAAGCTGCGGATTGAATGCTGCAGTAATCGTGTCCGCCATAATTCCCATGAAGTTGGGCCGCGGATTATACAGGCCGAAATATCGCGGGTGTGGCGTATGCACCTGGTATTGCCTTAATCCCTCCAGGATATGATCAATCGCCTCACGCACGCTGACGGGATGCTCAAAAGATAATCTACGTGCGTGTTCTGCAACCGAATCCACACTAAGTTCAGGTGAGACACGCTCCCCGCGTATTTGCGTCATATAGTCATTGATTTCTTCCAACAGATAGGTTCCAATGTCCATGCGTTCATCCGTATCAAGATTAAAAATTGAATGATGCTTCATCATGTGGAAAATGCATCCCCCTTCATCTTGTGAAATTCCATTGCTGATTCACATTATACAATCGCAGAACTCGGGTGTACGCATTTTCGAATGAAACCGCAATATTACGAAACAATCTCTTTCCACTCGTGCGGCTTTGGCGGTGCCGCCAGTGACGGTAGTCGAAACAAACAATCCACCATAAAGAGTGCGTGAAAAGAAGGCTATTTCGGACGAGTCCAATGTAATTCATATGTTTGCCTCTGGTTCACCGACGCTGGTACTACCCACTAAAAAGAAAAACCGTCATGAGCGGGGACTCCCCCCGTAACGTGACGGTTTTTCCTGTAAGGTTCGGATAAGCTTTAGACAAAAAGTGAAAACAGCTTCCCCAATAAAGCATGGAAGCTGTTTCTTTTCATGCATTTAAAGCGCAGTCCATCCGCCATCGATTACTAATTCAGCGCCTGTCATAAAACGCGATTCATCAGATGCGAGGAAAATCGCGCCATATGCGATATCTTCAGGTTCGCCGAAGTAAGGAAGCTGGGTGTACGTTTTATAGTAAGGGATCGCTCCCTCCTCCATTGATGGTGCTGTCATTGGCGTTACCACGATACCGGGGTGCAAAGAATTGACGCGAATTTTATCTTTTCCGTACTCAACAGCAGCCGATTTGGACAGCACGCGCAGTGCGCCTTTGGCAGCCGTATACGGGCTTGTACCGGCCATGCCGACAATGCCGCCGATCGAGGAGATGTTGATGATCGAGCCTCCGCCTGCTTTTTGCATCTCAGGAATGACATATTTCATCCCGATCACGCAGCCATTTAGGTTAATGTCCATGATCTTATTCCATTCATTCATGTCCATATTTGCGATGGTTTTTGGCGAAGCGACACCTGCGTTGTTTACCAGGACATCAACTTTACCGTAGCGATTGACCGCTTCCGCAATTACAGCTTTCCATTCTTCTTCAGACGTTACGTTATGCTTCATCGCAAAGGCATCGCCGCCATTTTCTTTAATATCCTGTACGACTTGGTTCAGTGCTTGTACCTGAATATCTGTTGCAATAACCTTTGCTCCTTCCTGCGCAAAAAGTTTTGCTTCGGCCGCACCCATTCCCATTGCCGCTCCAGTGATAATAGCCACTTTTCCATTCAAACGACCCATGATTTCCTCATCCTTTCCAAATAAATATTCTTTCGTTACGATCAGCATTTCCAAACAGAAACCACCGCCACTTTGCGATTTTGAGGTACGGCGAGTTTCCACTCTAAGAATGGTAAGCGCTTACCATTACGATATCGTATTGAAATAAACATATTGTTGTTTTATCAACACAGTGTTGTTAATTTCATTATAACAAGCGGTATAATAAGAGCAATGAACATAAACCATTGATACGTCGCTTACTCGACAAATCATTATGTAATGTTGTAAAAAGGAAAAAAGTAATACAAGGAGCAGCAAAATGTCGAAAAAACAAAAAGTGGACCCCCGTGTGCTTAGATCGCGTCAATTGTTACGAGACGCGCTTGTCGAATTAATTCATGAGCAAGGATATGAGAAGATTACCGTTCAAGATATTACGAACCGGGCAACTCTTAATCGAGCCACGTTTTACCTGCATTATCGCGACAAGCTCGACCTGCTCTGCCAAAGCTCCGATGAAATCCTGCAGGACTTAAAGGAGAGTATTACAGCGTCTTTTGGTGGGAAATCTGATTTTAATTTTCAAAGCGATCAACCACATCAAAATTTTATACATCTGTTTGAACAAATCTCGCTAAATGCGAAATTGTACAAGGTTTTTTTAACGGAAAAAAACATGCCGCACTTCACTTCTCGTATGATGGAAGTTCTCATCACTTTTATTTCGGGCGGAATAAACGAAATGCAGCCGGATGACCAACTGCTTACTGTGCCAAGGGAAATCGCTGTGAGATACTACGCTGCAGCATTTCTCGGGGTGATTGTGTGGTGGTTGGAAAAGGACATGCCGTACACACCGAAATATATGGCTACCCAATTGATGCGCCTTGCCATCAAAGGACCGTACATTCATGACCCGTTTGTGCATTGACAGATGGGTGTAGAGACAATGAAACCTCGCTGACTCAACGAGGTTTCGTCTCTTTTTTCATTTGTTCTGGTAAAGGGTTGATTTATGAAATTATTCGGTAATTTTTAAAGCGTATTAAATAGTTGTATAATGAAAGCATGTTTTGAAAAGGGGAAATTACCATGCCATTTTTGAGGTTTAAAGGCTTTGAAAAAAGTGTGATCGAGGACGTATCTCCATTTATTATAGAAGAATTTTCCAACCTCATCAGCATCCCGAGGGAGATTGTAAAAATAGAACTTCTTCATGTTGAGCAAGTAACAAACTCTCCATTATCCGTGGAGATTATGATGTTTCCAAGAGAACAAAAAAAACATGACGCACTCGCTTCCATGATCTATAAAAAATTAAGTGAATATGGCTATCATCCTCATATCTTTTTTGTCATACTATCCCCTTCTCTGTACTATAAAGAAGGCAAACCATTGAATGAAATCCCTGAAAATAATCAAGTAAGTGAGTGGAGTTTCTAACGAAACGGCAAAACCACCACGCTGACATGCTCAGGTGGTGGTTTTGCTGAAGTCTACTTAATCAACTGTGCCTCTGCTGTTTTTCCAAAAGGTTTTGCCATCATTCGCTCCCACATCGGGATAAACTGTTTGATCAACGGCCCTACTGTCAGTGCCGTCACCAGTGTTCCCACCGAAACCGGACCTCCGAGCAAAAAGCCAACCAACATCACCGCGCACTCAATCCCAATCCTTACTTTGCCGATGCCCCATCCCAGCCGTTCATGCAAAGCCAGCATGAAGCTGTCACGCGGTCCCGCCCCTAATCGCGGCGAGATATACATTCCCGTACCGAACGTATAGATCAGCAGACCGGCACTGAACAAGACGATTCGTTCTATTTCAGTCTCACCGGAGGGAATCCAGTTCAGCCACATGAATAGATCGAGGAACAGCCCAAAGAAAAACATGTTCAAAAACATGCCCACGGTTGGCTTGATCCTGCCGATTACATAAGAGGCGAGGATAATGATAGCCCCCACGATTTGTGACCACATACCGATGGTCAGTCCAAACGTTTTCTGTAATCCAATATGCAGGGTGTCCCACGGAGCAACGCCTAAATTAGCTTCAACCATCATTCCGATCCCAAAAGACATAACGGCTAAACCCAGCATAAAAACGCCGTATCGAATCGTAAGCGGATGAAGCAGGAACTTCCTTCCCATACCTTTGATCCCCCTTTTGGGGGTAACTGCCTACCCCCTATTTCTGTTGCCCTTCTCAGGACACAGATGGGGGTGACTGGGCGAATATTGCCCGCTCTCCAAAATCGTCAACCAGCAATCCCTGCATGTTCACAGCGCTCACCTTCTCTCCTGCCGATTGAATCGTTCGTTTTTTTCATGAACCACCATCAAGGGGGAAATGGCGTCATGTTTGTATCAATTGAAAGATATGTCAAAGCATCAACATCTTCACAGTTAAGTACCCCTATAACAAAACATCTTATCAAAGAGTTTGAAATAGAGAAACTGTTTATGAATGATCTATTTTTACCACTCATATGATGTTTTTGCCTTATTAAGCCTTGAAAAACCGCCAAGTGTCTGGAATACCCATGAGGGGAAGGGTGATAAATGAAAATATCCTCTACCACACGCCCTCTTTTGCGGGCATGTGATAGAGGCATAGATACATGAAGAAGCTTTCGCTATGGCACATCGTGTCTGCCTCTACTCCCCCCTATCCACGCAAGCTGCCCTCCAGCTTGGGGCGATGGCGATAGGGACCAGTTGGAATCTGGATCAGACAGGTTTTTCCTTGGGAAGCTATTTGATACAGCTCGTCACAAGAGCTCACATCAAATCCAAGGAGCGGGTGGCCGCCCATCCCGCTGGCTGAAGCTGCCAGCAATAAACGCTGAACGAGCATCCCAGCTTCCATCTGTTGAATGCGGTACCCTCTGTATCCCAGAACCGTCTTGAGATGATCTCGATCCCCGCCCACATGGAAACAAAGCGGTACCTGAAACAGATTTACGTTGTCCAAGGCCATTCCTTCCTGTAGCCAGAGCCGATGATCGCCGGGGCGCAACTGCCGGAGTGCATGCGCAGTGCTGTCATATCGGTATGCTCCATCTGGAACCCCCTCCACCTGATAAAAACAGCCGTACAGAGAAACACGAGCAGACTCCTCCTCTTCTCCATCCAGATCATTGGTGTAGCGGAAGGACGCTGTCGCTTCATGCAGTAGTGCGGCGAGTTGCTCTAGGCCCACCTTCTCCAAAACGAAATCCCTCTCTGGTGAAAATCGCTTTTGGCTGGCCACCGCCAGATCCACGGGTGGCCGTTGTCCTCGAGGAAGTGTGATGGTTGCTCCTTCGTCATGCCAATTTCGGTTTGAACCGATCCGGTTCTGAATGACACCGGAAATTTCAGCTGAGTTCTTCGTGTCCAGTGAGTCAAATGTATGCGTTGTATCCCGTGTATCCTGTGTATCCATCGACTCCATCATGGAAGCTTCGTTCATCTTGATCAGCATCGGAAACGGCAACACCCGCTGCGAGCGAACGTAATGCTCATGCTGAACGGCTGTCAGCTCCCGGCATAATTCTGTGGCAGATATGCTCCCGCCGCTTCCGCCTCTGCTTGGTTTGGTGAACCATTCGCTTATCGGTGATAGCGACAGCGGAATGACCGCATAGACACTCTCTTCTTGTTCAGACAGTCCCAGCAAATGGTTGACAGCCCGGTCCAAAAACTGGAAGCGCACTCCGGCTTCAAAGCCAAAGCGTTTCGCTGCTTCCAGCAATTGCCCAATCATCACACCCGTATCCAATCCCTGCAGGCGATAAGCAAAATTATTGTATTTGTAAAAATTTTTCCAATACATACTGGATACAAAAGCCGCTCCAAAACAGGCAGAAATGTCACAGCGATCGCCCAGTGCACGTGCCAAATAGGAGTCGAAGTTGCCACTTCGCAGCCGTACCAAACGGTGATGAGCCACATCATAATGGTAAATACCGGACGGAGCATCCTCCATTTTTAGATATACGTATAACTCATAAGGATACATGGCACCGCCAGAGGGGATAAACCGCCGACACGACTGCAGTGGTCCGAACCAATGCTCCTCCGCAACTTCGTCTTCCAGGTACGTCTGGCTCAATTGGGTGAGGCCGCATACATACCAGAGAAAATGACCAAATTCCCGCAGGTCAGGCTTGGTCGGGGAGGTTCGCCCTTCAAGTGTGAGTGGGACCTCCGGACATAGCGGAATGGCTGGCAAACGGCGGTAGAGCTTGTAGGGATGCGGAGCGTCTTCCCAATCCACCTCAAAGTCCACTGGTTTGGCTTTGTCGGTGTCAAAATGCAAGTCGTATAAAAAGGCGTCCAGACTCATCCTTCTTCCTCCCGGAAACAGCTTATGGAAACGGATGCGGATAGGGATTTAGCTCTTCGGGTGTGAGCGGCCTTTTGACATAGCCCAATTCTGCTGGTACTCGCAATACCCGGTCCAGCCCCGTCAAGCGGGTAAAGTGATGGCCAAATGTCATCGGCAGCGTTCCCGGAATCAGCACTTTCACACAATGCAGTCCATTTCGCAGAATTTCAGGTGTAGTCTGGTCCACGACAATCACATCCATATTTAGCCTGCGAAACGACTGGAGAATGTCCTGTAAATCATCGGTCAAGTCTTCATGCTTCGCCCTCTTCTGGAATGCCTCTTCGAATGTCTGTAGCGGACGATTTTCATCCAGCAGAAAATGCAGACGTTCCTCCGCTTCCGGCAAGGCGTACACCATGGAATGATCCTCCATCTTTTGCAGCAGAGACGGATTGCCCAGCATACTGACATACTTTTCCCGGTTTGTCTCAAATTTTTCATTCAGCGTCAGCATCATGGTCGCTACCTCGTGCAAAGAGCTCTTTACCGCCCGTACGGGATCTGGATGAGCGCCGCCTGCACAGATCAGGTTCATGCCTTCCTGTCTCCTGCTTTTCGCCAAGGTCCAGATGCTGGGAATTCCGTTTTCCATCGTCGCGTTAAACAGATAGACATCAAAATCCGCCACGGCCCGTATTCGTTCGAGCATTAAGTTCAATTCTTGATCATTGGCGGAAGCGGGATCTAGACGCGGCAGACGCATATTTGCATACCAGGTCATCAGGAACGAGTCACGCTCCACTACTTCCAAGATTCCATAAAAAATCGCTTCTTCCAAGCTTCCACCCAACGCGCAGCCGTTCGAGGTTTCAAAGACGATCCCCTCACCGTCACCCAGGTTGTAATAAGCGATCATTTGGGGAACCAACAGGGGGCGCTCTTGCAAAAAGGAATAACCCCATACCCAATTCATCGGTCTGTCGGGATCAAATCTTTGGAAAGGAAAGCCGGGTTTTTCGTATTGTTCCTGCGTGTGCACCCCTACCGTCAGCGGATTTAGTGCGTGATCTGCCAGTTTGCGATAGCTGTCGTGGACCACGGTTCGCTTGCTGCGTGGAGTGAGGCCGCAATACCGCTCCAAGCCCTCCAATATGGCGGTGCATTCGCTGACTTCGTAGGAATGTGTCCGTCCGGCTGTAGACTCGTCTCCCGAAAATAAGGGCAGATTCACACTAACATCGGCAAAGGGGGATACGAGGTCTCGCAATTTTCCATTCAAAAAGCCTGTCCGGTAATCCAGATAGTCCTTTTTCAACACGTTTTTCAATTCATCCATCGAACGGCAGCGGTAACTGTCGGCACTGATCTTGGGACGCGGCTGAAGCGTGATCCGGGCCGCCAAAGCCGAATCATCGGGTACATGACCGCAGAAGGCGCATGCAGGGTCAGGAAGAATAAAATGACGTGAGCTTTGTAGCGTTTTCAGGTTGATCAAAAACACATTTGATTCCAAGCAGACCTCCGCACCGGTCACGATTCGCTGCGCTTCGGCTGCGACCAGATACGCCACATGCAAAAGTCCGTTGTGAGATGCCCATGCGTCCTGGGATGGTCCCCCTTGTTCGCGCAGTATCATGTAAAGCTCTGACAACTCTTTGCGGTCATTTGACGCCATCAGCTTTCTAAGGTCCGCGCACCGGGAACAACCGGGAATACCAGGACGAACTAAAGGCCCCACTACCCCTTCTCCAAATGACACGAATCCACGCAGCCAAGGAATCCCGGCAGGTTGAAACACCTCTTCCGCCTCCTGATGAACAGCGGGGTTCCAGGCATCATGGAGCACCAGAGCCAAATCCACGGCATGGGATACGTTTGTTTTTACATCCGGTTGCCGAACAATCTGAAATTGCCCATGCAGTTCTTTGCATACCAGATCAGCCAGCAGTCCTTCTCCAATCACCAAAAAGACCGCGCTCACGGGGATTCCTCCTCTCTCACCACCACGCCAACCACTCCTGCCAGGTCCTCTTGTAAAAATGGCTCCAGCGCCAGATCTAGAAGGGAAAGCTGTCTCCGATTCTGTTTCAGTACCTGGCGTGCCTGCTCAAGAACCTCAGGAAGTGCCGTCTCCTCGCAAGCTGGTATCACCAAGTCTTGCGGCTCCTGTTCAACCAGCTGGACAGCAGATACCTTCCACGCGAGCCTTGGGGGGAACTCTGCCTGGTTTTGAGCCTCATGCAGCGCCGCCTGCAGAGCATTCCGCAGCGCAAGCGTGACCTGCAAACCAATACTGCCATACCAGCTTCCTAGCGTACCCACCCAGATCACAGGAAAACCGCAGACATCGGTTCCCAGGCCGATGACGGGCTCACCGAGCATGGTAGTCAGAGCCTGCAAATAATACTGGCAACGTTTATCTTCTACGGTGCATAGCTGGAGCGTAGAAACTGCAGGGGGTCGTTCCTGTAGCTGTTTGCGCAGTTCTTCTGTCAAATAGCTTTGCAACCCGCGGCATACGCTTTCTGCTCCTGTTTCTCCTGCTCCGATCCCGACAAACTCCTGCGGTTCCACAAAGCGATCCCCGCCAGCCTGATTAGGGCTGGTCAAAGGGACAAAGCTAAAGCTGCGGATGAATTGCGTCACATAGGCTTCTACTCCGGCCAGACCTGCCTCTTTCCGTGCCTCCCCATGGGTCAGTCCTGCACAGATCATTTCCGGCAACAGTTCCGCTGGCCCCTCCGATAGCGGGTTAACCACTTGAATGCGGCATTGTGCCAAGGGGAGCTGTTTCCAATCTCCTTCCTCCCAAACATGGAAAATCCCCGTTTCGCTGGAGGTTAATGTAGTGAAATAATCGATGATTTCACTTTGCTCTTCACCGCCTGACTCCCGTTTGATGTAGTCGTCTACGTCTTCGATCCAAGCCAGGCTGGGAGCTTCATTCACGAGCGGATGCGGCAGGAAAGAATGCCAAGTTCCATCCACTGTCTCCAGATCGAGCAGGAAAATCTTGTTCTTCAATTCGGAGGGAGTGGCTTCTGTCACTGTTTTAAACAGTTCAAACACAATGACATTGGTCAACATGGCTCCCGCCGTAGAGGAATACGCATGGAGCTGAGGGTCTTTTTCAAGAGCTGTCTTGTGCACTCGCCGCCACGCCGACTCCCAGCATCCTTCAGACTCTGGATGCACAAGCGGCCCTGCCAGTCCTGTCTGTTCCCAGATGATGGCGGGCAAAAGTGCTTTGCCCTCTTCCCTGCAGACAGCATGGAGCTCTCTTAACTCCTCAATCTCGCCTGTCTGTGATACATACAAAATGAAATCAAAAGGCTTTACTGCTTCCCTCCAAGTACGCACGCCTTCCTTTGGCAGGACCACCTCTTCCATCATGATTTCAGGATCTGCCATGCGGGCGTGGGCTGCCAGTTCTTCCAGCCTTTGTCGATTGGTCGGCATTGCATCGGTAATCAGCAAGTGAAGCTTCGACAAGCCCGATTCGAGCATCGCCGATACCAGGGAAACAAACAGAGGACCAGAACCGACGGCCAGCACTCCTGTTTGACGATAGTTCTGAAAACGGTATGCGCCTGAATCAGACATTTCGTTCAAAAATTCAATTTGTGAAGCAAATTTGCTAAGAATTTTGTCCGGCAACTGATGCGGATGATCTTGACTAACATCCCGAACGAACCCATTATGATGCAAGGTTTCGGCGATGTCGTACACCTGATCCCGGTATTCATCGGGCAGTCCGTCTGTCAGCTCGGCCAATGTATGCTCCCCGTTGAATAGCGGCAGCAGTTTTTCTATCCATTGATCGATCATCGTGCCTTCCATGCGGAATGAGCCTACATGATTCCGAAAATACACACTGCCATTTGGATCAGGTAGAAAAAACGTGTCTCTTTTTACTTTTAAACGCATAGAAGGATCCATGCTTGTCATGTCACTCCTCCTTACTGGGTGCCATCCCAAATAGCTGCCCCTCATTGTCACCGTAATCATATGTACGTCTATTTGTCCCTCATGCCGATATTTTGGTAAAAAAGCCCCTTCAAGCCCGATAGCTGGACTGTGAAGGGGCAGTCTCTTTGTCCGAAAGAATGTAGAAATAACCCGGAGCTTAGATACAGAAAAAGCAAGTGCAGAAGCAGGTGCAAAAACAACTGCAAGAACAGCTGCAGGAACAGCTGCAGGAACAACGGCAAGAACAACGGCAGGAGCAGTTGCAGCGCCCCCATCTACCTTGCACGAGCATACCGTCTTTGCGTTGCTCATTGTTCCAGGGCGTTACTTCTCCACTTTTAAACTTGTCAGCCTTCAACCTCCGCAGGTCTTTTTTGAAATCATCCATGTTTTCTTTTCACCTCCTGCTTTTATTGGCGCACATACAAGAAATTATAGCTGGACAGGATTGCTTTCCAACCGACAAGCATACCCCATCAACATATACTGTAAATTTATGTCGGACCCACCATAGATGGTTCTTCCTCAAGGTGCCTATTTTTTTTGGGGGGCTGGAACAAGAATCACAACACAAAAAGAAGTGGCAAAAAGCGACCACTTCTTTCTCGAACGGGATAGGGTTTTGAATTTAGAATTTGACGAGATCGGGCAAATGGAACAGAAGTCACCATTCGTGTGCTGAGGCTTGCTTCCTTTTCAGTTCTCCCTTCGGTGGCATGGCCGCTTTCAGAAAGAATGAAGTGGCCCAAGCAATGACGACGAGACCAAATGCGAGTAGAAACGCACTTTTCATCCCCGCAATCATGGCGAAAATTTGATGTGTAGAATCTTCTGCAGCCCCAGGCAAATCCTCCAGATACCCTTTGGAGATATTTGACATGACCGTTACCAGCAGTGCTGTTCCAACAGCGCCTGCTACTTGTTGAAGCGTGCCGATAATGGCGGTGCCATGTGGGTAGGATGGAGGCGGAAGCTCGTTCAGCGCGTTGGTCATGACCGGCATCATGAGCATCGATATCCCCAGCATTAACAACGTATTCAAGATCATGATCGCACTGTATGAGGTAGACAACGTGATAAAGGCAAATTGCCACAGCGTATGTCCGATCAGTGCCAGTCCGATAACGGCAAGCCATTTGGCGCCAAACCGGTCAAACAATCGTCCGGTGATCGGAGACATGATTCCCATGACAATACCGCCTGGCAACATGACCAGACCTGCCTGAAGCGGACTATACCCAAGCGCGTTCTGGAGGAAAATCGGCAGCAACATCATGGCAGAAAACATCGCCATCATAACAATCATCATAATCAGAGTCGAGATGCGGAAAATCCGGTAAGCAAACACGCGCAGATCAAGGAACGGCTCCGTCATCGTCAGTTGTCTCCAGGTAAACAGTCCTAAAGACAAGATGCCAATAACGATGGGCAGTAGCACTTCTGTGCTCGTCCATCCCCCATGCCCTTCTCCAGCACTGCTGAAACCGTATACGATTCCCCCAAATCCCAAGGTTGAGAGCACAAGCGATAATCCATCAATCTTTGGCTTGGTTGTCTCTGTCACATTCTTCAGCTTCCAAAAGGCAAACAGAATGACAAACAGCGCGATCGGGAGAACACTGAGAAAGAGAACCCGCCAACTGAAATGTTCCACAATGATGCCTGAGAGTGTGGGTCCAATTGCGGGAGCAAAGGTAATGACAATGCCAATCGTTCCCATGGCAGAGCCTCTTTTTTCAATGGAAACAATGGAAAAAACAACGTTGGTCAGTAAGGGAAAAAGCAATCCCGTTCCTGCCGCTTGAAGGACTCTACCAATCAACAGGATGGAAAACCCGGGAGCAATCGCCGCAATAAAGGTTCCTGCCGTAAACAAACCCATGGCTGAAAGAAACAGACTTCGCGTCGTGAACCTTTGAATCAAAAAAGCCGTGACAGGGATCAGTACGCCGATCACCAGCAGATAGCCAGTCGCCAACCATTGTGCGGTGCTTGGGGAAATCCCGATGTCATCCATGATTTTGGACAAAGCCACATTGAGAAGCGTTTCATTCAAAATGGCAACGAATACACCGAGAATCATAACCATCACGACGATAAAGTTGCTTCTGCTCCCAAATGTCCCACCGTTACTCTTTGATGATGTTTGTTCCACTCTGTTTCTCTCCCTCCATTCACCCTTATGCGGGTTTCGAACGTTCCTATCCTATCATGACTGTTGAATGGAGGTTTCTTATCGATTGCTATTTTGCAGCATGCGGCTAAGGAAGTTATTCATCAGCAGCGGCAGCGAAATAAGAATGGGTGGATCATCGGCACGGGGAGGGTACAGCATGACTTCCTGGTACGGGACAAAGGCACCGTGTTTGACAATGATCGGTTCCCTCGATCGGGTTCGCAGCGTGGTATGAGGAAGCAGAATATCCTTCGCCTGCATCCCCCATGAAACCGAGGTCGCCATGAGGTAATAGGTGCCAGGTTTGACATCAGGAAAACAAAAATAACCAGTAGACGGAAGCAGCGTCCCGTATAATGGAATTCCTTCGGGAATCGGCTTTGCAAACAAACCAATCAAGATTACCCCTTCAAATGGTAATGCTGCATAAACCGTTCCTTCAATTCGATTGTTGGAAGAGAAGATGGTAGTAAAATGAGACGAGCGCCAATCGCTAAGCTTCTGCAACGATCGTAGATGGTCGTCCGCTTCCAGGGCTGAGTTTCGAAACTGGGACGGCGTTACGCCTACCCTTTCAGTGAATCGTGAAGTAAAAGTGCCGAGGCTCTGTTGTCCAATCTCCAAACCGATATCCCGGATACTCAAATTCGTTTGCAGCAATAAATCTTTTGCTTTTTGCAAGCGGAGAGAGGAAATATAGTACAGCGGTGATAAACCGGTTGTTTGCTTAAAAAGACGCGTGAAATGGTAGGGGCTGTATGAGACATAGCGGGCCAATCGAGAAAGTGGAAGCGGTTCATCAATATGCCGGTGGATATATGCAATCACCTCTTCTATTTCTGTGTAACGGTTTGCTACCATTTCTTCACCATCCTTCGCGGAAATCGGGGAAATACAATGTATATAACAGAACAATTGTTCGCGTATATTTTATCACATGAATCGTAGTTGGGGAATCATTTCATCACAATATTCGGTCAAAAAATAGAATTTTACGAAGAAGTACGTACCGATCTATCAGCTCTTATCTGATCAGTTCTGGTACAATAAAGCTAACGAATACGAGGGTTATCTCTGAGGAGGGTTTTATGACAGGGAATGAAAAAGTGAGGAAGGCTTTGGCAGACACCCTGGAGCGATGGGCTGCCATGACTCGTGCCGATATCGACGATGCGGAATCCACGGCGGATACCTTTGAAGCTTCATTTTACTCGATGATGGAAGCGATTCGTGAGTGGTCAGAAGATTTGGAGGATCGTCCGCGTACAGTGGAGGCTTTCATGGAGCTGCCTTTGATTGCCGAGATCGCGGAACAAATGCCTGCCCCCCTCTTATTAAATTTTGAAACTGAAGCAGAGCTAATCGTGGCCGGTGAATACAGAATCGACGAGGATAAATACGATTAAACCTGAGGAGTACACCAGCAATACACACCAGAAACACACCTAAACTAAACTCAAAAAAAAGGGAGGTTTCATCATGGAGAAAAAAGCGCTGATCGTCATTGATTATACCAACGATTTCGTAGCGTCGGACGGCGCCCTTACTTGCGGAGAACCTGGTCAAAACATTGAAAAGCAGATCGTCGCGTTGACAAATTCCTTTCTCCAAAACGGTGACTTCGTCGTCATGGCCGTCGATGCGCATAGAGAAAATGATCCGTTTCATCCGGAAACAGCCCTTTATCCTCCGCACAATATCATTGGAACCTGGGGCCGGCAGCTGTACGGTGCGCTTCAGCAAATTTATGAAGATCATGAAGCGTCGATCACCTTTATGGATAAAACGCGATACAGCTCCTTTGAGGGAACCGATCTTGCACTGCAGCTCAATGCCAGGGGAATCCGTGAGATTCATCTTGTTGGCGTATGCACCGATATCTGTGTATTGCACACGGCTATCTCCGCTTGGTACCTTGGATACCGAGTAGTCATCCATGAAGATGCCGTAGCCAGCTTCAACCAGACCGGTCATGACTGGGCGCTTACCCACTTCAAAAACCAGATGGGCATTCAGATTGTCAAGAATGCATAACAAAGGAAAAAGCCTGATGCGTGCTGCTTGCACCTCAGGCTTTTCCAATACGATTTTGTGGAGATTTTTGCGTCGCTATTTTTGGCTATTGAAGATTGTTTAGTGACTTTTCCCGTTACTTTTGAATGAAGCTGCTACCTGTGGCTACTGTAAACTGCCGAATTTGATTGGCAAAAGAATCAACGATCCAAACTGTCCCGCTTGCATCCACAGCCACGTCCACGGGCAATCGAAGATGACTGGCTTCATGCCGATCACTTGTTCCAGCGATTGTCGATACGCTATCACCATGCAGGTAGCGAATCACATGGTTCATGCTGTCTGCAATGACAAGCCCCCCATCTTCCGTAACCGCTATTCCTTTTGGAAAATGGAATTGCGCGATACTGGCTGCCCCATCTTTATACCCTCCGTCTGCATAAAGGCTGTTTGGCTGGTAGGAAAGGGCCGGACTGCCTGCCACGGTTGACACGGTTTCCGTCGCCAAATTGATATACCGAATGCGCTGATTGCCCGTATCACTGACAAAAAGATTCCCTTTTGCATCGATGGCGATGCCGGACGGCTCATTGAACTTTGCCTCGGATAATTTACCGTCCCTGAAGTCTCCGGCAAACTCTGTATAGCCTTCGGTTAAGACGGCCTTTCGATCTGACAGCTTGTTTAAGGTGCTTACCTTTCCGTTTGGGGCTATTTTACGAATCGCATGGTTCAGCGTATCCGTGACGTAAATGGTGCCGTCTTTGGCGATGGCCAAGGCGCTGGGCGCGTAAAATTGCGCATCACTGCCGGAGCCGTCGCGATGTCTGGGCACACCGGTCCCCGCAATCGTTTCAACTCCTGTTGTCGTTATTTTTCGGATTGCGTGGTTTCCACTGTCGGCGACATACAGATTTCCGTGCGCATCTGCCGCGATGCCTTGTGGCCGTTGAAAAAGGGAACGGTCCCGAGAGCCGTCCAGCAGCATGCCTCCCGGATACCCCTTTTCATCACGAGTGACGGTGATGCCTGCATAGGTGGATACGAAACCTGCTGCTAGCTTCCGGATCAGATGATTTTCGGTATCAGCTACAGCTAGCGTGCCATCTGGGAGCTGCGTGATCCCGCCAGGTTTGCGAAAAATGGCGGACAGCGCTGATCCATTTGCATCTCCGGTAGCGCCGGTTCCCGCTGTCGTTTGAACAGCCGCAGTTTGCACCGGCTGGCTTGCGGAGTTTACAGCAGGTGTCGCTTCTGCAGCGGCTACCTGATTCCCCGCAAGCAACGTGGCCATGAGCAGTAGAAAGCCGAGCCATTTTTGTTTCCGTATTTTCCCTTTTCGATTCACTACAATCAACTCCGCTACTCGATTTCTTCCCGTGATCATGTTAACGGGGCAGTGGTCGCCGCTGATTTTTCACCGGATGCTTGTGGGAAATCAGCGCCGCCTCCCGCCCATCCTTCCACAAGAATCTGGTAGTCCCGGCCTGGCTCGAGATCAGTGAATGTGAACGTCATGGGCTCATCAGCGGATACGGATTTCTTATACTCCCCATTCAAATAGATGCGATAATGCCCTTGAGGTAGCAGGGATTCGTACTCCCAGTGAATGCTTATGGAAAAGTCTGTTGTTTCGTCGATATAGACAAGGATGGGATCCAATCCCATCGTCGTAATCGTCGTTTTACCCTGTGCAATCAGTTTCCCATCAGCATTGAACGCTTTTATCACGACATTATAGGTCGTATCTGCCTCAAGAGATCCAAACCAGAAATCAAGCAGTTCGTCGTTCCATTCGATGATGGCTTCACGCTCTCCATCCAGGTAGATTTCATAAGCAGCTGCGTCTTCAATGCCTGGCCACGTTATATAAGCGCCAAATGTCGTTGTCTCCCCCTGTTCGATCACAATCTTCTCCAATTCCGGTGGAGGTGGTGGAGGTGGAGGCGGCGGTGGTGGTGGTGGTGGCGGTGGTGGTGGCGGCGGCAGGATTCCGAGTAAAAACGAATTCGTTTTTGCCGCGTAATTCGCATTCCCATTTCCTTCTCCATGCTGATGATAAAACTTCACGACATAGGAATCTTGAAGCTGCGTATCGGTATCATGCAAGAGCGTCAACAAAATGCGGTTGGAACTGGAGTGAGCCATGTCCGCAATCACCAAAGCAGATGAGGACGCATCCTCCGGCCATATACCAAGGGTATACGATTTTCCATTGCCCAAAGTGATCTTCGGTATTCCCCCACCATCAGTACTTTCGATGGCATCTGAAAAAGTAAGCATGATATGCTTGCTGTCAACGACCTCGGCCTCGGCCGTGCTGAATGTCCATGTCGAAAGAACACCGTCTCGGAAGTTGGGTTTGCTTGCATACGCTTCGATCGTTCCCCCGCCGGTGACTACAGGGCGAGCATTGGCGTCATACCGGACGAATTCTCCCCCTTGATTATAGGAAATGTCCGCTCCAGCCAGTGATGTTTCCAAGGTGATACTAGTATTCGGATCAATCAGACCTCCATCCGGTGAAGCGCTGACGGCTGGAACTTGAGCTGCGTAGAATACACCGTATATAGAGGATTCTTGTACAGTCGCTGTAGCATATCCCTTTTTCATATCCGTGGGAATATAGGCCCATTCTTCGGCGCTTCGCTGTCTGAAGATGGCAGGCTGATCTTGTTCTTGTTGACTCTCAATCGGATAAGACAGAGTAAATGATTGATTATGTTTTGTTCCCTGAAAGTCGATTTGCAGGATCAAACCTGCAGCCGTCAATCCGCTGGCAGGCTCAAAGCCAGGCTGCAATTCCTTCACGGTCACCGACGCGTCAGGCGGCAGCGAGGCAGTTCCTACTTGAAGGGCAAAGCCCTTGTCAAAGTGAATCGAAGGATGGTTCAGTCTGACCGGTTTATTAAAGGGAGCATATACCTCCAGATGTAAGATGACCTCGCCTTCATAATCGTCAACCTTGCCGGTAATTCGGAAGATTCCAGTTTTGCTCGTATCCGGCTGTCGCTGATCCCAGCGAACCTGCACTTTTGTCTGGTAGCCATTTTTCAATACAGCCGTAACCGTTTTTGGCAAGGAGTACGCCTGGTCAACCTCTAATCGCTCTGCCAGGTCCGGAATCGAGATGATCTCCCGCTTCTCCACTTTTTCTTCCTTCTTATCATTATCTTTGGAATCCGCCGGAGGCTTCGAAGATTCGGACGGTCTGGAAGGCTTGGATGATCCACCGGAACTTCCGGAACCACCTGTTCCACCCGACCCAACCGAAGCAGAGTCCGTGGGGCGATTCTTACCTGTTTCCTGCTTTTCTTTCTGTTCCTCGATCCTCTGCCACAACTCCTGCGGAATGAGAGCTTTACGCTTATTCTCTTCTTCCACCCGCTTTAGCTGATACTGTTTCTCCATGTCCAACAAGCGTGTGCGTTCCTGGAGCTGCTCTTCATTCCAGACAAATGGCGGGACCGGCTGCAAAGACATTTTTCGATCCAAGGCAGGGTTTGCTTGTTCGATGAGTCGGCGAAGCTGGTCTTCCTCCAAAAGCTGTCGCTCACGGGCACTTTGGAGCAGTACATTCATGAGGGATCTCATGTTTTGTTCGTAGTGATTCAGATCATTTTGACTGTTCAGGTGAAGCTGACTTACGGCTTCGCTGGCGGCACCCTGCCTCATCTGCTCACGCAACTGCTGGATCCAGACATCATGCTCCTGATCCATCTGTGCCTTGTGACGGATCAGCGATTCCACGATCTCGGGAGTCAGCATGTTGGCGAAATCTTCCGACTGAACTACCGAGGTAGCGGATGCCGGTGGAAGCCCATGCTCAGCGCCCCAAAAGGTTCCTTGCATCATCGGGTGGACGAGCATTGGTTTCTGTTCAAAACCATTTTTGGCTGAAACTACTCCTGAGGCAACGATTACCTTGCTTTCACCGCTCGGTCCGTCCACGAACACGAAAAATTGAGTGCCGCGCACACCCATGACGGCAGTGGGAGTCTGGACCGAAAATTCATCTGCCTGTTTGGTTAATGTTTTTGCTTTGATAAAGACATTTCCGGCAGAAACCTGCAAATTCGTTTGTTTGCCCCCTACTGCCTCCTGAAGCTCGGACAGATAGACTTCGGAATTTTCTCCTACCGTCACTTCGTCCTGGTGATCCACGATGGTCAGAACGATACTGGAGTCCGCCTCGGTTGTAATTTGATCCCCTTTGTTCAGACTCATGCTTTTGAAAGCTTTGTAAGCTTTGGTGCCACCCGCCTTTTTTACCATGACGGTACCCGTAACCTTTTCAACCTTGCCGACACGAGCCGTTTCGGCATGTGTGATGGGAACCATTCCAGAAAACAGCAGAATGACCATGATGAGTATGGACAGGGTTGTTCTCCATTTTGTGACAACTCGAACCATGTGAATGTTCATCGTTCAATGACTCACCTCACTTTGCTAGATTTTCTCTGCTTTTCCGCTATTCTTCCGATCAGTTGGAGCAACGATCCAATCGAGCACCTCATACAGTCGGATCGCGCTGCTCTTTCCTTTCACTTTCTTTTCACCAATCTCCTTAAAACGGAAATACTCTTTGGTTCGCAAATAGGTTTCCTCGGAGACCAGAATCTGGTTTGCTGCTGATACGGACTCGATACGCGCTGCCGTATTGACCGCATCGCCAATCGCTGTGTAATCAACCCGCAGGTAGGAGCCGATATTTCCCACTACGACTTGACCCGTATTGATGCCGATTCCGATACTCACCTCTACATCGTGTTTCTCCCGGATGAAGGCTTGTACGTCTTGCATGCCTTGCTGGATGTCAAAGGCGGTCTTCACAGCCCGGTACTCATGATGGGGAACATCGAGCGGCGCATTAAAGAGGACCATAGCGGCATCGCCGATAAATTTGTCGATCGTCCCTTTATTGGCCAGTACTTTGATGGTAATCATGTCAAACATCCGATTGAGAAAATCAACAATTTCTTCGGGAGCCAGCTTTTCTGACAAAGGCGTAAAGCCCCGAATATCCAAGAACAGGATGGATATCTCTCTGTTTACGCCTCCCAACGGCAGCTCGACATCGCTGTTGGCGATTTCCTTCACCAGCTCTGGCGAGAGGTAGCGGCCAAATTGCCTGGTAATAAAATGCTTTTGTTTGGTTTCAAAATACGTCTTCGTAGCTAGATTCAACAAGTAGCCTAGCCATAGTGCAGCCAGTGGGTACATAACATCCAGGTAAAAAGAATGTTTCGCAAACAGATACCACTGACCGCTCCACATAAGCGCTGAGCTGAAAGAGACAAGCAAAACCCCGATGATGGGTCGCAGTCGCCACGTAAACCAGAGTGAGCATGACAGCGCGGCGATGATTAAACAAATGACCAGCAGATCAGAGCCAAAGGAGATGTTTTCGTTCCGCAGCAATTGGTCCACGATATTGGCGTGGGCATAGACCAGGTACATATTGGAGTCAACGGGTGTAGGATGTGCATCGCTCCCCGCCGCAGCCATGCCGATCAGCACGATCCGATCTTGAAAGGTTTCAGGCGGCACCTCGCCGCTGACCACCATGTAAAATGGGATGCTCATAAAATCCTTCGTCGTCTGATTGAATTTGATCGACAACTCCGCTTGGGGATTGTCAGTCAGGTAGTGACTGACCTCTGCGCCATGCATCTCTGCGATTTTATAGGCGAGTGAAGGGATGGGACCCTCGGGGGTATCCAGCATAAGCCACGTTCGTCTGATAGCTCCGTCTTCGTCCAGGGCGGCATTAATATGTGCGGTTTTGCTCACCGAAGAGATTTCTGGGATCGAGCGATACAACGCCTGCCCTTTTAGCCATTCATCCTTTTTCACACGGGTCTCTTTGCGAAAGAAACTCTCCATCTCGGCAAAGGACGGGATGATCACATTGTCCAGCTTGGCCAAGGCATCGGCAAAGTCTTTGTCCACCGACGGGTCCTCGCTTTTGGTCGTAAACATAATATCGAAAGCGATCACCTTGGCACCGGAGATTTGCTCCAGCAAAGGTATGTAAAGATCTCGCGGCCACGGAAAGGTTCCAAGCAGATCGAGTGACTCCTGGTCAATTTCGATCACAATGATATCCTCATGAGGCTCATGCTTCATGGTGGTTCGCTGATCATAATCGTAGAGAGCACGGCTCAGCACATGCAAAGAACTGGTCATAAAAACAGTGAGGCAAACAAGCAAGACCAGAATGTTCCCGATTACCAGAAACCTTTGTATCTGTTTTTTCATTGTCGTGTCCTTTCTCTTTTCCAGTTAACTGAGCTCATCTGGTTTAACCGGACATCCCCACAGCAATCGCCAAAATGATCAAATGAAAGGTCTGATCGACCATAATCATCAGCCACTTGTTGCGGTCATCTGTGACCCGCATCACGCGCCGGTACCAGAAGAAGACAAATCCGCGGCGATCCATAAGGACATGCGAGACAAAAATCAGAAGGATTGCCCACCATGACAGCGCTGTGGGAAGCCAAAGAAAAGAAATAAGTCCAACAACCAGTGTATACACAAAACAATGGGCTAAAAGTGGCCACCAACGTTCGGCCTTGTACTTCGCCATCCATTCTGTTTGCAGCAAATAGTCACCAATCAAATGAGCAATCAGCAACACATCAAATGAGCTAAGCTGGTTCACTGTCTCGTTTCTCCCTTGTTTTGTCGTTTTCCAGCGTCTGCTTTCTTTCCAGATCATGCTCCCTGTTCATAGGGTGATGCCCTACTTTCCATGGGCTTTGATTCGGGGAACGGAAACAAGCTGCCATCCGTAAAAAGCCAGGCAGCTTGTTTCTTTTCCTCCAGCAGCTTTATTTGGTTGCAGCTGCTGCTACTCTTTTTTGCTCCAGCTTGCTCAGCAGGTTGGCAAAACGTCCGAAACCGCTGCCCTTTACTACTTCCTTTACATTAACTGGACGTGGAAACATGTTTGTCACCCCCTTTCCCCAAACGTGTCCGTTCTTCCATACCGTTCAAATAGCTGTAAAGTCGGGCGAAGTCAGTTGAATAGATGAATTCTCTTCCGTACTCCCCTTCTAAAGCTCCGGTCCTCTCTGCAAATTTGGCATAAAGCCGATTCAAGTACACGTTGCTCTCCAACGCGGAAAATTGAAATTGCCCAATGTGTCGGTTCTGCTCGGCGATCTGATTGACCATGTATCGAAATCCTTTGATGAAGGTCCAACTGCTTCGGTATTCCTTGTCCAGAATGACGGAGTGTACGAAGACGGTTTCATGAGCGGCCTCTATTTCATCGTCGTTTGTCGTGTATTCGTAATGGGCCCAGCCGATTACCTTTTGCTCACGGTCCTCGATGAGGATGATTTGTGAGTCAGGGGAAGTCATCAGGATATGCTCCAACGTGTCAGACAGGGAGAACTGATGGTGGAAATCCTTTCGGTTCCGGATAAAGTAGTTGGCAAATTTCGCGTAATCTTCATCGCTTTGACAGCTTCTAAATGTGGCATGCATCGGAATCCCTCTCTTAGTTACGTCTCTGCATGATTGTTTGCCAGACCTGTTCGTCAATTTCCGGGTATCGGGACAAGATGTGATACAGAGCTTTTCGCTTCAGCGTTAAAAAGACGCAGGGAGTGATCGCTGTCACGGTTGCTGTCCGTGGTACGTTCTCCAGTAAAGCAATTTCGCCAAAATAGTCGCCATCCTCCAACATCGCCAGAGAAATGATGCCCTCTTGTGGGGCCGAAGCAGCTTTGGTTATCTCAACTCTCCCGCGTGCGATGAGATAAAACTTCTCCCCTGACTCCCCCTCCCGGATTACAGATTGACCAGGGAGGCAGCTTTCCGAGTCGAAAAGGCTCGTCATCTCGGACAGCACCTTGGGATCAATGCCGCGAAAGAAGGGAAGTCTGGACAAGCGCTCTTCGTCTACCTCTGCTTCCAGCCCATCTTGGGAGACAATAAGCCCGCTCTGCTTCTCCCAAAGCTGTTGATAGTAGCCACCCTTTTGGAGCAACTCCAGATGTGTGCCGCTGTCAACCAGTTCTCCTTGATCAAAAACAAAGATCTGATCAGAGCCTGTGATGGAAGCAAGCCGATGGGTTACGGTGATGACGGTGCGGTCATCCGATAACGCTTGGAAGGTCCGGTTGATCGCAGCTTCTGCGATCGGGTCAAGTGCAGAGGTCGCCTCATCCAGTAGTAAAAGGGGCGGGTCCCGCAAAATGGCCCTGGCAATGGCAAGGCGCTGGCGCTGACCGCCAGAGAAGTTGTGTCCGTCGTCTACCACCTCTGTGTCATAGCCTTCGGGAAGGGAGCAGATATAGTCATGAATCTCAGCCTTTTGAGCGGCGAGCATGATCTCCTCTCTGGAAGCATCCGGTCGACTTATACGGATGTTCTCCAGGATACTTCCCCGGAACAGGAAATTTTCTTGGAACACAATCCCGATTTGCTCTCGGAATGAGCTGCGATCAAGATCCTGCATCCGCGTGCCATTCAAACAGATATCCCCTGTTTGTGGATCATAGAAACCAAGCAACAACTGCAGCATCGTACTTTTTCCAGAACCGCTTGACCCGACGAACGCTGCGGTCGTGCCCGCTGGAATGCGCAGATTGATTTGTTTGAGTACCGGCTTGTCCGGTTCATAGCCGAAGGTCACCTGCTCTACGTGGATGTCCAGCATCCCGCGCTGTAAACGGACTCGATCCACTGTCGTACCGAATGATTCTCGAGGCAGTTTCAGCAGTTGCTCGATTCGTTCCATACTGACACGTGCCTCAGTCAGTGCGGGAATGGTAAAGGTCAGTCCAAATACAGAGTTACCCATCGACATATACATCGTGAAAAATGCAACGAGTGCGCCCAAAGTAATGTAGCCTTGCAGTGCGAGATACGATCCAACTCCCATGATCGAAAAATTCACCAACAGGAGGCTGATCATCGGAAGGCGTTCGAGCTTTGTGTTAATGAGCTGCTTGTTGTAAAAGCTGAGGGAAAAGGATTGCAATCTTTTATTGAACTTTTCGATCATCGCTTGTTGCAGATGAAAGCCTTTGATCACTTTTTGGGCACGCATATTTTCATGGACATCACTGGTGATCAATGACAGCCGTTCGATATAGGCTGCGTTCACTGCCTGAGCACGTCGACCTAGCAAATAAGGTCCACAAAAGACGAAGGCAGCACCTGCCAGAATGAGGAGGGCCATACTCCATTCCAGTGAAAACAAAACAATGGTGCTGAGAATCACCACCGTGAACGATTGAATCCCCGTGGTCAGGATGACCACCATGGCGGTTTCTATTGCAGGCAAATCCACTGAAAAATAAGAGACGAGATCCCCTGACCGGGCTTTTTGAAAAAAACCGATCGGCAGGTGTTGGAGTTGATCAAATAATCGTCTGCGCAATTCAGTCTGCACGTTCGCGTTTAATTTCGCCAGGGCGTAATCACTCACAACTCCCATACTCATACAGAAGAGACCAATGATTGCAAATGTTCGTATAAATGAAAAGAAAAATGCAGAGTCTCCCGGCTCAATGGCTTTGTCGATGATAAATTTAAAGCTGAGGGGCGCAAGAGAGACAAAGGCTAAATCAAAGCAGAGTGCTGTGAAAAAAACGACCGTGAGCCATTTGTAGGGACGTATGTAGCCCAGCAGATTTTTCAAGAGAGTCAACATTAGAAGGTCTCCCTTTTACAAGTCAAAATACTTTTCAACAGGAAACTTGGCTGCATAGGCTTGCCATGCTTCAAAGGAGGCCCTGTATTCATCCAGTGTGCCGAATTCCATTTGGACAGAAGCAACACGCTGGGCGAGCTTATCAAAGAGTCGTCGCAGGGGCTCGTCCGCAGGTGACCAAAAACGTATCTCCCGCACCTCCCCACGCTGTTGGGCAAGGTATTGGATAAAAAACTGCAGGCTATGGAGAAAAAGATAGGACTTACGATAGTGCTTGAGTATGAAGACGGCCTGAATTTGAACGATGTCTGTATCCGTGTATTCGTGCTCACCAGTCCCAAAGATGAAGCCAAAGGCCCCAATCACCTCATATTCGTCGTTAAAACAGAGGAAGCACCCCTTCCCCATCAACACCGGACTGGCGAGATAGCTAAAGGTTTCGGGAAAGGCATATGGCAAATGCAACTCATGATAATGCTCGAGCAGGAATTCCAGGTATTTCTGTTGGTACATTTCGGATGAGCATAGGGCAAAATAGTAGCTCATAACATTGGAGATCCCCCTTCTGCCTGGTACTCTGGTAGCGAATTTCTCCTCTGCAACGATGGTTTTTCGTGTTGCAAAATTCTCATTCAATATTGTAGTTCAAATAGACTAGAAAAAAAATCCTACCAAGGTTGAGAAGGGGGTGGAGATTTTTAAACGTTTGTTTACATCGAGGGGCAATTTTGATGGGGCTTTGAAGGTGAAAGCTTACGCAAATACAATGGTTTTATTTCCGTATACGAGCACATGATCCTTAAGATGCCAAGCGACGGCTTGCGCAAGCACACTTCTCTCCACTTGTCGTCCGGCGATTTTCAAGGCTGCTTCGTTATAACGATGATTGACTCTCACCACATCTTGTTCAATGATTGGACCCTCATCGAGATCGTTGGTTACGTAATGGGCTGTAGCGCCGATCAGCTTCACACCACGTTCAAACGCTTTTCGATAGGGGTTGGCGCCGATGAACGCAGGCAAAAAAGAGTGATGGATATTGATAATCTGATCCGGATAGTGAGAGATAAACGCAGGGGATAGAATCTGCATGTACCTGGCCAAGACGATCAAATCAACCTTGTCTTTCAACAGCTCCAAGGTCTTTGCTTCTGCTTCCTCCTTCGTCTCTGCCGATACAGGAATGTGGTAATACGGGATTCCGTACGATTCTACTGCTTCACGCAAGTCATTGTGATTGCTGATCACCATGGGGATCTCTGCGTGAATTTCCCCAGATTTCCAACGCCATAGAAGCTCGAGAAGGCAGTGATCCATTTTGGATACAAAAATAGCCATGCGTTTGGTCTGCCTCTCATGGCTGAGACGCCACTCCATACCGTATTCACCAGCCATGGCGGCCAGATTCCCCTTCAGCTTTGCGAAGTGCCTGTCATCTTCCAGGTCAAATTCGATGCGCATAAACAGGACACCATCCTGCGGGTCCGTGGTATGCTGGTCAAATTGAACGATATTCGCTCCGTGTTTGACGAGAAAATTGGAGACATCGGAAATGATGCCTGGTCTCTCCGGGCAAGACAGTAGTAAAACGGCACGAATCGTTGCTTTGCTGCTTCTCATTGTTTTATCCCCCATTCTGATCTTTCGCAAAACGTCCCGGCATTACGGTTCCAGCTAGCTTGCAGTGGGCTCTCCAACCATGATCCCGCCTTGGCTGCACCAAAAAAGGACAGCAGAAAGATAAAGTACATGTACTCTACCTTTCCCCTGTCCTTTTTACCTGAGAGTTTACTCCCGATGGGAGCCTTCCCCTTTGGTGGCTGCTCGCTCTCTCCAGAGGTGCGTCCTATTGCAGTACGTTTACCTGAGAGATTGATCCCAAGGTTTTTTGGGACTTGCTCCTTCGGTGCTAAACAGTTGTTTCTCGTTTAGGCTCTCCCACAATAATGGTCCGCCTATGTGAAGTTTTCAAAATACTTGCAATCAGTTAATCATACCCTTTTCAAAGAGTCAACTGCGAATCAGAAAGCTTCCGGATGATCCAACTATTCAAATCAAGCAAGCTCACACTTCGCGGACCTCTGTCACTGAGGCAGCACGCCAAAATCGAGGCAGAAAAAACAAGGGATACAGCATCAGGAACAAATTGGGCAACCACCAGGTCAAATCAAATTCAAGCCGAATTCCCCAGTAGGAGATAGCCATCAAGCCTGAACAAAAGGTCAAGCATAGCGAAAGGAATGCGGCTGGCTTCCATTTTGGAGATTGGATGCGATGTAGATAAATAGCCGTCAATCCGGAAAGGGAGATCACCATATCCAACGGAAAAAAAGACCAGTTCCAGGCGACCAGGATGGGGTTCGTATAATCGGAATAGGCGTATTCTACAGGGATAAGCCCCAATGCCGTCGATCCGAAATACAAGAAAAAGGAGATGTCGATCACCAGGAAAAACCACTTGAGGATATGCATTGATGGCTCTGGGCTCTGCGCGTCTATTCTTTTCGGGTTCAAGTGTATTCTCCTCCCCTAGGGTTCTTTCTATTTTTTTGTACAATCGGAAACGGCCATGCCATTCAGCAGGACCTCCACCATTGTATCCAAGGCACTGGTCAGCGATTCCGGCGAATGGATCAAAAAATCAGGGTCATAAATCGCCGCAGACGCACCGCGCAGCATCTGAATCACACTGGTGACAGGGAGCGGGCGCAACTCTCCATTGGCGATACCTTGTTCTAAGATAACGGTGACCGTCTTCCACTCTTCTTGCATCTGCTTGTCGATTTTCTTCCATTCGTCGGGGACGTAGCGTTTCATCTCAGAAAGCAAGCGGGCATCTCCGAAGTGAAGGCCACTCGGGACGATACAGAGAACTGCTTTCAGCTTTTCAAGGGTGGTCAAAGTCTGATCTTCATAGATTTTCCGTTCGGTTTCCTGTACTTCGGCGATGGCTTCATCCACGATGACGCTGATCATCTCTTCTTTGGAAGCAAAATGCTCATAGATGGTTCGCTTACTGGTTCCCAGATGAGAAGCAAGGTCGCTCATGGTAAACTTGACCCCTTTTTCGACGATTAATTCGAGCACGGCTTGCTGGATGCGTTGCTTCAAGCAGGAGACTCTCCTTTCGTTCATTTTTTGAAAACGGTGGTACTGTAATATTATTTTGGGTACCAACAACGTAAACAGTATAGTTCCTAAAGACAAATTATGTCAAGGAGTCCCCGTTCAGAAAAAACAGACTTGCTATTGATTAACATTGATTGACATCATGTATACGTTTGTATACAATCAGCATCACGTACACTCGTATACAAATGTATACAAATGGAGGCGTGATCATGAGAGGTGGAAAATATAGGGGCGATCTGAAAGAAGGACATCATCGTGGTGTGCACGACGAAGATAAGGGTCTTTCACCACGGCGTGGACCCAAAACCTTTCGCCGAGGAAGAGCGATTGCCTTTTTAGAGAATATGAACCTAAAGCGTTCAACGATTAAGCAACAGTTAGAGGAACCCGAGTTTCAATCGATCCATCAAATATTAGTCGGAGAATTAAAAGCGATTGATATGGTGATCAACGAGTTTATTCAATTATTTGAAATACATGAAAATGAAGCCGCCGAAATACCCTATCAGAAAAAAGAGAAAACGGATGCATCCGCATCGAATCGTGAGACACAACATATTCGTGAGAAAGGAATGGATTCTGATGAAACAAATCAATAGCTATATTGACAACGTGTTTCAATGCCAAGATGCCCTTTTGGAGGAAGTCATTTTGTCCATCAAAGAAAACGAAATGCCCTCCATATCGGTATCCCCCTCCTCTGGAAAACTGCTCACCATGCTGATATCCATTACAGGAGCAAAAAATGTTTTGGAAATCGGGGCTCTCGGGGGCTATAGCGGGATTTGCCTTGCCAGAGGTTTCGGGACCGAAGGAAAATTAACTTCTCTGGAGTTAGATGAGAAATACGCGCAGCTCGCCTACAGCAATCTATCGAAAGCGGGCTTTGGCGATCAAGTAACGTATCTCACCGGGGAAGCTTTGCAAAGCCTGGAAAAGCTGGAGAAGGATCAGAGACGGTTTGATTTTTTCTTTATCGATGCTGACAAGGAAAACTATGAAAATTACCTGAACTATTGTATCAGATTGGCGGAGCCAGGAGCTGTAATCGTCACCGATAACGTACTTGCCGGCGGAAGTGTAGCGGATGAGAGTATTCAACCGAAACGTTATACCGAAATCATGAGGAAATTTAATAAAACGGTAGCCAATCACCCTGAGTTAGAGTCCCTGCTCATTCCCATCGGCGATGGCCTGACCCTTTCCAAAGTAAAGAAATGATCGCTGAAAACACAACATGGCCTAAAAAGCGTTTTACTACTTATCAAACGCTTTTTAGGTTTACCTCCATAAATCTGGTCCCTTCGACCGGATTAAATACATAAGGCTCAATCTCATAAAACCCAAATGATCGATAGAGATCTTGTGCTTTTGTCATCGTTGGCAGTGTATCGAGTCTCATATAATTGTAATCCATCTGCGAGGCTTTCTGCATGATCATCTGAATCAAGCTTTTCCCAATGTGAAAACCGCGATACCCATCACGAACAAACAATCTCTTCATTTCGCAGATCCCCTCCTCTATCTTGCGAAGGGCGATGCATCCTGCTGCTTGTCCATCAACAAAGGCCAAGAGCAGAGCGCCATCCGGTGACCCATACTTACCTGGCAACGCTTGAAATTCTGTGTCAAAATCCTGAAAAGAAAGATCGATTTCCAGCGATTGTGCATACTCCAAAAAAAGCTCTTTTACGACTTCGATCTCTCGTGCTTCTTGTCCCGTGATATATGTAAACTCCACGACATATTCCTTTTCATTACCGATTGTTTTCCTATTCATAGAAGTAGACTTCCTTTCTGTCGTTTTGTAATAATTGCGTAAATTATTCCCCCTTTCTATTTTTCGTCTATTAAGTTGTAAGATAGCACAAGAAGAATAAACAAGGAAGGCTCACACCTGCAGTGTACAGCCTTCCTCTTTCACGTAAGTCAGGCCGTTATTCAACACCTTCTGCTGAAGCGGACTGTAACTGTTCAAGCCGGTTCAAAACAAGCTGAACCGCGATGGCATCATCCAAATATCCGATTGGGAAAATGTAATCGGGTATGATGTCCGTCGACAAAATAAAGTACAGCAAAGCACTCCCAAGCAGCGCCCGTACATGGTCTGTCGTACCTGCCTTTGTATACAGCTCATACATCGTTCTCAACTGCTCAATAAATGGCCCTGCTCCGCTTACCTGCTCTACCTTCGCTGCAAATTCTGCGTGAATGAGACGGTTGCCCTCTTCCGTCAATGCGTATTTTTCATAACGGGTCAGCTCCTTCTCTACACGCTCCGTCGTAAATTGGCGGTCAAAAAAGTTAGATGAGACGAGAACCTCCTGGATCGCATCAATCGAAGCATGAAGCTCCGTCCCGCCGCCTTCACTGGAGGACTCCACTTCGAAACCGGCTGCCTGAAGCAGCTTTGACAGCGGGACATTTAGATGAGTGGCAAAAAGCTTGAGGTGATCCAGTTTGGCTTGTTGCTTTCCGTTGACGATTCGGGAAATGGTAGCGGTATCGATACCCGTTAACGTACTTAGTTTTCGCATTGAAAGAGAGTGTTTTTTTAGCAAGGATTTTATGATGTGACCCAAATCGACACGTTGATTGTCTACAGTCATGCATCATCCACTCCCTTGGACAAATTACGCAGAGTGCGCGTTGATTTTTCCTCAACAGTTTTTTCTGTGAACAGGCACTTTTTTCAACAATCTCAATACAATGACAGAAACTGAATGGAGGAGTGATTGTAGAGTGAATTGGTTAATCATTTTGGGTTTTGCCATTTCATCGAGTATCGATAATTTTGGTGTAGGCATTTCATACGGGATCCGCAAGATTCGCATTGGTTTTTTGGCCAATTTTTTAATGGCCGTCATCTGTCTGGTACTGAGTGAAATTGGGATCTTTTTTGGGCAGATTTTGGCTGCCATACTCCCCGGTATCCTGCCTGTGCTTTTAGGTGCTTTGATCTTGACGGTGATTGGCATTCGGATTATTTTACTGGCTGCCCCGCGAAACAAGCCGGTTCCTGCTACATCGGCTGAGGGCAGCACAAGAGCCAAAAATCTTTCAGGCATCCTGCAAAATCCGGAGATCGTCGATTTCGACAAGTCTGGAGAAATTGGACTGGGCGAAGCAGGCATACTGGGGATTGCACTGGCCGCCAATGCTGTAACGAACGGTCTCAGCGCCGGCTTGATCGGCTTGTCACCCCATGCTGTCTCGATCACAGCCGCAATCGGAAGCTTTATTACAGTGTGGGCGGGCGTTGCTCTCGGCGGGAAGGTTGCATCTGTTCGAATCGGTTCTTTCACCTTGGGACAGTTCGGTACGTTGATCAGTGGCGTTATTCTATTGGTAATTGCCGTGAATACCTTCTTTTAACTTATAGGTCGAGAAGTCTCCCACTTCTAAAACCTTACAGCGTTTGGTTGTAAGTGGGGGATGAATCGACTTTGGACAAGGACAGGCTTTTGCCTGTTCAGTTGTCCGACACTTTGGTAAAATCTACTTATGATGTTCTTTGATAACTGGATATATGGGGTTGCATGGAGAAACAAAATGCGAAAACCAAGCTTATCCTTCCATGCGTAAAATATCCAAGGTAACAAAAGAACTCCGAAACGTCGGACATCTAGGGTAGGGACTACCCGAAGTAACGCTCGAGGAGACGAAAGGTTACTTTCGTCGTGGATTTGAGAAGCTCCTACTTCAAGGCGTTAGCCTAAGTGGAGAGTAGTTCACTGGAAGAAATACGTGCCCTTTTCTTTATCGTACGAGAAGTGATTGAATCATATGAATCAAGATTGTGAATTTGTCAATCAAAACAAGCATCACGCTTTCCCTTGATCGGAAAACGGATGCTTGTTTTTAACACTTCTTATGCCACTTGTTGTTGGCCGCTCGCCGTTGCCTTTGAAATCCGCAGGGCCATGACGGCAGCCAGGAAGCACACCAGTCCCGCAGAAAGGAACGGGAGTGTATAGGTGCCCAGCGATTCCCGCAGCAAACCGGCACTATAGGTAGCGACCGAAGCACCGATCTGATGGGCGACGACGACCCAGCCGAAAATCATGCCGGCCGATTCTTTCCCGAATTCATTGGTTGCCAGCTTCACCGTAGGTGGTACCGTAGCAATCCAATCCAGTCCATAAAAAACGGAAAAGATGGTGAGCATCATCGGACCTGCTTCCAATGCATAGGGCAAAAAGAGCAGGGATAAACCGCGCAGACCGTAATACCAGAACAGCAGTTTGCGGCTGTCTAACCGGTCGGTCAGCCAACCGGAAAAAGTGGTCCCGACGAGATCAAAAATGCCCATCAAGGCGAGGATCCCTGCTGCCGTAACCGCCGGAATGCTAAAGTCCCCACAAGCAGGAATCAGATGTGTGCCGATCAAACCATTTGTGGAGAAACCGCAGATAAAGAACGTTCCCGCTAGCAGCCAAAACGTCGTGTTTTTCAAAGCGGAACGAAGTGCGCGCAAAGGCGTGAGAATGATATTTCCTTCAAACTTTGCCGGCTTCACTACTTCTTTTAACCCATAAGGAGGTGCTCCGACATCAGCGGGATGGTTTCTCATCCAGATCGCGACACATACCAGGATGACGAGAATCAACGCAACAGCCGAGAAAATCGAGGTTCTCCAGCCAGCCTCCTCCGTAATTTTTGCCATGGCGGGAAGGAAAATCAGTTGGCCGGTAGCTGCACTTGCGGTCAGTAAACCAACGACGAGCCCCTTCCGCTCCACAAACCAGGCATTGCTGACGGTCACGCCCAGTACATTTGCCATCATGCCGGTAGCGAGACCAGACACCAGCCCCCATAAAATTTCAAATTGCCACAAGGCAGTCATCAGCGGCGTCAGCGAAAGACTGAGCGCCAAGACGGCCAAAGAGACGGTCACCACTCTGCGGATGCCGAATTTTTGTAAAAGGGCAGCAGAAAAAGGTCCAACCAATCCGTATAAAAAGATCCCGATCGAAATGACGCTAGAGATGCCCCCGCGGCTCCATCCGAACTCTTTTTCAAACGGAAGCATGAGAATGCTTGGCATTGAGCGGATGCCCGCTGAGATCAGCAGTGTCACAAAGGTCAGGAGGACGACCACCCATCCGTAATAGATACCCGATTTTTTCTTACGATCGTGACTGCTTGTTTCCATCTACAAATCACTCCAATGATTGCCGATCTCTCTGCTCCTTTTTGCCGATCATGAAAATGGCTGGAAAGATTCCCGGTCGATGCTTCCGTCGGTTTTATTACATTTTTAGTTAAAAAAAGGAAGCGCGTACTTTCCTCGTTCACCAGGAGCAGCGGATAGTACATAGTGTAAAGGATTTCGATTTTTAGCGAAACCCAAAATAGTCTGTAAAGTGTACTTGAAATGCAAAGCCCCTCCTATCAGGTAAGAGGGGGCTTGTTGCCTGTTATGATGTTCACGCCTGTTTGCGTGCAATGATCAGATAATGCGAATTTAAGGAAAGGCGGAGGAGATGATTGCATCCGGTGGTGGAGTGGAGTGTCCCCTCTTTCATGAGGATGATGCGTCGACAAAGGATTATCTGCTTTTAACGAGCAATTCGACCGCTTCTCTCACCATTTTTCCAGTATCTCCGCCACTCGCCAGTTCATCCATGATGCATTTCTCCAGATTGGTTGCAACGATGACGGCCATTGCCCGGTCTGCTGCGTTACGGACAGCCGCCAGCTGCGCCACGACGTCTTTGCACTCTTTTTCCTCTTCCATCATGCGGAGGATGCCTTTGATCTGACCTTCAATACGCCGCAACCGTTTTTTTACATCATCTGTATATTCCATGGACTACCCCTCCATCAATCCAATTACGTGTACATGTATCCCTAGTATAAGTCACGAGACCAGCTATGAACAGGCCGAGGGCGGGCATATATTCAAACAGGGCAGCCCTTTTGGCTGAACGATGTTTACATTCAGCAGAGGACTGCCCCGTTTCACACCATTTATACAGATGACCGATCCCGATGAAAGCATTTACTGAGTGTGCTTGTGATCGACAAGAATAAATGTTCCGTTTTTCAAATCATGAGCCATGACGTCCATGATCTTTTCCAGTGAAAGAATCAATCGCTGCTGCTCTTCCTGGTCCTTCGCATGAAAAATGGGTATGCCCCCTGAGATTTGCTCCGTACCCACAATGACAGCCCCTACAATCCTGCCCATTAGTGCGTCTTCCCTCCTTTTTTATTCGCAGATGATTCAGATGGCATCCGCACTGCATTTTCCAGCACCGGTACATGGCGCAAAGCCTGTTTGGCGCTCTCTATATCGTTTATCTGTGGCAAGATAAAGACCGCCAACTCTCCGCTGTCGAGGTTTAGTTTAGTCATCGGGACCAAGGCCGGTTCCCCAGAGTCGCGATAAATCCCGAGAATCGTCGAGAGATTATGCAGAATCGCCTGCCGTTGTCCCAGATTGGCAATCGTCACACTCACGTTTTTATTCGACGGTTTGACGATCAGACCCCGTCCATGTTCGCGGATGATCTGCTGATTGCTCGGCAAGCCGACATTCATGATGTAGATGGAATCGACGAAGAGATCCGGACCTTCCATGCGAACGACCGCTTCCCTGATCTCGGCGATTTGCCCGAGATTTTTTCCGGATTGAAAGATCTTGGCGATGAACAGGGAGAGCAGCCCTGTGATAATTCCCCAGTACCATTGAAAAATGATGGCAAAGAAAGCGGCCACGAAAGAACTGAATATAACCAAGTAGTTTCGGCCTTCGAAGACCATGGCGATGCCTTCAATATAAGCCGTTCCCCTCGGTACAAGCTCCATCTCATCCACTTTTTCCAGACTTTGTCTCTCCATATTGCGAACATCGCGAAACTGTTGAGCTGCTACCGTCAGAAATGTGACGGCGGTATAGTTTTTATTGAGCAAAGCGGGTACGAGTATGGCGCCTAAGCCCGCTGCGATCACTGCCAATGAAAAATGAATCACTTTCCCGTGTGGATAGGTTGGGTATTGCCGATAATCCGTTCTGAGCATCATGAGACGCGAGATAATGCCAAAGAGAACACCAATAATGACTCCGATCGTTTCGGGCTCTGTCAAAAACCAAAACTTCATCCAATCCCTCTTTCATTTCATTGCTGAATAGCCCCATTATTTCCTTTGGGCCAAGATTGCAAACCCCCGAAACGCGCAAGCTGTCTGCAAGTAGAAAGGGGCTCTTCAGCTTCAACTGAAGAACCCCTGTTTAATTGTTATGATTTTACGTCTCTGCACCCAGGCCAGTGTTTGCTTTTACATCAAGCTCTTCGTAACGGCCATCGATTGGCTCCGGCTTGGTCAAAAGTGAGACGATGACTGATGTAAGGAAGCCCAGCGGGACACTGATGATTCCCGGATTGGCCAGTGGGAACACGGCATTTTCTCCCATGACACTGGGGCCAAGCATAACCAGTGAGACGGCACTGATGGTTCCGACCAGCATCCCGGAGACTGCCCCAGCCGTATTAAACCGTTTCCAGTACATGGAGAAAATGATGACCGGCAAGTTGGCGCTTGCAGCGATTGCGAAGGCAAGTGCAACCAGATAGGCCACGTTTTGCCCTTTGCCCAGGATACCGATCACGATGGACAGACCACCGATGACCAGTGCTGCACGCCGTGCGATCGTAAACTGTTTTTTCGGATCGGCTACGCCGCGCTTAAAGACGTTTGTATAAATGTCATGCGCAAAAGCGCCTGCAGCCGTAATCACGAGACCGGCAACAACAGCAACGATTGTCGCGAAGGAGACTGCCGCAATCGCCGCTTTAAAAATCTCTCCGCCGATCGTACCCGGTCCGCCACCCAAATACTGAGCCAAGAGCGGTGCAGCCATGTTTCCGCCTTTGTCTGCTGCACGTATCTCGTCAGGACCAACCAGGACGGATGCGCCGAAACCGACAAAGGCAATCAGGATGTAGAAAATTCCGATCAGAATCATACCCCAAATGACCGATTTACGCGCTTCTTGAGCAGTGGGAACCGTATAAAAACGAATCAGCAGGTGCGGCAGTCCGGCTGTACCCAAGATCAGGGCAATACCCAGTGAAATCAGGTCAATTGGATTTTTGTACAGTTTTCCAGGTGTCAGGAAGTCGGCCCCGTTCTTCTCGATGACCGCCCCAAACAGATTGGATGGATTAAATTTAAACATGAAGAAAAGAATTAGAATCAATGCGATTGTAGCGAACATCAGCAAAACCGCTTTGATAATCTGGACCCAACTGGTCGCCAGCATTCCGCCGAATAAAACATAAACAATCATGAGCACGCCAATGATAAGGACAGAGGCTTCATAGGGAATACCGACCAGCAGCTGAATAATGACACCAGCACCCACCATCTGGGCGAGCATGTAAAACATCGTGACGACCATCGTCACAAAAGCGGTTGTCGTCCGTACAGGCGTCGGCTTCAAGCGATAGGCAAGCGCATCGGCCAAAGTAAATTTGCCGGAATTGCGAAGAGGTTCGGCAACGATGTATAAAACGACAACATATCCCATCAACCACCCAACCGCGTACATAAAGCCATCGTACCCGTTCAGGGCAACCAGTCCTGCAATACCCAGGAATGACGCTGCACTTAGATAGTCACCTGCAATCGCCAGCCCGTTCTGCCAGCCAGTCAACGTGCGTCCAGCCGCGTAAAAGTCCTCGGTACTCCGGTTTTTCTTGGAAGCCAGATAGGTAACGTACATCGTTAGTGCGATAATTGCCAAAAAAAGAACGATTCCGAAAATTTTTGCTGTACCCATACTCAGGCCCCCTTGCTCGTGTATTTCGTATGTTTGCTGACGATCTCTTTCGCCTTCTGATCAAATTTGCGTGCTTTGACGACATAGACAAAGGCAAGGGCCCATGCCACCAAGTAATAGCTGATGCCAAATAAATAACCAAAAGTAATATTAGAAAAAACGAAATGTCCCATCAAGCCTTTCGCGTAGCCGGCCATCAAAGGAAGGGCCAAGTAGTAACAGACAAACAACAAGACTATCGGCCAAAGAAACCATACCTTTGCTTTTTTGAACTGCCTGTACTCTTCTGATGCCGCGATTTTCTGATAATCATCCAAAGCAAACACCCCTCTTAACGATAATATGATCAGGTGTAATAACTTGATGAAAGACACTTGTCTATAAGTATAATTAAAAGTACTAAGTATTGCAAACATTTGGAATTAAAGGAGATCATTAGTGGCCAAAAAAAATACTGCCGATCCGATGACCGGCAGTATCCCCCTCTTCTCAGTCAGGCTGTATGATTTTCACTTGATACCTAGATAACGCGACGTGCAATTTCAAATCGCTTCTCCCAGGAAGTGCCGCGGAATGGCGTGGTGGTCACACCCGGTTTCCCGTACGTATGAAGCAGGGTATTGTTTCCTGCGTAAATCGCTACGTGCGTAATGCGGGGCGATGAGCTTCCATAGCTGCGGAAAAAGACCAGGTCGCCTTTTTGCAATTGATCCTTGGAAACCTTCTTCCCTACTTGGGATTGCTGGCGCGAGTCGCGAGGCAATGTGATCCCGGCCTCTTTAAAGACTCTTTGCGTGAATGATGAGCAATCAAATGTACTGGTCGTATTTTTGCTGGAGCCAAATTTATAGGGAACCCCTTTATAAGCCAACCCGTTTGCAATAATCTGATCTGCCAGACTTGACGAAGACGCGCTTTTCTTTACCGGAGCCGAGAGCGTGCTGGTATTGTTGGTGTACGACTGCTGGTCAGAATTTATGGTGCTATTTTGATTTTTCGCGGCAAACAGATAATTGTTTGGGGCGAACTGATTGAAGGTGTACGCAGAAGTATCAATCTTCTCTCCTGGTGTTGCTTCCCCCCTATAAATTGCAGCACGATCCCCATATGTTGCGGTATCTGCGTTGCTTAAATTTTGATTGTCCCAGGCTTGCTGACCTTGATCGCCGTAATGTTGATCATCTGCCGTCACTTGATTATTGTCATCATTTCCCTGAATCGTCTGATTTTTTTGCTCCTGCATCATTTGAAGCCAAAAATCGTGCTGAGAATGGTGCTTGTGCGCTCCTTCAGCCCCTGCATAGGCTTGTCCTCCGAACAAAAGAGAGGTTCCCATCAAAAGTGCTACTACCGTGTTTGTTTTCCCTTTCCAGTTGCGCTTTGTCATCATCTTTTCCTCCTCTTGTAGGGAAATGGATCTGAGCTTTTCTTCGCTTTTCATTCTACGGTAGAAAACTAAGATTCCCGGTAGAATTTGATTAGAATTTGATGAGAACACTGTTGGTAGGATTTTTTTCCGATCAACCCAACAGGAGTTGGTTCAGATGAGTTCCCCGGAACACAAAGGGCATGTGCTGCTGATCGAGGACGAAAGGAATTTGGCCCGGTATTTGCAACTGGAGCTTGAGAATGAAGGCTTTCGCATCGATGTCGTCCATGATGGCGTCTCCGGTCTGGAAAAAGCTTTCGAACAGGAGTACGACTTGATTTTGCTGAACATCATGCTACCGGAGTTGTCTGGCATCGAAGTATGCCGCCGAGTCCGGGAAGCCAAGGATGTCCCGATCATCATGATCACCGCGAGAGGAGAGGTTCCCGACATTGTGACCGGTTTGGACAGCGGGGCCAACGATTATTTGACCAAACCCTTCGCCATCGAAGAATTGTTTGCGCGAATACGAGTGCTTTTGCGAAATCGGGAGCCATCCACTCCGGCGGATATCACGGTTGGGGATCTGTGCATTCAGCCTGCCGCTCGCCGCGTATTCCGCGGGGAGGAAGAAATCGAATTGACCCCCCGTGAGTATGACCTGCTTGCCTATCTCATTCAAAACAAAGGACAGGCGTTGTCCCGTGAACAAATTCTCTCATCTGTTTGGGGGTTTGATTTTATGGGCAATACAAATGTGGTGGATGTGTATATCCGATATTTGCGCAACAAGATTGAAAAAACCGGTTCCCCCAAACTGATACATACAGTCCGGGGTATTGGTTATACCCTGCGGGAATGACAATCTGAAAAGGTGAACCATGACATGTGGCGAAGAGGCTTTCGACGAAATACGTTAAAGTGGCGGCTTACCTTGTTGTTTACTTCGGCCATGCTCTTATTACTGCTCTTCCTCTCCGTGTTTGTTTTCTGGAGTACCTCCAGGCTCGTCACCCAGCATGAACAGCGATTGCTTGACCAAAAAACGTCGGCGATCGTTTCTGATTTACAAACGATTAGCTACGAGACCGTCGTCGATCCCTCTTATTTGAACGGACTGCTTATCAATTTTACCGATGTCAATCAATCCATTTTGCTGCTGGACCTATCCGGAAACAAACTGGCTTCCTCTGTCGGGGCAGACTGGAATGTTGATGCGAATGACTTTGGGGAGACCATCCTCCAATCCAAGCAAACCATCATGCTGCCCTTCTCTGCTTCTCCCCTCATCTTGCAGGTCATGGAAAAAACAGTGCCGTTAGCATCTTTTTTCCAAATCCTCTCCACCATTCTTTTTTTCTCCTCGCTGTTTACCATTCTGCTCTCTGGCGCAGGAGGGTATATGCTGAGTACCTGGGGGCTGAAGCCGTTGGACGAACTGATTGCACAGATCCACTCGATCTCTCCCAGCCGCCTGTCCCAGCGACTCCGTCATCAATATGTAGAGAACGAGATCCATGAATTAATCGAAGCGTTTAATCAATTGCTTGATCGCGTGGAAGAGGCGATGGTCATGCAGAAGAATTTCGTCAGTGATGCTTCCCATGAGCTGCGCACTCCTTTGATGATCATCGACGGGTATGCAAGCCTGTTGCAAAGATGGGGAAAAGAAAAAACGGAGATCAGGGAAGAAGCCTTGGGTGCCTTGCGACAGGAATGCGAGAGATTGTTTCGTCTGGTTGACGACCTGCTCGCACTGGCCAAGCATCAGGATGTTTCACGGACAAAGGCCGTCTTCTCTCTCCAACCATTATCGCCTCTGCTCGAAGAGGTCAGGCTGGCGTGGATGCCTATTTACTCCCGCAAGCTTTCTCTATTTTTTGACTGGGAAGAAGATCTCTGGCTGGTCATGGATCGTGAGCGGATCAGACAGCTTTTCGATATCCTGTTAGACAATGCGTACAAGTATACGGAGCAGGGACAGGTGAAGGTAACCGTTGACAGTGACGAGGAATGGATTCACATCTGTGTCGAGGATACCGGAGTCGGAATACCGCCGAAGGATATTCCATTTGTATTCCAGCGGTTTTATCGGGTGGAAAAATCCCGAAATCGGAAAAAAGGCGGCAGCGGGCTTGGTTTAGCTATTGCGCAAGATATCGTCGATGAGCACAACGGAATGATTCGGGTCGAGCCTTCACCCGGAAAAGGGGTCCGTGTCCATGTTTCCTTAAAAAAGGTGGATGACTCCAAGGAACCTGGCACCGAAACAAAAACGCTCTCCCCCTGTGAAGTGACCCCAAAAAGTTAGACAGTTTTTATTAAGCAGTGCGCAAGGTTTGAGTTCGGTATTGCACTGGACTCAGACCTTTTAATTTTGTCTTGATTCGCTTGTTGTTATAGTAATCGATGTATTTTGCTAACTCTCGTTTAAATTGTTCCACACTTTCAAACTCTTGCGTATATAAGAATTCCGATTTTAAAGTTCCAAAGAAACTCTCCATCACAGCGTTGTCATAACAGTTTCCTTTTCGCGACATGCTCTGGGTGATGTTATTGTCTTTCAATACCTGTCGGTATTGGTTCATCTGGTAATGCCAACCTTGATCCGAGTGAATCATCAATCTGTCTGTAGCGGTTAATCGTCGACATGCTTGTTCCAACATTTTAGACACAAGAGAATATCTTGGTCTTGTATCAACGGTATAAGCGATAATTTCTCCGTTATACAAATCTAACATTGGTGATAAATAGAGCTTTTCACCAAATAACTTAAACTCAGTTATATCTGTTACCCACTTCTCGTTTGGCTTTTCTGCATGGAAATCTCGGTTCAATAGATTCGGTGCTGTCTTGCCAACTTTCCCTTTATACGAGCGATATTTTTTCATCCGAACTATGCTTTTTAAACCTAACTTGTTCATTAATCTCTGAACTTTTTTATGATTTACCAGATACCCCAGAATCCTCAGTTCATGCGTAATACGGCGGTACCCGTAGCGCCCTTTATGTTCATGGTAAATGACCTGAATCACTGCTTTTAATTCAGCATGTTTATCTGGACGATTGTTCATTTTCACATAGTAATAGTAGGTACTGCGTGGAATGCCAGCGAATTTCAGTAAAGCTTTTACAGGGAATTCTGTCCTTAGCTCAAATACTACTTGCGCTTTGTCTTGCTTTGTAATTTTTCCTTGCTTTGAACTAAGGCATTCAACTTTTTTAGGTAAGCATTCTCCATGCGTAAACGCTCTACTTCTTCCCGTAATGCCTCGACTGAGCCCTCAACAGGTATCCCCTTTTTAGTTTCTTTTTTCATGGTTGGACGCCCCTTTTTCTTCGATTGTAGGGCGTCTATTCCGAGTGAATGAAATTGTATTCTCCATTTCCGGATTAAAGCAGGAGAGGTGATTTGGAAAATGGCAGCAGTTTCATTCGGAGACGTCCCAAAATGATTCATATAATTGAGTACGTCTAGTTTAAATTGGGCGGAGTAGCTTGTATAGGATTTTCTAAATGCTTCTACACCATTGTGCTCGTATTGCTTCACCCAATTTCGAACGACGCTTTCTGTTGTACCCAGGGTCGTAGCAATCGATTCATAACTCTCTGTACCATCTAAATAGCGTAGAGCCGCCGACAATTTATCGTCAGCTGTAAATTTGGCCATAGAAAAACTGCACCTCCAAATGTTAGATATGTCTAACAAATGGGGTGCAGTTCACCTGAGGAAAGAGCGTTTTTCTGATTTTTTACTTGGGTTGAAAACCTTCTTCGCGCAAATAGCGTTCCGCTTCCTTGTAAGATTCAAAGGCTTCTTCCAGATTGCCGTTTGCGTAGACATTCCACAGCTCATCTTCATTTGCCAGCAGCAGGGTTTGGTTATGCGGCCCGACCCAAACCTCCTGATCCATTCCTTTCTCTTCTTCCGTCCTGGAGGCTGGCTCCGGTTTGCGGGAGAGATAGTCGATGGAGTCTCTGATAATCTTGCGAAGTGCATCTGCATCATACTCCCGTATATTGACCATGCCTTTGGGATCGGTCGCTTTTTTCGGCAGATGACCGGCGTAAACAAAGCCATTGCCATTGGGATGGAGATGATGAACAACGATTTTTTTGTCATGTACACTCTCTTCGAAGTGAAAGTTGTAGCGACCGAGCGATACCGCCTTCTTATGTAGTTCCGGGAACGATTCAATAATAGCCAGCTTTTCCTCAAAAGTAAGCATTTCTTCCTCCAACCATCCAGTTTCATTATCAATGATCCACACATTATATCACAGTGGAATAGAGGATTACCAACGGGGAATATCCCGCTTGCTGACGGGGATACTAGTTCCCAAAACTATTCTTGCGGGGTGGCAGCAGCATGACAGATGAAAAAGTAACGATGAAAGTCAACGACAACGGCTCAATCAGGGTCACGGGTGATGTTGATCTGGTAGATGCAGTGGGTGGCCGTTTTCAGGTCGGCTCGACGTTTTCCCTTTGCCGCTGTGGCCAATCAGGGATCAAGCCATTCTGCGACGGCACGCATAAAAAAATCGGTTTCGAGAGTGCACCGCGCGCTACCTAGCTGAAAGTCCACTCCTCCTTTTCACAATGCAAAAAGCCCGGCTCTTTACCTTTGAACCGGGCTTTTACAATCCATTGGTCTTAATAGCCTACCTCGACAGAAGCGATCACCACATAAGCCAAATCATTTTTATCTTCTTTGTCTGAAAGGACCACGCCACTGCTCGTCAGCATACCTCCGTCGATGACCTCAAAGGTAACAGTCCCGTATGGCAATTCAGCACGGACAACATCCAGTTCAAGCTTGTCCTTGTCGGCTGGGACGGCAAGCCGGACATTTACTTTCATTTGATGAATGTCTTGATTCGGCAAGACCGAACGTAAGCCTGGCATCGAGTTATGGTGGATGGCATTATGTACGGCGCGGACTGCCGCTTTGGTAACGTTTTGACCGTGCAAATCAATACCCATTCCGATTTCAATAAACATGACTTTCTCCAACACGAAATCACTCCTCTTTATGCACCTACCCGTTGCCTCAGGTGATTGTTACATGTTCATCTTATCATGTTTTCTCAGAAAAGGAGCAGATCATCACTCCGCAGGGTTGCCATCTGTTGCACTCTGCTTTTGATTGAAAGCGGCGCTAGAAAGATACTTTCGATTTCATCCATACTGCAGCAAGGACACTGATAGCTTATCTCATTTTCCTCAACAGATGCTATCTCTTTTTCCTCCGTATAGCCACACCATTGACATACAAAATACTCAGTCATTCTATCATTCCCATAGGTCATGCGAATGCAGATGGTTTTAAATACGCTCATGGTTGTGCAGATGTCAAACGATCACGAACGATGAGAGTAGCAGTCACCATATTTCGCAGGGAAGCAATCGTTTCTTCCTTGCCTCGGGTTTTGAGTCCGCAGTCTGGATTAATCCAGAATTGAGCAGGTTCTAACACTTGCAAACCGCGTTCAATCATACTGACGATTTCCTCGACAGAAGGAATGCGCGAACTGTGGATGTCGTATACCCCAAGACCAATCTCTTTTTCGTAGGCATGTTCATGAAACGAAGATACCAATTCTCCATGACTTCGAGATGTCTCTATGGAAATGACATCAGCATCTAAATCACGTATCGAATCGATAAAGTCGTGGAACTCGCAGTAGCACATATGTGTATGAATTTGCGTGTTGTCTTGAACGGAGGAAGTGGTTAGGCGAAACGCCTTGACGGCCCAATTCAAATAATTTTCCCAAGCAGACTTCTTCAGTGGCATACCCTCCCTCAGGGCTGGTTCGTCTACTTGAATCATCTGGATACCGGCAGCCTCCAGCGCTTCCACTTCATGTCGCAATGCAAGTGCAATTTGATAGGCTACCTGTTTTCTTGATATATCGTCACGCACAAATGACCAATTGAGGATAGTCACGGGACCCGTAATCATTCCTTTTACCGGTTTTGTGGTGAGCGATTGAGCAAATTCGCTTTCTTTCACTGTCATTGGCTCAAGAAATTCGACATCTGCGTAAATGATCGGCGGTTTCACACAACGTGATCCGTACGATTGCACCCAACCATTTTTCGTAAAGGTGAACCCTGCCAGCTTCTCTCCAAAAAACTCTACCATATCGGTCCGCTCAAACTCGCCATGAACAAAGACGTCGAGTCCAATCTCTTCTTGAATCTTGATCCATTTTTCAATTTGTTCCTGGATGAATTCTTCGTAAAACTCCGTCGTCCACTCGCCCTTTCGCCATTTTTGTCTGGCCTGTCGAACTTCCAAGGTTTGCGGAAAGCTTCCGATTGTCGTCGTGGGAAGCAAGGGAAGCTTCTTTTCTTGCTGTTGTTTCTTCCGACGCTGTACGAAAGGTGACTGACGCTCAGCATGCTGGTGTCCCAGATTGGCTACAGATTCATGTACTTTTAGTCGGTTTCTTTCTGGAGACTGCGCCAAATTAGATAAAGCCGTTTGACTTCTGGTGAACTCCTCTATCGTCGCGTTTTCACCAGAGCGAAATCCATTGAGTAAGACTTGAATTTCATCCAATTTTTCATCAGCAAAAGCCAAAGCCTCTTTGACAAGGGGATCAAGTTGCGTTTCTTGATTGATGCTAACAGGGACATGGAGTAAACTGCTGGAAGGTTGGAGCCATACACGATCCTCCGGAACAGCGCTCGTAATAGTTCTCAAAAGTTTCCATTTGTGAGGGAGGTGCGAGCGCCAAATATTTCGACCGTCTACCACACCGATGCCAAGTACTTTATCTTCTGGAAATCCGCACGTTGTAAGATACCGGAGATTCTGTCCGATGCCGTGAACAAAATCCAATCCAATACCCTGAACGGGAAGGTTGATCACATCGGGGTAGAATTCTACGGAATCAAAATAGGTTTGCAGCATAATGTTCAGATGGGGTGCTGCTTCATGAAGCTGCTTGTAAATGTATGACACGGTTTCCATCTCCTCTTTACTGAGAGAAGAAACCAAAATCGGCTCATCCAGTTGAACCCATTCCACCCCTTCTTGCTCTAACTCCCGTAAAATTTGCTGATACAACGGGACGAGTTGCAAGATAAGGGCTGGTAATTGTGCAGGGACATATCCCTTTGAAAGTTTGATAAACGTGTATGGGCCGACGATGACAGGCTTTCCTTTGATGCCAAGCTTCTCTTTTGCTTCGCGATAAGCAAGAAGGGGCTTGTTTTCTGTTAAGGTCGGAGTCCTGTCGCCAATCTCTGGAACAATATAGTGATAATTTGTGTTAAACCATTTTGTCATTTCACACGCGATCGCTTCTTGACTGCCACGCGCCATAGCAAAGTATGTCTGAAGTGGAACAACTCCACCTTCATAAGGAAACCGTTTTGGGACCAAGCCAAACATGACAGCCGTGTCCAGCATATGATCGTAACATGTAAAATCACCGACAGGGATATAATCGATCCCTTTCTCTTTTTGCTTCTGTAAGTGATGGAGTCGAATCTGTTCCATCTGTTGAAGGAAGTTGGATTCTTCTAATGTTCCCGCCCAAAATGCTTCCAGAGCCTTTTTCCATTCACGGTTTTCTCCTATACGTGGATATCCCAGGTTACTGCTTTTGATACTCATCTAAATACCTCCCCATACAAATAGTCTTTGCGTTACTCCAATAGAAAAAGGCATCTCTAACGTTCAGAAAGAAAGTTAGAAATGCCTAAATAAGCAGTGAAGTTTCACGCACTACTGCCATAGTGGATCTAACACCTCCCTATCTCCCGTAGGTCTTGCAGTGTTGTCGAAACAGGCAGGTCTCCTGACTTAAGGCTCATCATCAGCTGCATGCCTTCCCAATCCTGATGGATCAGTGGCGACTTCCTGCGCTGACTCCCCTTTTACAGTGGCGGGACCGTGTCGGATTTGCACCGAACTTCCCTTTTCATCCTTGAACGTTACTCACTCAAGGAACCTGTTTCCAGTTATTCAATTGATAAATGTACTCGCCCTCAATTATAAACTGAGCAAGATGTAAAAATATAAACTATCCACACAGGAATAGTATATATTTCCATTATCTTAATTGAATTGGTTACAAATTTCAATCATTTTTAACGATGCGATGCGTTCCGACCCGAAATCGATAGTCGGCTGTGTTGCTTTTCTCGGTTTCAAGTCAACGATCGTCTCGACTGAAAGTGAGTCATAACCACCGGCTTAGCCGGTGGCTTCCATTAGCCCTATAAGGGCATGTTACAAGCAAGCGCCTCAAAGGCGCCCTGAAAGTCTGCCAACCGCGTGTTGCCTCGGGCAGCCCCTGAAAAGGGGCTCCTTACCTGCCCTTTTTCACCGACTCACCCGTAAACGGATCGATCAGCTCTTTCATCGTTAATTGTTCATAGTTCTTGTCCTCCACTAATTGGTTCCGAATATATTCCTCAATTACCTTTTTGTTTCTTCCTACTGTATCTACGTAGTACCCTCTGCACCAAAATTGACGATTTCCATATCGGTATTTCATATTTGCAAACTTATCAAAGATCATCAATGAACTTTTTCCTTTTAAGTAACCCATGAACTCGGACACGCTTAACTTAGGCGGAATACTCACTAACATGTGAATATGATCCACGCAAGCTTCCGCTTCAATGATCTCCACTCCTTTTCGTTCGCATAACTCCCGTAAAATTTTCCCTATCTCTCTCCTCAATTTCCCATATATCACTTGTCTTCGGTATTTCGGAGCAAATACGATATGATATTTACAGTTCCATTTGGTATGTGCTAGACTGCTCTTGTCCATCCTTTGTCCTCCTGTGATAAGTGTAAGCGGTTGGCAGACCGGCTCTCATCTTATCACCGAGTTCAAAGGATGACTACTCATAGCTATAAGCTTTCCCGAACCCCCAGTCTAACTGGGGGTTTTCTTATACAAAAAATAACCCTGCAGGCATTTCTTGCCTCACAAGGTTATGTTTGAGCGTCCAATGGGCTGTTCAAGCTGGAGCCACTTCTCGGCTATATGTGATTGGCAAACAGATAGGAAAGGAACAGATAGGCGCTCAGGACAGTCCCGACCATGAACAGGACACCGCTTTTCACTTTCTTTTGCACCAAATGGAGAAAACCGAAGCAAAACAGAACGCCGGTAACGCTAAAAAACGCGATGCCCAGCCAAAATACGTTCCATGGTAAAAGTGACAAATCGATATTCGCCACAAAAACACCGCCTTGCTATATATTTTGAGGGTGATCCCCGGACACCAGTTCCGCAGCTTTTGCATTTGCCTCTACCTGAGCAGGGCTTTTGCAGCCCGGAATGACCGCTGTGACTGCTGGATGCTTCAAGCACCAGGCGAGCGCCCACTGCGCCATGTCAACTCCTGGAGGTACTTCTTTGCTTTTGATCTCTTCCGCTTGCTGAAGCAAGGAAAGCACACGCTCCTGATCGTGATTATGCCGTACATCATTGGTGCCAAACTGAGTGCCCGGCTTGTATTTTCCGCTGAGATACCCGCTCGCCAGCGGCACCCGAGCAAGCACACCGAGATCTTGCTCCTGGCAAAGGGGGAGCACTTGCTCTTCCGGCGCTTGATCCAAACGGTTGTAGACGACCTGAATGGTTTTGGCGTTTACCTTTGAAGCTGATGATGTTTGGTGTACCTGATTGTTTTTCGCGATGGACAGACCGAGATGACGGATTTTTCCCGCAGCTATCTGTTTGTCCAGCATGGTCCAAAGCTCATCGTTGTCAAAGGCTTCGTCAGGACCGGAGTGGAACTGATACAGATCGATATAATCTGTCTGCAAAGCGCGAAGGGACGCATCCAGCTGCTTCAGAACATCATCAGCGCTGTAGTCGTTGGTCCGCGTAAATTTGTCATGAAAATGATGACCGAATTTCGTCGCAACCACCCAATCTTCGCGGCGATCCTTTCGCAAATAGCCACCGATCAGTTGCTCAGACAAATGATCGCCATAGCATTCCGCGGTGTCGATCAGATTGATTCCCATTTCCTTCGCTTTGTCCAGAATGTGGTCGACTTCTTCCTGAGTGAAATCATGACCCCACTCTCCTCCAAATTGCCAAGTCCCGATACCAATGACGGATACGTTCAATTCGGTTTTGCCGAGTCTACGATATTTCACGAACACCCCTCCTCTATCATTCTCCTCCAACGTTTGGAGATCGCAGCCATTATGGCAGGAAACCTTATCATACAAGAAGATACTCTCGATCGCTCTCCGCAAATCAGCGGACTGCATGCAAAGGGAAACACGTTTGGATGACAGCCCACAGTAGTAGTATACCTGAAGGATCTGAGCTTCTACCAGTCGGCTCTTGCGTTTGAATTCTACAAAACAATGAATTTAAAAAAGTCTCTTGACTGGAAAAGGGTACCTCTGAAATAATACTTACAAGTAACATTACTTTTAAGTAATTTAATAAATTTGCGTGCTTGTCGGTCTATGTCGGCAAGACGCCATTCAAAAAGGAGGGTCTCGATTGATCCTGAAGCTCATACAGGCTCTGCTGGCAGTATTCATGGGTACGGGCGGCCTCATCAAGATTGCCCGTGTTCCTTTTCAAGTCGAGCACTGGAGTCACTATCAATATCCCCTGTTGTTCATGACCGTCGTCGGACTGCTGGAGCTGATCGGAGCAGTCGCCCTGGCCGGAGGCTTCTGGAACAAAAGCCTGGCAGTGGCAGCAGGTGTACTCTTTATCCCCCTCATGCTCGGGGCGATCCATGCTCATCTCTTCCGTGCCAGGCAACCGATCATGACGATACTTCCTTCTTTGTTAACCCTTCTTTTCTCTGTACTCGTGATTTATTGCAATCTAACGACTCTCACCTAAAAAAACAGGTGCAGCCACGTATTGGGCTGCACCTGTTTCTCGAATCATTCCGTTATCGCTTTGCTCGCCTATCGTTTATTGACGACGATCAGATAAACCTGTCCGTCGGCATTGACCCACAGGTCGATGTCATCGGTTGTTTTCACAGCGCTGTCTTTCAGGTCCGAACCGTCGTAGTACTTGATCTGGGCATCCTTCGTCAATTTGAGGCTGGTCGACACATTGCTGAAGAATACGTATTTGTCTCCGTTTACGCGCGTTTCAAAGCCAATGAAGGAGACCCCTTCTTTGTCCAGTTTTCCTTGGGTGGCGGCTTTTTTCACGTCCCCATCGCGAGTCAGGGTCAGTGTCACGAGGTCAAACTGTTTCACCTTGTCGATGACGTCAGCATCCTCAACGGTATAGGTTTTTCCATCGACAACTACTTTGGCAGATTTCACGGAGCCGTTTTCTTTTCGCACCTCTACAGTATCCACCACACCGCTCACCGTTTTCTCTGCACCTGTCACGGCTTTGACCTTGCCGTCGTTATTTAAGACCAACGTATACTCTTTGTCGTTCGTGTCCGCATTGGATTCGATCGTGACGCCAGAGAGCAGGACGTAGTCTTTTCCGTTTACGGTAATGGTTTTCCCGGATTTATCCGTTACATAGCCTTTTACGGTTTGCTTTTCGGCTGTCAGCTCAACGATGTTATTGGTTCCGAGATTGTATTTCCAACTGATGATTTGATAGTCATCGAGTTGTCCTTCCTTGATGGATGTAGCAGATACCGTGCTTCCATCGATAGTCAGCTTGGCTGTGGTCAAAATATCGTAGACCTTCCCGTCTACTTTGATTGTTGCCAGTGTTGCCGGGCTACCCGCGGCATAGGCCGTTGTGCTCGAGACCAATTTGCCTGCCGACACGCCGACACCTTGCTCAATCTTGATCAAATTGCCTTTTTCGTCAAAGGTGAGAACGGCTGTCTTGCCGTCAAGCAAGTCCTCCAGATCGGACACTTTCTTCTCATTTACGTAGAGCTTGGTATCCTTGAGGACGTCATAATCTTTGCCATCAAAGCGGATGATGTTGTCATACGTGTCAATCTTAATGGTTTGCGTCGTGCTCAGCTTCGTTACGGTTACCGCAGAGGCTTTCCCATCTACATCCAAGGTCAGCTCCACGAGATCTCCTTTGTCTACGTCTGCGAAAGAGCCCGTAGCTTCCTTCGCCTGCGGATGAGCTTTCACCTTAATCGCGGCGTTCGTAGTCAGTTCGTAGGTTTGATCATCCAGCTGAATCTCTCTCTTCGCTTTTGTGCCGCTCACGGTTGAGGTCTTTTTGACGATTCCTGAAACGGCGTTGTCGGAGATCGTAATGGAAATGACTTTTCCATTCTCATCCAAAACAGCAACGAATTTTTGGCCAATCTGGGAACGAGATACGGTCACACCACTCTCAACTTCCAGGACAACCTCTTTCCCGTTGACAATCGCCTTGAACTCCTTATAGCTGAGAGATGATTTCACAATCCCCTCGACGATATTGGCATCCGACGTGATCACGTTCAGGAAGGAAATCTTCCCATTTTTCACAATGTACTCAACTTGGGCACCTGTGACAATCGTGCCGTATACTTGGGCATTCCCGGCAATTTCAACTTCCGTTTTTTGTCCGGTCAGCTTCAGCTTCTGATCAGCTTTGCTGTAGCTGGCAACTGCTCCTTTGACGACAGGAAGTTTTTGGACGGTGCCGTCTGCGTTGCCGTTTTTATCGTAGTACGCTCCATTGGCGTAGACCGGCGTCTCCATAAAGGAGTCGGTGTACTTGGCAACCACATCGCGCCGGGCCGCTGCCAACGGCTGCTCTTTGGCGTCGTAGAGGCCGGTCTTGTTTGCTTCCAACAGGTAAGGATGGTACCATTCGCTGGTCGTGGAGGCGGGAACATTAATTTTCAAGCCCTGTACATAGACGGTTAATGCTTCGGCTACCTTTACGTTGTTGTTGGGTTTAAATGTGCCGTCAGGATACCCTTTGATGATTCCCTGGGATACAGCCAGGTTTATGTAACCAGTGGCCCAGTGATCAGCAGGCAAATCTTTGAATACGGTTTTTCCCTTTAGCATATTAGCCTGTTCATCCGTAAAGCCCAGGGCCAGCACCGCGATTTTGGCAAACTCTGCACGGGTAACCTCTTGCCCCGGTCTGAATGTTCCGTCGGTATAACCCTTTAAAACCCCGGCATAATTGAGTTTCAAAATGGCGTTTTTTTGCGCATTTTGGGCGATATCGGACAATGGCAAAGAGCTTGCGGCCAGTCCCGTATTGGTTACAGCCAGCATTCCGGCCAATACTGCACCGGCCAAACCTGTTCTTGCCGTTTTGGATTTCAGTACTTTGAAGTTTTGCAAGGAAACTCCTCCTACGTCATTTTGCTCTTTTCGGAATTGGCTGTATGATGGATGATATTTTGCTCATTTTTTCCAGTTGTGGGGCTGATTTGGTCATGGATATGCCAGCAAGACCACTTCTTTGGTGGTGTTTAAATGACGCTGAATTTAGGTGAAAAGTTGCACGGGAAAAGTTGGAAGTTTAGAAAAATGTAGAGATATACGTTTCACACCTACAGAGGAAGCAAATGGGCAATCACTTGTTTTCCGCTCACCTGAATCCCTTTGTCCTGTCTGCCACAATGGCGCAAATCTTTAACCAGCTGCTGAACCAATTCCTTTGCCGCCTCCGCTTCCTTTTTCTCCAACCGAACCGTAAGCTGGACCGCATCGCCAGCCTGTAATATTCGCTCCGCTTGTCTTTTTTTGGTATCGTAGTCATGATCTTCGATAAAAGCGCTGAGGCGAATCTCCTTTACCTTGATTCCTTTTGCTTCTTTTCGTTCCTTTTTCTTTTCTTGATCACGATCTGCCAGGTACTCGGCCCGACTGACGAGCTTGCATGGAGGGGGACTGGTTGCGAGTGAGAGACAGATCAGGTCGACCTTCAGTTCCTTTGCCATCTTCAGTGCGTCCCGTGTCGGGATGATTCCCAGATCTTCGCCCTGCAAGCCCGTCAGCTCAACCTCTGCAGCCTTTATTTTTTCGTTCATCAGCATTTTGCTGCACCATCCTCTGTTGTTTTGGTTCTTTCTCATTTTCTTACACTTTCCAGATTCGTCAAGCGTCAGGTATCCGTACGCTGCAGAACGGAAATGTTCCGCAGTGGCTGGTTGTTTTTCATTTTACCAGGGTTTTCGGTATAATGGAGGGATGACACTTCGCACGGAGGAGTACCTGTATGCTGCAAAAAGCGCTGTCTCGTGAACAAGTCAAGACACTGGGTGAACAAGTCCTCGTGTTCATGGAGGAGCATATCGTCGAGCGAGGATACCGCTATTTTTCGGATGGCATGGTGTTCAACGTCCAGGTGGATCAGGGGTGTTTGACCAGTGATGTGCAAGGCTCCATGACCTACCATGTTGCCATCGATCTCGGTACCTTTACCAATAGCACCTGCTCCTGTCCCTATTCCCGTTTTTGCAAACATATCGCGGCTACGTTTTTTCAGGCGTACAGTGTATTTGAAAATCCCAGAGCATTTATGAGCCGTCTGCACCAACCGCGCCCCCTGGCCTTTTCTTCGTCTCTTTTGGTGCCTGCCTATAAACATACGGTCAAAAGAAATGGAAATTCCTCCGGGATGGAGGCTGGGCGCCCTGTGTTGCCCGCTACGAGCACCGTAAGCGATTGGTGGCTGTTTCTGGACAGATGGACCCGTAATTTGCCCCAGGCGATGGAGGCGGCTCGCGCTTCTACCGAACTCTTCTCCAGCTATGAAAATGTGCAGGGAGTTACCCGTGACTGGCCGGATGACCTGGCGCAGCTTTTCTCGATTCATGCTTGCCTGTTTCATCTACAGAAGCTTCAAGAGTTCGTCAAAGAGTACCGCTCAGCGATCTGGTCCGGGGAACTGGCTCAAACGGCTGAGAGACTCGTAGAACAGTTGGAAGGCATTCTGTATTATTCGGACATTGATGCGCTGTGGCAAGAGCGGCGTTCTTACCTGGAACAGACGGCCGAGAAGCTGCGGGACTGGAAACTGACCGCTGCCTTCGATCTTTACGGCATGCTGACATACCGGTTGATCTGGTCGGATTTGCTTGTGCAAGCAGCTTGGCGCAAACAGGAAGTGGCTGACCTGTCGCAGTTGGCCGCTGAACCGACTCTCCCTGCCAGCCGTCGGAATCAATCTGAATGCATGAGAGCTCATTTCTTCGTATTGGATGGAAGAGATGAAGTTGCCCTGCAGATTTGGGAGCGGTCTTGGCACCCTCCTCTTGCCTTTTATCTCCCCTATGTAAAAAAATTCGCGAGGAATCAGGAATGGCAGCGGCTTCTTGCCTGGATCGAGAGAATGGAAGGCTTGATTGGCACCTCTGAAGGACAGGAATACCGGCTGATCACCGCCATCTGGAGAGAAGCGATGGCGAAGCTGAACCGAGCCGATGAGTGCGGGATCAGTTTGAAACGGTACCTGCCTGCCAGCTTCCACGATTACGCCGGATATCTGTTTGAACACGGACACTTTCAGCAATGGATTGACCTGCAGATGACGTATGGACAGCCCGGTGCAGAGCTGTCACTCGAACAGGAAAAAGTCATTGAGGAAAAAGAGCCTCAGCTCCTTCTCCCCCTCATGATACGGGAAATCAATCGTTTGATCGAAGAACGAAATCGCACAGCCTACCGGGAAGCGGTGAAATGCTTAAAAAAAGTACGTGCCAGTTATCACAAGCTGAATCAAACGGAGCGCTGGGAACAGTTCATGAGCCGTTTGGCAGCCAAGTATAGCCGCCTGCGCGCTTTTCAGGAAGAGATCAGGAGAGGAAATCTACAGCCATGAAAGCAGTCACTCAGATGTATCTAACCGGAGAAATGTTGTCTGACAGTCACTTCCTGATTGAAGCAACCGATGCCAGCGGACAAAGGGTCCGCCCCGATCTCGCTGCTACAGCCCTTTTCGCATGGGATGAGACGACGTATTACGGTACGTTTATCGAGCAGACTGAAAGCGGCGTTCTTCTCTCCCCGCTCCAAGCGTTGACGTTCTTTACACGGCCAAAATGGCTGGAGCATCTTTCATTTACGCTAAGTGAAAAGCTGACCGGTTATCAGGCGATGGCGCAGCGGATCAGAGAGGCGCTCCTGTCGGGCAGGGTGGTGCCGAATTTCTATGCCTGGAAGGAAGGGCGTTTTGGGTGGAGGCTTCCAGAAGCAGAGGAGCCCTTGTCGTCGGCGGGAGAGCACTGGCTCTCATCGGCACTGGAAGAGACTGTATCGAATCGCAGTGATGCCAAGCTTGCCTGGAATCAGCTGCTCCGGCATTACCCCGCTTTGCTCGTCACGGGAAACGACATGTCACCGCTGATGACAGAGGCAGAGTGGCTGCAAACGATCGGACTCCTTCAAGATCGCACGCCTTTTCGCACCTGCTTGCAATTGATTGAGCCGGAGGGGCAAGAAACAGACTGGCAAGTCAAGCTGCTTTTACAGGATCAGTCCCAACCTGATCGCATCGTCGACCTGTCTGTGATTTCGTCCTTTCCCGCTGAGTGGCATGATTTTCGGTACCGACTCCGCCATGATATCCGCAAGTGCACGGAGGTTCTGCCCTGGTTTCCCGCTTTTTTGTCAGAGGAGGCTGGAGAAATAGATGGCACGGGAATTCCCGCGTCGCATCTGTCTACGGAGGAGGCCTGGACCTTCCTGACCGATACGAGTCTCCAGCTCGTTCAGGCAGGCATACACGTGTTCTTGCCCTCCTGGTGGGAGCAGGTAAAACGGGTAAAACCGCGGGTGAAGGTAAAGGTTTCCTCCTTCTCCGGCGGAGCTGCCCCCTCCTATTTTGGCATTCGTCAGGTGATGGATTTCGAGTGGAGATTGGCGCTGGGGCCAGTCGAGCTGAATGAAGAGGAATTCCGCAAGCTGCTGGAGCAAAAACAGAGGCTCATGAAGATACAAGGGCAATGGGTGCAGCTGACGCCCAGCCTTTTTGCGCAATTGCAGGCGACCTTGAAAAAAACGAAGGGAAAACAGGCGCTGACGCTGCGGGATGTCATGAAGCTTCACCTCAGCAGTTCGCTTGAGGCAGAGGGAGCAACCCATGAAGAGACCTTGGCCACTTCTTCCTTTCCCGTCGAGGTGGAGCTGAGCCGCCATCTCTTTCAATTCATGTCTCAACTGCAGGATACAAAGCGAATTCCTCTGATCGAGCAACCGGCAACCTTTCGCGGTACCTTGCGCGCCTATCAAAAAGAGGGAGCCGCCTGGCTTTTGTTTCTGCGCCGTTTTGGGCTCGGAGCCTGTCTGGCAGATGATATGGGGCTTGGCAAAACGATTCAGTTCATTACCTATCTGCTCCAGGTCAAAGCGGATGAGCCACAGGCAGGGCCATCTTTGCTCGTCTGTCCCACTTCAGTCATCGGCAACTGGCAAAAGGAGCTGGAACGCTTCGCGCCGACCTTGTCCGTCTATATCCACTACGGAACAGAACGCAAAAAGGAGCGAGACTTTCTCAGATCGGCAAAGAACGCGGATGTGGTGATCACCTCCTACTCCCTCTCCCACCTGGATGAACAGGAGCTTTCTGGAGTAAACTGGAATACGATCTGTCTGGATGAAGCCCAGTACATCAAAAACGCGCAAACCAAACAATCGACAGCCATCCGCAGCTTGTCAGCTCATCATCGGATCGCATTGACCGGGACACCGATTGAAAACCGTTTACGAGAGCTTTGGTCGATCTTTGACTTCCTCAATCCCGGTTATTTCGGCAGTCTGCGTGATTTCTCCCAGCGCTATGTGCTCCCGATCGAACGAGATCAGGATCAGCAGATGATCGCCGAAATCCAGCGGTTGATCCAGCCTTTCTTGCTGCGTCGAACCAAGATCGATCCACATATCCAGCTCGATCTCCCGGAAAAGAATGAGGTCAATGAATACGTCACGCTGACAGCAGAGCAGGGAGCCCTTTACGAAACGCTGATCCAATCTATGTTTGACCGACTGGATCAGTCTACGCCGATGCAAAAGCGCGGTTTGATCCTCACGACGCTAACCCGCCTCAAGCAGTTGTGTGACCATCCGGGATTGGTTGACCAAGGGCCTGGTTCGGCCGATGCAAAAACGCGTTCTCCAAAGCTGGCAAGGCTGCTGGAGCTTTTGCAGGAGATTCGGCCGAAAGGTGAGCGCAGCCTGATCTTTACCCAATATCTCGAAATGGGTAGACTGATGCAGCGCGTTCTGGAAAGAGAAGGTTTTGGCCCAGTCCTGTATTTGCATGGATCAACGCCAAAGGAACAACGAGACGAGATGATCGCTCGTTTTCAAGATGCCGCCCTCCCGGCTGAGCAGCGCGCCTCCATTTTTATCCTGTCCCTGCGCGCAGGAGGAACCGGCTTGAATCTGACCGAAGCCAACCATGTTTTCCATATCGATCGCTGGTGGAATCCTGCCGTTGAGAATCAGGCAACGGATCGCGCCTATCGTATCGGGCAGCAGCGAAATGTTCAGGTATATAAATTTATTTCGCTGGGGACTATCGAGGAACGAATTGATGAGATGATGGAACGGAAGAAGTCACTCAGTCAACAAATCGTAGGAAATGGAGAAAACTGGATTACTGAGTTGTCTACAGATGAATTGCGCGAACTGTTTTTGCTCCGCCGTGAATGGCTTGAGCTGAAAGGATAGGTGACGCCTGATGGAAGACCTCGAGTGGGACTTGCAACATGAAGATGACCCGAATCGTCCGATCGCTGAGTCCTCTGAGCAGGATGCCGGAAAACGCTCGAAAGATAAACAGGAGACGGAATTGCCCCGAGCATGGCGGCAATTCTACGAAGCGTTGAGAAAAACACTTGGAGACGCATGAAGTATTGGTAACTACCACTCGGAATGACGGCTTTTGTGCCCAAGTCCGTACGCGGGATGACGGCTTCGAAGCTTCAAGTCTGTAGAAGGATGAGGGCTGCTTAGCACAAGTCCGCACGCACGATACACTCCATATACACAAAAAATCCGGCAGATCTGCTCTCGCCGGATTTTTATGTGCCGTTCAGGAAGCGTTCAACTCATGGCTTCCGTAAGTTTTTCGTTCAGGAGATCAAATGCCCTCTCCAGCTTTTCCTTGGGAACGGCTGCGTATTGGTCGCCGACATTGACTTCAAAGGAGCTGGATGATCCGCTTTTCTCTTTTACGTAAGGAATCAGACCCACATCGGCAGCTTCATAGACCTCAATCAAAAGGGGTTCCAGCTTCTCTTTTGGCAGGCTGATGTGTACATGAAACATATTGGACACTGGTACTGCTGGCCGCGTCTCAACACCCTGGCAGCGATTGTAGCTGGCAGCCAGTTCCTTTGCCTGCTCATAGTACTGCTGGAAATGGGGCAGCCGCTTTTCCAAATAGTAATCCGCGGTGACAATATACGGATACAGACTGATCAAGTCGCCGCCGTAGCGCCGTTTCCACACTTTCGCTTGTTCAATAAATGGTTCTTCACCGGCGAGAATCGCACCGGCGATACCTCCGACTCCTTTGTAAAAAGAAAGGTATACGCTGTCAAAGAGCTTTGCGATTTCCGCGGCCGACTTCTTATAATAAGGCAGGACCTCAAACAGCCGGGCACCATCGAGATGCAGACGGATACCTTTTTGGCGGCAATAGTCGGAAATCGCCTCCAACTCCTGGTACTCCGGCAGTTCTCCGCCAATTTCACGCTGTGGTAATTCCAGCAAGAGGCAGGAAACCTCTTCCCGCATGCTGGTCACATCGGACAAGCGGATCAATCGATCTGTGTCTGCCAAAAGCAGCGTCTCGATATGGTGCAGTTCTTTGAGTCCGTCTTCTTCATGGATCTCAACATGGCAGAGCGGATGATAAGCAACCCTCTTCACCCCTTTTCGATCACACCAGATGCGCAGCGCGATTTGCTGGGCCATCGTCCCGCTCGGGAAAAAGACAGCCGTCTCCTTTCCCAGAAAGTCGGCCAATTTTTGCTGAAAGCTCTCAATCAGCTCTCCTTTTCCGTAGAGATCACTGACTTGTTGTCCATTGCTTTCCTGCAGGGCTGTTTGCAAGACCGAAAGCGTCCTTTGACCATGTCCAACCAAAGGGTACGCAGTGTTCCAATAGGCTTCGGATAATCGTTTTTGCTCCGCCATTCCCAATCTTCTCCCTTTTTACCATACCGTTTGCAGAGCATGCGGTACGTTTCATTCGCAAAGCTTCTGTTTCAAGCTCTCTTTCAACAGATCAGCTCGTCCACCGATTGAGCCTTTTTCCGCAGATATCTGAAATCAAAAGCAGTGAATGTTTCCAGCCGATTCAGAAGTATGTTACACTTTTTCCTAGTATGCGTGAATTTTGAGGCAAAGTATATAGTGGGAGTGAGTTCTTTTGTCCGATTCCACCTTAAGACGATTTGGCGTTTCCATGGATGAAAGTTTATTGGCTCAGTTTGATGAGCTGATCAAAGAAAAAGGATATGAAAACCGCTCAGAAGCAGTACGTGATCTTGTCCGCAATGCGCTCGTCAATCAATCCTGGGAAGATGACGAACAAGATGTGGCGGGCAGCATTTTGTTATTTTACGATCATCACCAAACGGATGTCATGCAGGAACTAACTTCCATCCAGCATGACATGCATCATGCGATTCTGGCGACAACCCACTTCCATCTCGATCATCATAATTGTCTGGAACTGATTGTCGTCAAAGGCAAGGCAAAAGAGCTGCGTGGCTTCAGTGATCAAATGATCAGCATGAAGGGAGTCAAATACGGGAAGTTTACCGTAGCCCCTGTTAAGTAAACTGCTGAAAATCGACGACGCGCTCACAGATTCTTTGGACCAGATGCTGTTCGTGGCTGATGACGACGATGCCCATCCCGCGCTTGCGGGCAATGGCCCGTACGCTTTGCCAAATTTGTGCTTGGGTGATGGCATCGAGCATGGTGGTCATTTCATCGGCGATCAGAAAGCGGGTGTCTGGTCCGAGCGCACGAGCGATGGAGAATCGTTGAAGCTCACCACCCGACAATTCATGCGGCCATCGATGCAGCCACTCTTTTTCAATCCCCAGATCGGAGAGGAGCTCATCCCCTGGATGCCCTCCCTCCTCCAGGATGCGTCTCATCCGCCAGCGGCCGTTTACGGCTTTTTCCGGATGCTGAAAAACCATTTGCACCGGATGATAACCGCGTTTGCCGAGCGGCTTTCCTTCAAGCAAGATAGTTCCTTCATGCGGACTTTCATAGCCTGCAAGCAAACGGGCGAACGTCGTTTTGCCGCAGCCGCTGGGGCCGAGCAAACCGACTACCTCACCTGCCGAGATCGTCAAGCTGACGTTTCGAAACAGCCAGCCTTTTTTTTCATAGCGAAATCCAACCTCGTGTGCGCTAAGTTGCATGGACACACCTCACCATTCCCCCGCGAAGCTCTCTCATCTCCGGTTGTACCGATGCACAAGCGGCTACCGCATGCTCACAGCGCGGAGCGAACGTGCACCCTTCCGGAAGTGAGCCGGGCTTTGGCTGGGACCCCGGTATCGGAACAAAATCATTTTGCGGCAAAGCTCGCCACAACGCGCGGCTGTAAGGATGCCGCAGTCTTTCTCCGCTTTCTTCGAAGTCTTTTACCGGTGCTACCTCCACCGTACTCCCGGCATAAAACACGGCAATTTTATCTGCGATCTGCGTGGCAGAATCGATGTCATGCGTGATCAGCATGACGGCTGCCCCACTGTCCGCCAATTCTCTGAAATAACGCAGAGCTTCCTTCATCACGGCCGGGTCAAGACCGGGTGTCGGCTCATCCGCAATCAATACGCGCGCGCCGCTCACCATGGCCATAGATACGAGAACCCTGCGTGCCATACCCCCGGACAATTGAAAGGGAAACAGCTTCTCCACCGCCGGATCGAGCTGGTATTGTTCAAAAACTCTTCGCTGTTTTTCTGCTGCATCCCCGTTGCGAACAGCTGTTCTCACCTGTGCGCCTACACGCATCAGCGGGTCCAGATACGTTACGGACTGGGGAATCAGCGCGATTTCTTTGCCGCGTAAAGCCGCCTGTCTGGCTGGGGTCAGCCGCTCTCCGTCATAGGTAATGGTTCCGCTCAAAATGGCATGATCAGGAAGAATCCCCAGGATGGCATGGGCGAGCAAGCTTTTTCCCGACCCACTGGAGCCGACGACGGCGAGGATTTCGCCTTCATTCAAAGAAATATCCAGACTGGAGATCACCCTGGTCGTTTTCTGCTTCAAACCACTTGTATACTGCTGGAACGATATTGACAAATTTTGCACTTCCAGGATGGACATATCGCTTCCAACCTCCTGTTAGGAATCATGGGCCCTGCGCGGGTCGATCAGCAGGCGCAAATTTTCTCCCAGTACATCAAATATTCGTACAACCAAAAGCAAGCTCAGCCCCGGAAAGAAGGCCAGCCACCACATACCGGTAGAGAGGTAACGCATCGACTCCGAAAGGATAATCCCGATGGCAGGCTCATGCGGTGACAGCCCCAGGCCGATAAAGGTAACCGCTGATTCATGCAGGATGGCGTGAGGAAACAGAAGCAACAAACCGACGACCAATTGGGGAATCAAGTGCGGCAAAAGATGTCTTGTCGCAATCCACCAACGCGATTTACCCAGTTGACGTGAGATTTGCACATACTCCGCAGCGCGAAGCTGCATCACTTCGGCCCGAATGATCCTGGTCAGATTGGGCCAGTGGGTCAGGGCCACGCCTACGACGACGCCTTTGAGCCCGCCGCCCAGCGTGAAGGCGATCAGGATCAATGTCACCAGATGAGGGACACTCATAAATAAATCGACCAGCCACGTAACCACTCGATCTGCCATTCTGCCCATCGTGGCGGCGGCCATCCCCAAGACGAGTGCGATCACCACACTGCAGAGAGCTGCCAGCATCCCGACGCCGAGACTGAGGCGGATGCCTTTTAGCGTGCGTGTCAGCATATCGCGTCCAAGCCAGTCTGTTCCAAAAGGATGTGCGAAAGAGGGAGCCAAATTGCGCTGGCTTAACTGGGTCGCCAGTCCATCGCTGCCAACGAGCCAGGCGCCCAGCAGGACCGCTGCCAGAAGACATGAGCCGAAGCTGATTCCAAAGAGAGTGCGCTGCCTGCGGTTGAACTGTGGCATCACATGTAGCAGGTTGCTCATACGGTTCGATCCTCTCTCATTCTCGGGTCCACGATACGATAAAGCAGATCCGCAATGGTATTTCCTGCAAAAACAAAGAGTGAACTGAACAGGACCAGCCCGAGGAGCAGCGGCACATCTCCGCGAATACCCGCCTCCACCGTCGCTTGCCCAAGTCCGGGGTAAGAGAAGACCTGCTCGGCCAGTACCGTGCCGCCAAACAGTTCACTGAATGCTGCAAATTGCAGCGTAATTGCGGGGAGTGCGATGTTACGCAAGCCGTGTCGCCAAAAAAGCACAAACCCTTTTTCTCCCCTCGCTCTGGCAAACAGAACATAATCGCTTGCCAACACATCAATCAGTTTTTGCCGGGTGTGCAGGGCGATAGGAGCCACTCCGATGATGCTCAGGGTGAGTGCAGGCAAAATGAAATGCTTCAGTCGATCGGCCAGCATCACATCTTCTGCAAGTACTCCTGCAGGCACTCCCATCCCGACAGGAAACCAATTCAGCCAGACGGCAAAAATCATCAGCAAGAGCAGACCTAGCCAAAAAGCCGGGGTAGACGCAAGCGTATAGCAATACCAGCGAATCAGCCGATCAACCCAAGTCGCTCTTTTCATGGCAGCGAAGACGCCAAGCAAAAAGCCGAGTATGCCGGACGAAATCCAGGCGCCCAGCATCAGCGCGAGTGAACTTAAAAATTTTTCCTGAATGATTTCAAACACGGGTCTCCGATAAATCATGGAAGTTCCCAAATCTCCCGTGACCGCGGCTTGCCCCCAATGTAAAAATTGCTCCAAGGCCGGCTTATCCAGGCCCCAGTATTGGGCAATTTGTTCTCTTTGCTCTGGACTGATCCGCATCATATCCGCTCCGATATAGGCCTGTACTGGATCAATCGGCGAGCTTTTGACGAGCAAAAAAGAAAGCAAGCAGACAGCCGCGATCAAAGAGGCAGCCCGAATGAGTTTCTTCATTAGAAAGAAACCCAGGCTCTCAGAAGTGACGGATACCCCTCTACTCATTCCAAATCCACTCATCGATGTTGTCCGTTACAGGCCAGCCATGCCCGTGCGGATGAATTCTCTGTTTCCCGGTATCGAGATGCTCGTTGACCAGGTACACATGGTCTACATTGACCAGCCATGCCCAGGCAGCGTCACCTTTTGCACTAAATCCCTTTTCTCCATCCCACTGCGCTTTTTTCCAGAACTCCATCGCTTCCTGTTCCGTAGCCGCAGCCAAAGCCTTCTCCATATAGGCATCTACCGTCGGATTGGAGTAGTACCCGGGATTGTAATAGCCGACACCCGCTGTTGTACTGCTGTACAAATGATACATTTCCTGCGGATCATGACTGCCCCATCCAAACATGACCGGATTGGCATGCATCAAGGATTCGAGCTCATCCCAGCTTTTTCCCTCCGCCTTGATGCTCAGCCCGAGCGGCTTCATCATATCAGCGACTGCGATGGACAATGATTGGCGAGTCACATCACTGGCGGGATAGAGCAGCGAAAATTCGGCTTTCAGCGAGCCTTTTTCGAGAATCCCGTCGCCGTCCGCGTCCTTCCAGCCGGCGCTGGACAAAAGGTTTTTCGCCCCCTCCAGATCTGCATCTTTGATCACAGTATCTGGATTCCACCAAGGAAGCTTGTCGCTGGAGGTATAGGCCGGCGTACCATGGCCTTCCAGGATTCCCTGCACAAGTGCTTGCCGATCCACGGCCATATTAACAGCTTGGCGAATTGCCGGATCGGCCGTTACATCGTTTCCGATGGGATATCCTTCTTTGGTTTTTTCTCCGGCTTTTACCACCGGAAACACAATTCCGCGATTATCCACACTTGTCGCAGCTTCCAGCCTCATTCCTGGAACGTTTTGCTTGCTCATCGAGGAAGGTATTGCAGCCATATCAACTTTGCCTGCTTTGGCAGCAGCAAACGCCGCATCCTCGTTCAGGAATAAAAACGTAATTTTTTGAAAGGCAGATTTTTTCCCGTAGTATTCCGGATTTGCTTTGACGATCAGCTGCTGCCCTTTATCCCATTGCACCAGCTGGTAGGGACCCGAACCAATCGGCTTTTCCGCGTAATCCTTGTTATGAGCATGCTTCGGCACAATCCCTGTCGTGATCAGAGAATTGATAAAGGTAGACTGCGGTTTTTTCAGGGAAAAACGTACAGTCGTAGAATCAACGGCCTCTACTTTGTCCACGATATGTAAATCAACCACGGAGCCGCTTGCCGCTGCTGTGTCAAAGGTATAGACAACGTCATCGGCAGTCAAAGGCTGGCCATCTGAGAACTTCACATCATCCCGCAGCTTTACTGTCCACACAAGGCGATCCTCACTCACCTCGTAGCCGGTAGCCAGGTCATTGACGACCTGAAAATCCGCATCTCTTTTGAGCAGCGTACTCTGGAACAGCGGTGATCCGTAGCGCCCCCATCCCGTCGTAGGATCAAACCCGTTATCAGGCTCTCCCCCTATCGCTAAAATCAACTCCTCTTTACTCTGCTGGCCCTGCTGTGTGTGGGCTGGCTTTTGCGTGGCAGACTGCGAACAACCGACGATTGCGCTGGAAAGAAGCACCCCTGCGATTGCCAAAAATCCGATCTGTCTTTTGATCACGTTGTCTCGACCTCTTTTCCCGTTTGCCTGTTTGCCATTTCGCCCCGAAGTTGCCTATGCCATTCGGTGTTACGATTTAGCAAATTCATAACACTGATTATAGCAAAAGGATTCCAAAATATGCACAGTTTATAAAAATTTCCGTCTTATCCTGCTAGTTGTACGGGTTTTTCTAGTGAGGGGGCACTCGCTCGATATGGAAAAATCTATCGAGTTTGTTGATGAAGAAAGAAAAAAGAAGCCTTTCCGATACCAGATCGGCAGACTTCAATCAGGGAGGAAATGCTTTTTACCAAAATTTTACCCTTTGCTGCAACTGAAAATTGCGGAACTTTTAATCAAAGCAATAGTGAATCTTCTGATACCCGCGGCGCATCTCGATGACTTGTTTTCTCGTCTCCTCCGGCTCTTCTTTCCCCTCTAGGACGGACACGATCAGATTTGCGACTGTTTCCATTTCTGCCTCTTTCATACCCAGCCTGGTCACTTCTGTCGTGCCGATGCGCAAGCCGCTTGGATAGTCCCAGTCCTCCGGTCTATCGCAGGGAATCAGGTTTTTATTGGTAATGATATTTGCCTTTGCCAACTCCTGAGCGACTTTCAAGCCTCCGCCGTATGCTCGCACGTCCAGGATAATCTGATGTGTACGGGTAAAGCCCTTATGTGACCCCAGAACGGGTACGCCCCGATCCGCCAGTGCTTTCCCCAGTGCCTGGGCATTGGTGACAATCTGTGCCATGTAATCATTCCCGTAAGCCAGAAACTCGGCTGCTGCTGCAGCCAAGGCCGCCACCCGGTTGACTTGATGGGTCGCTGCCAATGCCGGGAATATGGCATCGGTAATCGGTTTGGCCAGCTCCGGATCATTCCAAAGGATAATCCCGCTCTGTGGTCCGCTGAATGTTTTTCCGGCCGATCCGGTGATCACGCAGGCACCCTCGCGAAGCGGGTCCTGAAACTGCCCGCCGCCGATCAGCCCGAGCTGATGAGCGCCGTCAAAAAAGATCCGCCCGCCCCATTCGGACACGATCTCCGCCATTTCCTTTAGGGGGAAAGGAAACAAGGTCATGGAAGCACCGAGAGTCACGAGACGAGGCTTGATTCGCCGGGCTGCCTCCGCAAACTGGTCCAGATCTACTTCCAGTTCAACAGGGTCCATCGGAACGTCGTGAATTTGCAGCCCCCTTATACCGGCAGGCCCGTCGATTCGATTGCTGGAATGACCGCCAAACGGCTGTGCGATCGTCATGACGTGATCACCCGGATTGGTCATTGCGGCATACACCGTCATATTTCCGAGCATACTGGCTACGAGCCGGTGATCAGCATAGTTGCACTGAAAGACCCGTTTTAACAGCTCTACGCACAAAGCCTCAATTTCGTCGATGTACTTGGTACCGGCAAACCACCGTTCTGTCGGGCCGATATGACCTTCTGCGGCACGAGTGCCCACCTCTGAAGCCAGGAGTTTTCGTACCGTGGGGCTCGTCGGGGCTTCAGGAGCAAGCAGATTGAGGCATTCTTCCCCTCTCCACAGCGCATTTCTTTCCACCGCGTTGATGACTTCCTGCTGCATCATTCGGGGAGAGGAGCATTGATCCAGCAGATCTCTTGCCCACCCCAACACTTTTTCATCATGGATTTCAAGGTTTTTTGCAGGTGATTGGTTAGACGCCATCCGTTATCCCTCTTTTCATGATCACAATGATCGTTTTTGAAGTCTCACAGTATTGGCTAATCGTCCACTATAAAACCAATATATCGGATACTGGTTTTCATAGTCAAGGTATTTTCAGAAATGACTGAAAAATAGATAAAAAAAGACAGCCTCAACCTTTTCAGGCTGATCGCTGCCTATGATTCCGCTGTAAGTACTCTGCCAAGGCTTAACCAATTTTCCTCCGTTAGCTGGGCTGCTTTCCCGGCATCCTGTGCTTTGCAGGCTTCTATAATCGCAACATGCTGCTCTACGGAGCGGAGTCCTTCAAGGGAACTGAACTTTGCAAATTCCAAGCGCCGAATTTTGGGAACAATGCGTTCGAGGGCAAGGTCGATTTCTCGATTCCCGCAAACCTCCAGGAAGACCTGGTGAAAAGCATCATCTGCTTCAACCGCACGAATCATATTTTTTTCCTGCATCGCTTTGGCAAGCTGGCGGTTTTTCTCCTCCATATCGGCGCAATCCTGCTCGGACATCACAGGAACAGCGAGCCGTGCCGCAAGCGCGTGAAGGGTGGCAACCACGGTAAAGGCGTGCTTGGCCTCCTGCATATGAATCGGACTGATCCGGGTGAGTGAGCCGGGAGCCGATTCAACCAGTCCCTCGTCTTCCAGTCTTTTCAGCGCTTCCCGGACAGGTGTTCGGCTCACGCCAAAATCCGCAGCCAAATCACTGTCTTTGATGCGCTGCCCAGGCGCCAGCTCCAATGTAATGATGGCCTTTTTCAGATATTCATAAATCTGGTCTCGCAAAACGGGGCGTTCTAACGGTTTTATGATTTTCATGAAACCAATATATCGGACTCTGAAAATCGTGTCAATATGCTCGCCATCGCTCCTGTTTAGTGGATATTTTTCTTCTTAAATCGTCCTCCGCGTACATCGTGGATATTCCCGATCGCCAGAAAGGCGGAGTCATCGATCTCTTCTACGATCGTTTTCAGCTTCGCTTCTTCCAAGCGGGTAATGACACAAAAGATCACTTTTTTATACTCGCCGGAATACCCGCCTTCGCCCTCCAGATACGTCACGCCCCTGCCCAGTCTTGCACTCAGTGCCTCCCCGATCTGGGTGTACTCTTCACTGATAATCCAGACTGACTTAGACTGATCCAAACCTTCGATGGTGATATCAATCATCTTGAAGGCGATATAGTAGGCAATCAGTGAGTACATGGCTTTGTCCCATCCAAAGATAAAGCCGGCACTTCCCAGGATAAAGATATTGATAATCATGACAAGCTCGCCGACGGAGAAGGGAGACTTTTTGCTGAGCAGAATAGAAACGATCTCCGTGCCATCAAGGGAACCACCAGCCCGGATCACCATGCCGATCCCGATACCCAGGATAATCCCGCCAAATACCGCGGAAAGCAGGAGGTCATGCGTCAATACGGGAACGGGTATCAAATACGTAGTTCCGATCGACATCACCGCCACACCAATCAACGTCGATAAGGCAAAGGTCTTGCCAATTTGCTTATACCCAATCACAAGAAAAGGCAGGTTGAGAACAAACAGGTACAGCCCCAGCTTAATCCCGGTCAAATGAGCGAGCATGATGGAGATACCGGTAATGCCTCCGTCTATGATGTTATTTGGTACCAGAAAGATTTCCAAAGCGACAGATACAAGAATGGCTCCCAGGCAAATAAAAATCAGTCGCAGGAATAGAGATCGGTACCGCATACGCTTTCGGTTTCCTTTCATCGCCTGTGGTTCCATCTTCACCCTCCTTGGGTAAAGTATGCCCAGACTCCCTCCTTCTGATTGACGATGAAACAGCTTTTCTTTGCTCAGGACAGCTTTCTATTCGGTTCGCCTATTACCATGCTGCTGTCACGTGGCTGGGAGAGTTTGCAGAGGGATTTCTGATGACGAAAAGCAAGTTCTATGGTAGGATAGATCGATTTGATTTTTCGTATTTATTCATCTCTGTTTGAGACAAAGGAGGCTTGCGAAATGCAGACAGTGGACCGTATCCTGGACAAGGCACTGCGAGGAGAGCGGATCGGACTGGAAGAGTGCATTACGCTCTTGGAATCAGATGAAATCGAAAAAATGGGACATGTCGCAAACGAATTGAAAAAGAAACGTCACCCTGAACCAATCGTAACGTTCAACATCGGACGCAACATCAATTACACCAATGTCTGTGACGTCTACTGCCGTTTTTGTGCCTTTTACCGGCCGCCAGGATCGAGCGAAGGGTATGTCCTGCCCGACGAGACGATCCTCGCCAAGATTCAGGAAACCGTAGATGTAGGCGGCGACGAAATCCTGATGCAGGGCGGAGTCAATCCGGATCTTCCGTTCACGTATTACCTGGACCTGCTGCGCAAAATCAAGCAGCGTTTTCCACAAATCATTATGCACTCCTTCTCCCCTGCCGAGATTCAAAAAATGAAAGAGCTTTCCGGCTTGCCGCTGGAAGAAGTGCTGCGTCAGCTCCGCGATGCCGGACTTGACTCCCTGCCAGGCGGAGGCGGCGAGATTCTCGATGACCGGACACGCCGAAAAATCAGCCGTTTGAAAGGCTCCTGGACGGACTGGATGGACGTCATGAAGGCAGCCCACAAAATTGGCATGAATACCACAGCCACAATGGTGTACGGCTTCGGTGAATCCATGGAAGAGCGCGCCTTGCATATGCTTCGCGTCCGTGAGGCGCAAGATGAATGCAAAGCGAACGGATATGCTTCAGAGGGCTTTACTGCCTTTATCGCTTGGCCCTTCCAGCCGGATAATACCAATCTCAAGGTGGAAAAATCCAAACCGGAAGAATATCTGAAAATCGTCGCCATCAACCGGATTATGCTGGACAATATCAACAATCTCCAGGCATCCTGGGTCACGATGGGTCCGGAAATCGGCAAACTGGCTCTCTCCTACGGTGTGAATGATTTCGGCAGCACCATGATCGAGGAAAATGTCGTCTCTGCTGCGGGTACAACCCACAAGGTAAATATCGACCTGATCCTCCGGTTGATTCGAGAGACGGGGAATATTCCGGCGCAGCGCAACACACGCTATGAAATCCTGAGGGTTTTCCACGATCAGGATAAAGTAGACCGCGATTTTGTCATGCAAAACTAAAGGGTGACTCCTCATGGCATTTGGCATCACCAGAGCAGAGTTGAGTCAGTGGAAACAAAGGGTAACTCGCGGTGAGATCGCCTTTTTGACGCATTATTGGCTAGATGCCCGGTTTCCCGGGGTCACGACTGTTACAAAAGTCGGGTGTGCCGATCTGCTAAAGCTGAAGGCCTGGTGCGAGCAGCACAGCTTGAATCCGGCGTATATTCATCAAAGACCGCCTTTTCCGCATTTTGATTTGATCGGTCCCAGGCAAAAAGAGATTCTCATCAAAGAAGAGCTCTGGGAGCACATCAGCCGGTTTCGTCTTTGACAAAATACCCGAGTTCGTATGGAAAACAGATCCCTCCGAATGTTGTGAGGGATCTGTTTTTTGTGTGGCCAAAAAAGTTCGTACAACGTTCAAGGTCTTTATGGGAGCTTGGTTGTGGGCATGCTATCCTATATTTGAGCCTTCGGGTAGCGCTTGTCGATGCCCGCGGCTATGACAGTTTCTTTTTTCGCAAGGAGTGAGAACCATTTCAGATACAATACGACTACGAGAAGAAGCACGCACGTTTCTTTTGGAATGCTACGCCTATCTCGGCAAATCCGATGCGGTAGTGCAAAGCCGCTGGCACATGATCGAGCAAGAAATCCAGTCGACCGGCTCCTATGCACATACTTTTGAAGAATTGCATTATGGAGTCAAAGCGGCGTGGCGCAACAGCAACCGCTGTATCGGACGTTTTTTCTGGAATACCATCCATCTCTTCGATGCCAGAGAAGCGACAAGCGAGGAAGAAATCCGCGATGCCCTGCTTCGCCATATTGAATACGCAACCAACGGTGGAAAAATCCGCCCTGCGATCACTGTTTTTCGAGCAGCTGCCAACCATCAGGAACGGATTCGCATTTGGAACCATCAATTAATCCGCTATGCAGGCTTCGAGACCGAAACAGGCGTGATTGGCGACCCGCATTCGCTTCCTTTTACCAAGAAGTGCCTGGAATTGGGCTGGGCAGCCAAGCAGGAGCCCTTTGAAATTTTGCCGCTCGTGTTTCAAATTGGCGATCGCCCGCCCGCCTTGTTTGAGATCCCTAAAGAATATGTCCTGGAAGTGCCGATTTCTCATCCCCACTATAGCTGGTTTGATGAGCTCTCGCTTCGCTGGTACGCCGTTCCGATCATTTCGGAGATGCGTCTGGAGGTAGGAGGAATTCCCTATACCGCCGCTCCGTTTAACGGATGGTACATGGAGACTGAGATTGGCGCCCGCAACTTTGCTGACGAGGATCGCTTTCATATGCTTCCGCAAGTCGCAGCTTATATGGGGCTGGATACATCAACCAACGCCAGCTTTTGGAAGGACAAGGCCTTGATTGAGCTGAACCTGGCTGTACACCACTCTTATAAAGAAGCAGGCGTCAGTATCGTGGATCATCACACGGCTGCGCAGCAGTTTAAAATGTTTGAACAGCAGGAGCAGGAGGCGGGGCGAAGGGTTACCGGAGACTGGACCTGGCTGATTCCTCCTGTTTCACCCGCGACCACGCATATTTTTCACAAATCCTACGATAACACCTGGCTCTCCCCCAACTTTTTCTATCAGGAGAAGCCGTACTGATTCGAGACGGTTTTACTCGCGCAGGGAATGACAAAACCGGATGATTCGGACTTTACAGCAAGACCGCCTCATCCGGTTTCTGTCTGGTTCTCCTGTACACGATGATTTTGTTTTCAATGGTCGGGGACGAGTCTTCCCTTCCGGTAGGTATAGATTCGGTCCTCTGTGTTCGGTTGGCTGCGTATCTCCCACTCGTGTGCATCGGTAAAACGCACGCTGTCGGCGCTTATCTGTTGATTGAGATCGGCATAGACAATAGTATTTCCTTCCCGTTTATAGATGGAGGAAAAGAACGTGGCCGTGAGTCCATAAGAGCCGATGATCACTTGTTCGCCCTCAAGCTCCCCTTCATACCGGGAACCGCCGTCCACAAAGAGGAAAACAAAGGGATGCTCCTTTTCTACCCCCAAATAATAGGTAACCCGGTAGTTGGCCCCTCGAAAACCTTCTACTTTCATCCAGCCTTCACCAAAAGCTTGAACGGGGGTCATTGTGATGGCATCCGTGTTCCGGCCGTAACCGATTTGACCGAACTGGTACTGCTTTTGCCCGATCCGCACACCTCCGTATAGTCCCTGATCCGGGTCATTCGGTTTTGAATAGATAAAAAAGACTGCTTCGGTCCAAGGTGTCTCTTGCAAGATTTCTGCGACGTTTTCGGTCAACAGCTCACCGACTTGTTCATCCACTTTCTCCAGCGGTGTGAAATGCAATGCCATTTCGTCTGCTCCATGGCCTGGCTCCTGCACAACCGACCCCTGGTTGCAACCAGCCAAGGTGAGCGAAAATACTGCCAAGAAAATAAGAAAAGCTGCCCTCATATCTTCTCCCCTACCAAATTCGAATTCGTTTCCAGCTTCTATTCATCAGACGATGATTGACAATAGATGTTCCGATCTTTTCCGGAAAATGATGACAGGTATTGAGAAATATTTTCCTTGAAATTGGTAAAACAGTGTGTTAACTTAAGTATTGTTTGGTCGACCAACCAAATTATCATGAGGTGATTGATTCTTGAAGAAACAGGAGAAAAAACAGCTCATCATCGAGGCAGCTGCCAAAGTGCTGGCCGAAAAGGGTTATGAAAAAGCATCGATTAAGGACATTGCTGCTGAAGCAAAGATCACACCCGGTCTGATCCACTACTATTTTCGCAACAAAGAAGAAATCCTGACAGAGCTGCTGATGGAAGCATCCCTCCAGTACACCAGCGACATGCAGAACCTGATGCAGACCGTTCCATCCGAGCAGCTATCCAAGGCTGCCCTGCGTGAACCGATCAAGCGCGTACTGCATCAGCCGGATTGGTATCGGCTGCGCTACGAGCTGTTTGCAATCGGTCTGCGCAATCCCAACTTGACGGAGCGTGTGAATGACATACTGGAAAATGGACGAAACGGGATCGCCGACATTTTACATGCGGTTTCACCCGAAACTGCCGGGCACCAAGAGACGGCCTCCATCCTTCTGGCCTGTTTCGATGGTTTGGCCCTGCAAAAATTAATGAATCCAGATTTCGACCTGGAAAAAGCCTATGAAGTTTTGGAAAAGATGGCAATGTCGCTAAAGGATACCCGATAGACGGGTTTCTTTTACGAAATAAATTTGGTTGGTTGACCAACCCATATTAATAAGGAGGCGTTTTTATGCTAGAATGGACGATGCGTGTGCTGGAAATATTGTGTTATGGACTGATCATCGGTGGTGGCGTTATCATGGCAGTTTGTGTTCGCCCGCTGCTTTTGCCCCTCCTTTCATCCGACAAAACTCCCGATGTCGTTTCATTGATAGAGGGGATCTCCATCCAGGCATGGAATAGATACAATCGTTATGCCTTCTATTCAAGCCTAGTCTTGCTTTTGCTAAATGTCATCTACTTCCTGTCAGCTGCTGCACCCAGCTCTCTATTCCATGTAGCGATCATGCTTCTCGTAGTTCTGGGATTCGCGCGAAAATTCTCCATAGATCGGCAGCTTCGCACAAGACTGGAAGAGAACGCCCATGCAGCCGTGGGCAGCATAGAACAGATTGCCGGGCATCGGCAGGTTGAGCTTTTGTCAAAAATCATTTTGATCCTGACGTTGATCGCGCTTATTTTTCCGAAGTGAAAGGAGCTCTCCATGCATGTCCTGATCATTTACGCCAATCCCAACCCCAACAGCTTAAACGCCGCCATGCTTGCCCAAGTCAAGCGTGGCTTGGAGGATTCCAATCATTCGTACACCCTGATTGATCTGTATGAAGAACACTTTGACCCCGTCCTCCAGATAAATGAAAACAAAAAACGTTCAGAAATGAAGTGTGATAAAGTAATGAAAAAATATCAGGATCTCGTCCGAGAGGCGGACCACATGATTTTTCTCTATCCTCTTTGGTGGTACGGTCCTCCTGCGATCCTCAAAGGTTTTTTTGATCGCGTGTTTGTCTCTGGCATCGCGTATACTTACGAAGGTGCCCTGCCGAAAGGCTTGCTGAAAGCCAAATCTGCCTGGGTAATGTACACCTGCGACTCCCCGGGATGGTTTGTCCAAATCATCCGGCGCAATGCCGAGTGGATCGTGATGCGGGATGGCATCTTAAAATTTTGCGGCATTCAAAAGGTAAAACGTTTTCGATTTGCAGGTGTGAAAAGCAGCTCAGAGGCAAAACGAAAGCGATGGCTCGATGAGATTTATTCCCGCGTGCGTTATCAACTAAAAAACGGGCAGTCGCAAGCGAACGCCGCGACTCGCAAGTAATTAGAACGCAAATAGCGGATATCATTTTAGACAGAAAGGTATGATGAAAAACCATGAGTGACCCTATGCTTACCTACAAATCGATGCCCCAAGAAAAGTTAAAGTCTCGCCGGGTCATGATGGTGCTGATTCTCGGTTCATTGACTGCATTTGGCCCGTTGTCGCTTGACATGTACTTGCCTTCGCTTCCGATGATTGCAGACGAACTGAAAAGCACAACCTCCCTTGTCCAATTAAGCTTGACTTCTTGCCTGCTGGGACTGTCGATCGGTCAGTTGCTGGCCGGACCTCTCAGTGACATCCAAGGAAGACGCAAGCCGTTATTGATCGGTCTGGCTGTCTACATCCTGACTTCTCTGCTGTGTGCGGTGATGCCGTCCATCTGGGGCTTTGTCGCCCTGCGCTTTATTCAAGGCTTGGCAGGTGCTGCCGGGATCGTGATTGCCCGCGCCATGGTTCGCGATCAATATGAGGGCGTCGAGCTGACCAAATTCACCTCGCTTTTGATGCTGGTCAATGGTTCTGCCCCGATCCTCGCCCCTATTTTCGGTGGGCAGCTACTGGCTTACACTTCCTGGCGTGGCGTGTTCCTTGTGCTTAGTCTGATCGGGGTTTGCATGCTGTTTGCTGTCTTGCTGAAGCTGCCGGAGACATTGCCAGTTGAGAGACGTTCAAAAGGCGGCATCAAACAGACATTTTTGACGTTTCGCGGACTCTTCCAGGATCGGATTTTCATGGGGTATGCCCTATCTCAAGGGCTTGTGACAGCAGCGATGTTTGCTTATATCTCCGGCTCTCCTTTTGTCATTCAAAATATCTACGGCGCTTCTCCCCAAATGTTCAGCCTGCTTTTTGCGATCAATGGACTGGGGATTATCATCGCCGGTCAAATCACGGGAAGATTAGCGGGTAAGGTAAGGGAAACGGTACTGTTAAAAGTCGGGCTGGGGATCGCTGCGTGCGGCGGGGTAGCCCTGCTCGCAATGATCCTGATGGGAACAGGTCTGGCTGCGGTATTGCCCCCACTCTTCCTCGTTGTTTCCAGCGTGGGAATCGTCAGTACGACTGCTTTTTCTCTCGCGATGCAAAATCAGGCGAAAGCTGCGGGAAGCGCCTCTGCCTTGATCGGGTTGCTCTCCTTTGTGACGGGCGGGTTGGTCGCCCCGCTGGTGGGACTGGGCGGCAGTTCAACAGCGGTACCGATGGGCATCGTCATTGCTCTCGCTGATATTGGTGCCGTCCTCTGTTTTTACTTCATGGTTCATCGTAAAAAGTAAAACTCCCTTTGCCCTCTCTCTTTCACCATCCTGAGAGGGGCAAAGGGTTATCTTTTGGAAAAGGCGGGACTTTTTTGACACCTACTCCTATGGATACGGGGAAAGCGCATAAGCAAATGAAAAAGATTCAGGAGATTTTGCTCGTCTCCACAAAGCTGGGTCTTACTTCTTTTGGCGGACCAGTCGCACATCTTGGCTACTTCCATGACGAATACGTTCGGCGGCGAAAATGGATGGACGATGCGAGCTACGCTGACTTAGTGGCCCTCTGCCAATTCCTACCTGGTCCTGCGAGCAGTCAAGTGGGCATCGGAATCGGTCTGATACGCGGAGGAATTTGGGGAGGAATTGCCGCCTGGATCGGATTTACGATGCCCTCGGTCATCCTGCTGGCCTTGTTTGCTTTTTTTCTCCAGGGTTACTCTTTGGCAGAATCGGGCTGGATTCACGGGTTGAAAATCGTCGCTGTGGCGATCGTGGCTCAAGCCGTTCTTGGTATGGGGCAAAAGCTGGCTGCCGATCGACTGCGAGCGACACTCGCACTTTGCACGGCTGCTGTGGTCCTGCTTTTGCCAACAGCTTTTACGCAGGTCCTGCTCATTATCGCAGCGGGGGTCATTGGGGGATTCTTTTGGAAGCGCGAAGAACAAAGCTCTACCCCTTCCCTTTTCCATATCCCCATCAAGCGTCGATGGGCTGTCATCTGTCTGCTGCTTTTCGCTTTGCTTTTGGTCGTCTTGCCCATACTGACGCACTTTACTGCGGCGCCGTGGCTCCAGATGTTCGAGCAGTTTTATCGGGCGGGGTCCCTGGTTTTTGGCGGCGGCCATGTCGTCCTTCCGTTGTTGGAGCGCGAATTCGTACCTACAGGGTGGATGAGCCAGGAAGCATTTCTTGCCGGTTATGGGGCTGCTCAAGCTGTGCCGGGACCGCTCTTTACGTTTGCCAGCTATATTGGTGCCAGCGTATCGGGATGGTCAGGCGCTCTGGTGGCAACCGTGGCGATTTTTCTGCCGGCTTTTTTACTGGTGATGGGCGCTTTGCCGTTTTGGGATAGCCTGCGTCAAAACCCCCGCATTCAGGGAGCTTTGTCCGGCGTCAATGCTGCCGTCGTCGGGATTTTGCTTGCTGCTTTGTATCATCCGATTTGGACCAGCAGCATTTTGTCGCCCGCTGATTTTGCCTGGGCCTGCATTTTGTTTGGGTTGCTCGTTTTCTGGAAGCTTCCTCCGTGGATCGTGGTCATGATTGGGGCAATCGGAGGTTGGCTGCTTTTCGTCTTGGTGTGACCAACGTTCTTACCAACAAAGAAAAAGCTGTACCCGTACTCAAAGGAGCTACGGTGTACAGCTTTTTTCTGTGCGCTTTTATCGGTCTTACTTATTGATGACCGAGACCTTTTTGCCATCCTGCAGCAAGGTCTGCCCTTTGACGACGATTTGATCGCCTTCGGACAAACCGGATGTGATCACAATCACATCACTGGTTTCGTCACCCGTCGTCACTTCTACCAGCTTCGCTGTGTCTCCTTCAACCCGGTAGACAAAGTGTTTCGCGTCGCGGTCAAAAACAGCTTTGCGCGGTACAATCAGATGTTGCTCGGCTTCTGCTGTCTTGCCGTCGAACGTTACGTTAACCACCATGTCTGCCTTCAGCTCGTTCGCAGGGTTCGGGATCGTGATCTCGATCGGGTACGCCTTCAACTGCTGGTTCATCACGGGACTTACTGCTGTTACTTTCGCTTCTACCTCTTTCGAGAGGATTGGAATCGTCACTTTCACAGAAGTACCCACATTGACGGTCGTAATATCTGTTTCAGAAAGATTCGCTTTGACTACAAGCGGGTTTGTATTAACGATAACCACCACCGGGCTTTGCGGTCCAGCCAGTTGGCCAACAGCGCCATTCACACTGGAGACAAAACCGCTGATCGGGGAGGTCACCACTGCGTTGGCCAGTTGCTCTCTCGCATTTTGCAGGGCAACAGCGGCCTGATTCACGGATGCTTCCGAGACTTGCAGCGACGTCTTCTCCTGCGAAGATGCAAGCGTCTGTTTGGCATTTTCATAGCTGGTCTGGGCGGTAGTCAACGATGTATTGGCCTGTTCGAGCTGCTGCAGGGAGATGGCCCCCTGATCAAACAGTTGTTTCATCCGTTGTTGATTCAGTTTAGCATCATTGAGCGCCTGCTCTGCTTGCTTCAGACTGTTTTCGGCCTGTACGAGCCCTTGGTCTGTGCTGCTTCCTGATTGTTTGAGACTGGCCGCCGCTACCTTATACGCAGCTTCCTGCTGGGCGACCGTATTGGCCAGATCCTGCTCATCCAATTTGAAGAGAACCTGCCCTGCCTTTACGGATTGGCCCAGCTTGACTGGGAGAGATGTAATCTTTCCGCTGATTTTGGGACTGATTTGTACCTCTTCACTGGGAGCCAGCTTCGCTGTGATTCCCGATTCGGAGGTGATCACTCCTTTTTTCACGACATCCAATTCAACGGGAGTTGCCGCTTCTTCCTGTTGCTGCTGTTCAGGCGGAGCTGCATCCGGCTGGGAGCAGCCTGCAACCAGGAGCAATGTTGCCAGTGCCAAGATAATTGGTTGCTTCTTCACGTTCATCAACTTCCCCTCCTAATCCCCAACATCCTTACGATTCAATGGCAGGAATGCTCTTTTTCGAATTCTTCTTCTCTTTCCGTTTGTTGCGTCTGTTGCGAAGTTTTCTGCCGAAGTCATCAAATATCGTTGTCACAACAGGGACGAGCACCAACGTAATCAATGTCGAGAAGCTGAGACCAAAGATAACCGTCACTGCCATCGGCGCTTGTGATTCACTACCGGACCCGGATGCAAAAGCAAGCGGTCCAATTGCCAGAATCGTAGTGATCGACGTCATCAGGATCGGGCGAAGACGGATTGGGCCTGCTTCGAGAATGGCGTCATGCAGGGTGTAGCCTCTTGCACGCAACTGGTTTACATAGTCAATCAAAACGATGGCGTTGTTCACGACAAGACCGATCAGCAGGATATATCCGATCAAAACAGATACGCTGATCGTTGTTCCCGTTACGAGCAAGCCAATCAGAACACCTGTTACTGTAGGCGGTACAGAGAACATGATGATAAAAGGCGAGTAGAAAGACTCAAACTGTCCAGCCATGACCATGTAGACAAGTACGACCGACAGGATGATCGCCAAGCCTAGGCTGGCAAATGATTTAGCCATATCTTCCGACTGTCCGCCAAAATCCACTTTGTAACCGTCAGGCAGCGTAAGCTTCGCCAGTTTTGCCTGTATATCTTTCGTGACGGAATTCAGATCCCGTCCTGCGAGATCACTCGTAATTTTGATTTGGCGCGCCAAATTGTGACGGTTGATATTGACTGGCACTTCTTCTTTGGTAATAGTAGCGACTGAAGTCAGAGCCACTTGTGCACCACCCGGCGCAGCAATGCGAAGGTTTTTCAGGTAGTTGATATCTTCCTGATACGCTTCGGGCAGCTTGATCTTCACGTCGATTTCATCATCACCGGTACGGTATTTGGTCACCGTTTGACCCTGGAAGGACGTACGTACACTGGACAAAACCTGACCTGCTGTCAGTCCGTACATGCTTGCTTTCTCAGCATCTACCGAGACATTCAGCTCTTGCAGCGTCTCTTCCATGCTCGTTGTTACGTTGGCTGTACCTGGAATTCTCTTGATTTCTTCTTTAATAATGCCGCCGATGTCTTGCAGAACGTTCAAATCGTCACCGCGCAAGCTGATTTCCACTGGAGAGCCTGACGAGAAGCCCTGGGAAGAGCTGACGGTAATATCGGCACCTGGAATATTCTCTACCTGTTTCTGGATCTCCATCGCAATATCACTGGAAGAACGCGTGCGCTGCGTCACATCCACGAGCTTCAGTGTAACCGATGCCCGGTTTGACAGCGCACTGGCGGCAATCGGTGAACCGCTGCTACCAATCGACGTCGTGAGAATATCCAGTTCGGGTACCTTGGATGCGAGCTGCTCAATTTCTTTCGCAACTTTTTCAGTCTCTTCTACCATCGTTCCATTTGGCATCTTGATTGAAATGGAGATTTGTCCCTCGTCCATGGATGGCATAAACTCAGCACCAATCATCGGAACGAGCGCCAAAGAGCCGACCATCATGACGATCATCGTCGTCATTACCGTTTTCCGATGGCCCAGCGACCATTTCAGCAAGCCGCGGTAGCCGTTTTCCACACGTTTGAAGCCAATGTTGAACCATTTGATCGGATTGACGCCGCGATACCCTTGCAGATGGTCATGATGCGGCACCTTTTTCAGGATGCGAGAACTCATCATCGGTACCAGCAGCAGCGAGAATACCAGTGCCGCGATGTGAGAGTATACGACCGTCAAAGCGAGTGGTCCAAACAATTCTCTGGCAATTCCCTGCGTCATTGCAATTGGTAAAAATACGCAAATTTGTGCAAGCGCAGATGCCATAACGGCGTTTCCGACTTCTTTGGAGCCGATGAGCGCGGCTTCCATCATACTCTTGCCCTGCTCACGCTGTCGGAAAATATTTTCCAAAATAACGACGGCAAAGTCAATCAACGAACCAAGCCCAAGTGTCAGACCAGAAAGCGAAATCAGGTTGATGGTTTGCCCGGTCATATACATCAGGAGGAACGTCGCTACAATCGATACCGGCAGTACAATGGTGGCGATCAACATCGATGAGAAACTGCCAAGGAAGAAGAACAGCATGATGATCCCGATTCCTCCACCCAGGAGAGCGTGCTCCGCTGTGGTGTAGATCGAGTCTTTAATATACTGCGAGTTGTCCATGGTCGACGTGACAACCACGTTTTCAGGCAAATCTTTTTTCAGCTTTTCAATCTCTTTTTTCACCGAATCGGCGACTTCGATGGTGTTCCCGCCAGAAGCCTTCGTGATGGAGATACCGATGCTAGGCTGACCGTTCACGTAGTTCAACTGGGTGATCTGTTCCAATGTATCTTCGACATGGGCAATGTCCTTCAGTCGAATCGAATTGGCTCCCACGGAGATGGGAGTCAAGGAAATCTGCTGTACATTCGCAAATTCCCCTTGTACGCGAATGTTGATTTTCCCTTCCCCTTCGCGGACGGAACCGGCTGTTCCCGACAGGTTATTGCTTGCAATCGCCTGCTGGATTTGCTCGAGCGTCAAGCCATAAGCAGACAGCTTCGCCGGATCCAGTGTGACATCAATCACCCGGCCCTGTCCACCTGCGATGGCGGCAGATGCGACGCCGTCAATTCTCTCCAAACGGGGCTGGATGACGTCTTCAGCCACCTTTTTCAGATAGTTGACATCGTTGACCCCGGTCAAAGCGTAGCTCATGATTGGCTGGCTGTTCGGGTCAATTCTAAGTACGCGTGGTGCACGAGCTGAATCAGGCAACATCCCTCTTACCTGGTCCACCTTGTCACGCATGTTCAGGGTAGCTTGGTCCAAATCTGTACCCCAATTAAAGAACAAAATGACCTGTGAGGCACCCTGCATGGACACCGAGGATATGCTGTCCAGGTCAGCAACTGTCCCCAGTGCGTTTTCCAGCGGTTTTGTCACCAGGTTTTCAACCTCACTCGGCGACGCCCCATCCACACTGGTCACAACGACAGCTACCGGAATGTTCAACTCCGGCATCAGGTCGATAGCCAAGCGCGGAAGTGAGACGAAACCAAAGATAAGGAGCGCAACTGTCAACATGATCATTGTGACAGGTCTTTTAATCGACAGCGAAGACAGGTTCACTTCCACTCACCTCTTCCAAATCAGCTAAATAGCGTCTTTACTCCGAATATTCCTTGCTCAACGGAGGATGAAGCCTCGCGATCATAATGCTTTGGCTCTGGATGTTTTGAGCAAGTACGATTCATTTTTTTCATATCGTCACATGCTTCTCTCCATGGTGTCAAAATGTTCCTGGAAGAGAACCTGTTGACAAGTAAAACACGAGTGCCCAGTTTTTACAATCCCTTTTTCCATTTCTACCCTCCTTAACAAACCGGCAACCGCACAACGTATTTTCATAAGGGTAAAGTAGCCACATCGTATATTGTAAACATAGGTTTGTCGTATGTGATCTACCGGATGGTTGATTCTCGGTGGAAGCGGGTCTATCTGGAGATAGACGACACCCCGTGATAGAATGAAAATAAGCGTGTTTCCCAGAAAGGAGGGAATGGATGTTGATTAGGCAATTTTGGGAGGTTGTCAAACAGCGCTTCTTTACCATTTGGTTTTTTGCGCTGATCGTATTGATTCTGATACCCAACTCTTACATGCATGAAACCTCCCTGCAATTCGCTTTTTCACTCCTCATTCTCTTCTGTCACTTTTTTTTGTTTTGGAGTCCGAAGAGATTTTGGAATCCCTTACGCGTGGAGCTCGCAGCAATCCTGCTCGGACTGGTGACCATTTTGAAAGGGATCATTGGTGGTGCAGAAAGCCTCGGTTTGATGTTCCCGCTTGCGATCTTTCTCGGCGGACGCTTGGAAGACCGCAGAGCGCTTATCTACGGGACTGGTCTGGGGTTAATCTGTCTGTTTTTGATCATCATCTCCCCTTCCACCGAGTGGGCTCACATCCTTTCTTTTGTGCTTACCTACGTCGGGTGCTTTGTCGGAGCAAAAGGCTATCGCATGCAATATGAGGCCTTTCATCAAAACCAGATTCATTTGGAACAATCACAAAAAACGCTGGCTCAGTTAAAGGAAGCCCACGATGAGCTGCAGGAAGCAGCCGTTCACACGATGCAGCTGGCCGTGCTGGAAGAGCGGACGAGAATTGCCCGTGATCTCCACGATCAACTGGGGCATTCACTAACCTCCCTCATCGTTCAGCTGCACGCCCTGAAGTTCATGCTGAAAAACGGCCCGCAGGATGCGCAAGAAGCTGTGCAAAACATGCTCTTTGTCGCGAAGCATAGTCTTGAGGACATTCGAGGTTCCGTCCATACATTGGCGACCGACCAAACTTCATTGGGCCTGGCGCCGCTGCGAGCTTTTCTTTCACAAACCGAAAAAAATACTGGGCTGCACTGTGAACTGATAGCAGAGGACCCTGAGCTTGTCCTTACCCAATCCATTTCCATTTCCTTTTATCGTATTTTGCAGGAAGCGGTAACAAACACCCTGCGGCACTCAGACGCAAGTGAGCTGCAAGTCATTGTGGCCCAAAGCGATACACATTTCATTCTCACCATCCGAGATAATGGCGGGCTCACGAATCAAAGCTCGGTCACACCAGGCTTCGGATTGACCAGCATGAAAGATCGCGTGACGGAGCTGAAAGGTGTCTTCACATACTCTGTACTTGCTCCTCATGGATTTGAAATCCATGTGTCTATACCGTACCAGGATCATGCGTAGGAAGGGATAAAAATGGTGACAGAAGATAAACATTTACCCAGGAAAATAAAGGTGCTGCTCGTAGACGACCAGACGATGATCAGACAGGGTCTGGGTTACGTGATCCAGATGCAGCCGGACATGGAAGTCGTCGGCGAAGCCGCAGACGGTTTGGAAGCGATTGAGGCAGCCGCTTCCTGTAAACCGGATGTGATTTTGATGGACGTCCAAATGCCTAAATGTACAGGTATCGAGGCCACTCGCGAAATCCTGAAACAAGCACCGCACATCAAAGTGCTGATCCTGACGACATTTGACATTCAAAATTACGTAGTCGATGGAATCAGAGCTGGTGCTGTCGGTTACATGCTGAAGGATGCCGACTCTCAGGAAATGCTGGAGCTGATCCGCAGCGCTTTTGAGGGTGCCGTCCTGTTTCATACAGGCACCGCTGCCAAGGCCTTGGCGGAGCTTCTTCACAGTCAACAAAGCGACCATCCGCAACCGACGGAAAAAGGCCATATCTTGCTGGAAGAGCTGACCGAACGAGAACTGGATGTTTTGCAACAGCTTGCGTATGGGTTTCGCAACGACCAAATCGCCCAGAATCTCTTTATCTCAGAAGGAACAGTAAAAACTCATGTTCATCGCATTCTACAAAAAATGGGTGTAGAAGACCGCACGCAAGCGGTTGCCCTGGCCCTTCGGCATAAGCTCGTAAAGTGATACCAGCGATGGCCTTTCGTTCAGTTTAACCAGCGGCAGAAAATGTCGGCGGTTCCTCCATGCAGGAATCCCGACTTTTTTCTGTTCAAAAGGTTCCCTCTCTTCGGGGGATGTGACCTCTGTGTTTCCAGAGCTGTATTCGATAGACGCCACTTAAGATATACGGATGACTTTCCCTTATGTTTCAGTGAATTTTCTTTGCGAGGCATACCTGATGCTTGTTCTCTATTCACCTTTTGTAATTACGATCATGTTTTTTCTTGATTACGCCAAGTCGTCTTTCAATGGTAAGATGAACATATTGTGAACGTTATTGACTTGTAGCAAAGGTTGTGTTTCATCATGACTTTCTCATGGAAACGAAATTTAATCGTTTTATGGCTCGGTGTTTTTTTCTGCAGTTCCGCTTATTCGATCTCGATTCCCTTTCTCCCCATATTTCTGCACAGCTCTTTGGGCGTAAATGAACATCTGGAAGCGTGGGCCGGGATCTCGTTTGGGATCACTTTTTTGGCCAGCGCGCTGATCTCTCCCTATTGGGGGTCCCTTGCGGACAAATATGGGAGAAAGCCCATGTTGATTCGGTCGGGTTACAGCTTGGCCGTTTTATATTTTTTAACCTATTTGGTCAAAGACCCCTATCTGTTTCTCTTGCTTCGTATTTTACAGGGACTGTTAGCCGGGTTTGTACCCGCCTCCATCGCACTGGTGGCTACCAATACGCCAGAAAAGAATGTTGGGTACGCCCTCGGAATCATGGCCACTTCTGGAGCGACAGGCGGTATTGTGGGTCCCTTGATTGGCGGGTTTGTCAGCCATCTGTGGGGAAATCGGGAAGCCTTTCTTTTCTCAGCGTTCGTGGTACTAATCGCCGCGCTGATCGCCACCTTTTTCGTCAAGGAGACGAATATGAACCGGTCTGCCGAGCGTTCTCACGTCTCCGAGGATATCCGTACCGCGATGGCCAATCGTCCGTTTGTCCAGGTGCTGGGCATGGCGATGGTTGTCACCATTTCCGTCATGCTGCTCGAACCGCTGATCACAGTCTACGTCCTGCAGCTTGGTGCCAGCCAGCAAGACGCTTCACTCAGTGCCGGCATTATCTTTTCCGCTGTCGGGATTGCGACAGTACTGGCGGCTCCGCGCTGGGGAGCACTCGGAAATAAAATCGGGTATAGTAAGATTCTCTTTTTTGGCTTGTTGGGCGGAGCTGTTGGGAACCTTCTTCAGATTTTTTTCACCAATCTATATGGATTTGGTATCTTGCGCTTTCTGTATGGTCTGTTCTTCGCAGCCGTCTACCCTGCTCTCAATGCGCTGATTGTCAAAGTTACGGATTCCGATTTCAGAGGAAGGGCCTTCAGCCTGAACCAATCTGCCACCCAGCTTGCCACGATGATCGGTCCTGTTCTGGGTGGATTTCTGGGGGGCTGGATTCCGATCAAGACCGTGTTCATTCTAAATGGAGTGATTTTGCTTGCGGCAGCCCTATGGATGAAAACGAAATTTTCTTTACAGCCGCATCAAAGCTCTCAGCCGGCAGGGGAAAAAATGAAGCAATCCGTGGTGTAAGCTGAGTTCTCCAGCCATCAGATTATATACCAAATATAAGCCAAAAATGCCGGCATCCTATTCATGATGGATAGCCGGCATCTTTCGTCTTGGTTTCTTTGTTTTCTTTTGAATACCTTCGGAACATTTGACCTATGAGCGTTTTTTAGAGGTGATCAGTTCCGTTTCTCTCCATAGTTCTATTCACTCGTCTTGTTTTTTTATAATCCGGTAACAGCATTTCTCGTCACCGTCTGCTATGCACCGGGTACGTTCAACATCTGCGTCAAGTAAAGAAGCAAACAGCCTGCGCTCGCAATCACAAGCTAGGCGATATTGTTTTGCTACTTGTAAAACAGGACAATTTACTTCTTCAAACGTGTATTCGCCATCATGTTTTTTTGCGAACTGAACCATGAAACCTTCTTGATTTTGAAGAGCGGCCAACGTTGCCAATCGCTCATCAAAATTTTGTCCATCCATTTCCTGTCGATACTTGCTCTTCATTCTTTCCATTCTACGCTCGAAAAGCCTTGTGACGAATGAATCGCCGAACAAGTCCTCCATTCCCTCGATTAATTCTGTGGCTAATTTGCCATAGGTATGAGGCAATATGTTTTCGGCTCGTCTCGTTAGATGATAGGCACTGCTCGGTCTTCCAAATTTTTGACGGTGAGTATCAGCCTGGATATAATGATCGTTCTGCAAAGCATAGAGATGCCGACGAACGGCAAATTGAGAAATCCCAAGTTGCTCCGCCATATCCCTTGCGCTTACAGCACCTCGCTTTTTTAGCATCAGCAAGATTTCTCTCTTGGTTGAATGTTTCCAAAAAATAGCCGCATGTTTATTCACGAAGAACCTCCTTTACTGTGAAATGAGAGAGCTTTAAGACAGATAAAAAAACCTTGCAAAAGCAGCGCGCCGCTTCTACAAGGTTTAAGCATTTACCGAGTCGCTTCATTGTAGCGGCGGTTGACTTCTTCCCAGTTGACAACATTCCACCAAGAGGCAACAAAATCCGGTCTCTTGTTTTGATACTGTAAATAGTAAGCGTGCTCCCAGACATCGACGACGAGAATCGGCGTTTTCCCTACCATCAGGGGTGTATCCTGATTGGGGGTACTCATCACTTCCAATTTGTCTCCTTCCACAACAAGCCATCCCCAGCCCGAACCAAATCGGCTGATTGCCGCTTTGGTCAAATCGTCCTTCAATTGTTCAAAGCTTCCGAAGTGTTTTTCAATTCCCTTCGCGATATCACCGGATGGCTTCCCACCCCCGTTTGGAGTCATTACGGACCAGTATAAACTGTGCGAATAGTGTCCACCGCCGTGATTTCTGACTGCCATCCGAATTTCTTCAGGGACCTCGTCCAAATTTGCGATCAGTTCTTCAAGAGTTGCATGGTAAAGCTGGGGATGGTTTTCCAACGCCTTGTTCAAGTTGGCCACATAGGTTGCATGATGTTTGCTGTGATGAATTTCCATGGTTCTCGCGTCCAGATGAGGTTCCAACTCATCATAACCATAATGTAGTTTTGGCAACGTAAATAGTTCCATACTTTTCTTTCCTCCCATCTTGGATCATTACAACTTTAGTTTACACGAAGGAAAATAATTTGTACATATACAAAAAAGTTTCCCTAGGGAAAATTTAAAAGCTGCCGATCAAGCGCAACTTAGGCTTGAAAGACAGCTTTCGTTTTGAACAATTTGATTAGGTGCGACGTCTTATTTAAAGCTGTCGCTGCGATACACTTCTTTTCCTTCGAAAAGGGTCCAGAGAATTTGCGTTTTGTTGATTTCTTCTGCCGGAATGGTAAACAGATTTCTCTCCAGCACCACAATATCCGCTTTTTTGCCTGCTTCAATCGAACCAGTAATGTCTTCTGTATACGTGGAATAAGCACCGTCAATCGTAAAGCTAGCGATCATGTCAGCGAGCGTGGCGCGCTCGATCGGGTTGGCAATATCCTGGTAATCAGATTTTCCTTCCTCAATCCGAGTGATCCCTTGCTGAATACCAATCAGCGGATTAAACTCCTGTGTCACGATATAGTCACTGCCCGATGCCATAATGATGCCCGCATTGATCATGCTCTTCATCGGGTATTCCCGCTCTGCACGTTCACGTCCCAGGTACGGCACCTCAATCTCTTCATAGAAACCGGCTTCTTTCATGAACCAGAATGGTTGCGGAATTCCTACGGCTCCCAATTGTTTAAAGCGCTGCAAATCATTTTCATTGAATAATTGCAAATGCACAACGGATGGACGAGCATCCCGTTTTCCATTCTTTTTCTCGGCGTATTCAAAACCGTCCAGAGTAATCCGGGTAGCCGCATCCCCAATCGAGTGAACATGCAGCTGGAATCCCGCTTTATCGAGCGCAGCCGCTGTCTCGTTATAAACAGCAGGGTTCCAAATGAGTTGGCCGTTCGTATGTTTGTGCATGTAAGGTTCTTCGAGATAACCGGTACCACCTTCTACGACACCGTCCATAAATATCTTTACTGCATTTACCTGAAAATGAGGCCCCTTGATCTGCTCCCGCAGCTTGATAAATTCCTGGACCTGCTCTGGCCCTTTATCAGGGTCGGCTGTAAAAGCATTGCGGAAACGGACATTCAGCTTATCTTGTTCCGAGAGCTTACGATAGGCTTCCAGTACATTCGGATAGCGCAGCATGTCAGGGTCGCGCGCAGTCGTTACCCCGCGCTCTGCTGCCAGTTTCTGATACTCGAGAATTCCATTCATATACTGCTCGACGGAGAGAGCTGGAATTTTCTTCAACACCAGATCCATTGCCTTTTCGCGGAGCGTTCCGGACGGTTCACCGGTTTGCGGATCATGTTCGATCAAGCCGCCTTCCGGGTTGGCTGTACTTTTCGTAATCCCTGCCACTTCCAGTGCTTTTGAGTTCACCCAGAGAGAGTGGCCGTCATCTGAAGTAAGCGCGATCGGGATCTCTTTGGTTACTTCATCGAGAGTTTCCTTGCGAGGGCCAATCCCTGTGGCCACTGAGTTCGTCCATCCGCGACCCTGGATTGCTTTTTCATTCGGGAACTTCTCTTTAAACTCTTTTACAGCTTGGACGTAGTTGTCCAACGTCTCCAGGTCAAACAAATCGACCGTATAGATCATTCCTGTAGTTTTGCTTGCATGTGTATGACTGTCGATAAAGCCCGGCAACACCATTTTCCCTTTCAAATCTACTACCTTGGTTTGTGCTCCGGCATAGGCCTTTGCGTCCTCGTTTGAACCGACGAAGACGATCGTGTCCCCTTTGATCACCACTGCTTCTGCCCAGTTGCGGTTGCGGTCCACGGTGTACACAGCGCCGTTTTGTAAGATCAAATCGGCAGACTGAACACCGGACTTCGTTCCGCTCTCCGTTTGTGCATGTCCGATGGACGGAACCAGTAACGAAGCGAGCAACAAGGCGGTTGCCGCTTTTTTTGCGAACATACTACTCCTCCATTTCTCTTTTGTCTGACTCACGCAGATGTATATTTATGCAGATGGATTCCATCGCTCATCCATCATAATGTACAGTGGCGATGTTTGGCAATTCTCACTTTCATGAATCCCATGAATGTCTTCTTTCCTTATGTATGAAAAGTGTCACTCTCGTCCCGAACAAGAGGACACTTATTGCTTACCAGTCAATCCGCCGTTTTTTGCAGGGAGTGCATCAGCTCATCCCAAGAAAAATAGAGCCTGGTAATATCTTCTTCGATCAGCCTTGTGCCCATTTGCACTTCGATGATTTCCAAATCGGTAAGGGCCTTGATGCCATGCTTTGCTCCGGCGCTAATTTTGACCACGTCCCCCGGCCCGAGCCGCATGCTTTTCCCGTCAAGGACAAATTCACCGTTTCCTGCAACAACTGTCCAGATTTCACTGCGCAACAGGTGGTATTGATAGCTCAGATTTCGACCCGCCAAGAGCTGAAGCCGTTTGGTCAAAAATTCTGTGCCGTCCTCCATTCTTTGGTAATCCAATACTCGATACGCCCCCCACCTTCGTTCCTCAAACATCGGTCTTTGTTCGATGTGATGAATATCTTTTATCCGATGACTTACTTTTTTGTCTGCTACCAAAATACCATCGGGACTGGCTGCTACTACCATATCAGATACTCCCAACACGGCAATCGGGATATCCAACTCATTGATCAGATGAGTATCCTTGCAGTCTTCGCTGACGAACCCTTTGCCGATCAGCTTCGTTTCCATGTGCGCTGTCATGCTGCTCCAGGTCCCCAGATCAGACCACCTGCCCGCATATGGCAAGACGACGACATAACGCGCCTTTTCGACGACTTCATAATCAAAGCTAATCTTTGGCAATCGATCATAAACGCTGCACAGCTCCGCAAAATCCGTCGGCCAACCACGCTTCTCAAACAGATCGAGCAGATAACCTAAACGAAATGAAAAAATGCCACAGTTCCAAAGTGCTCCCTGCTTGATTAGCAGTGCCGCTTCAGAGGGTGAGGGTTTTTCTTTGAATCTGAGTACCCGCTGATAGACTGTCGCCTGATTGATCTGTTTAACCGGTACGATGTATCCATATTTCTCAGAGGCATAAGTGGGGATACCGCCTATCAAGGCCAGATCGGCTCCTGATTCATATAGGACCTCGTCCATATTTCGCACGCACTCAAAGAAGTCCAAATCGACAAACGGATCAACCGGCATCACAGTAATCACTTCGTCTCGATCCAACCCCATTTTGGTAGAAAAGAAAGAAGCAGCCAGACAAATGGCGGGGAACGTGTCCCTCTTCTCCGGCTCTACAATGAGCGTCACGTCATAACCGATTTGATTGTGAATCATTTCGGCATGTGACTGACTGCAGGAAATGTATGTTTGTCGCTGCAAGCCTTGCTGGCCTAACTGTCTCCAGACTCGCTGAAGCATTGATTCCCACTCGTTGTCAGAGCTTTTGAGCGTTTTGAGAAATTGTTTTGATCGGGAATCATTGGAAAGCGGCCACAATCGTTTGCCCGATCCTCCAGAGAGCAGGACAAGTCTCATGAAATCGCACCCCTTTTCGGCTTCACTCAATGTGTGGTCAGATGTAATATCCATATGAGTGAAACCCCGAGAGTGCGTGTATCAATATACCGGATGTTCTGCGGAAACTTGTCGTTTCAAAGGGTTTCGAAGGGGAATGACAGTTGGCCGCTCTCCTATGGATAAATGGCCGTTGCGGCTCAGTGAGATTTACATACAATGTCCAATAAAAGCGGCATCGCTCATACGAACCTGGAGGGTCTTCTACATGCTTACTTGGCGTAAAAGGTTCCAGTATTGGCTAGATCATCCGGACATGGATGCTGACATGCGTCAGCAGTTGCTCGTTTTAAAAGAGAGGGATTTGCTGCTGGAAGACTGCTTTTTCCAAAATATAGATTTTGGGACTGGTGGAATCCGTGGAGAGATGGGACCCGGGCCTAACCGGATGAATGCGTATACGGTTCGAAAGGTCATGGAAGGATTCGCGCGGTATTTATTGCAAAACAAGGACTTCGCGAAAGAAAAAGGCATCGTGATTGCCTATGATCCCAGGCATCAATCCAGCAGATTTGCCTGGGAAGCAGCCCGTTTAATGGGCAATCATGGGTTTCGCGTTTTTTTCTTTGAACGCGTCTGTCCTACTCCTCTACTTTCTTTTGCTATCCGCCACCTCAAAGCCGTGGGTGGTGTCATGATTACAGCAAGCCATAACCCGCCGACTGATAATGGCTGCAAACTATATGACGCTGACGGCTGCCAGCTAACGCCTGAGACAGCATCGCACGTGATGCATCAAATGAACAAGATTATTGATGAGCTTGCTATCCCGACCATGACACAGGATGCGCTTCAGAAAAGTGGTTTGCTGCTCCCTGTGTTTGATGAGTTAGCCGAGGCCTATTTTTCTTGTTTGGAAGCACTCCGCCCTCGTGCCCTGCCATACGGAAGCGTAACGGAGAAACCATCCATCGTCTACACCCCTTTGAACGGTGCAGCCTATGAGATATGGCGTCGTGGTTTAGAGCGCTTTGGCTTTGCTCACGCTCTCGTGGTTACCGAGCAAGCAGCACCTGACCCGGACTTCCGTCATGCGCCTGTTCTTAATCCGGAAGACCCCGAGTCTTTTTCCCGAGCGATTCAATACGGAAGTGAGGCAGGGGCAGATCTTTTGCTCGCCACAGACCCGGATGCGGACCGAGTGGGTGCAGCGATACCGACCGATAGCGGAACCTATGAAGTATTGACCGGCAATCAACTGGGAGCCTTGTTGCTTGATTACATCCTTTCCGCGATGGCACGAAGCGGTATCCTGCCTGTGAATGGGGTCGTCCTGAAGACGATTGTTTCCTCCGAATTGTGCACAGCCATTGCGCGTGAATACGGGATCCCCACTGTCGATACGTTGACCGGATTCAAATTCATAGGTGAAAAGATGTCGGAATATCAACAGACCGGAGAATATCGTTTTCTGTTTGGGATGGAAGAAAGCAACGGATATGTTTTTGGCGATCACATCCGCGATAAGGACGGCATCCAGAGCGCTTTGCTCGCTGCTGACATGTGCGCCTTTCACAAAGCGCAGGGACGTACGCTGAAACAGCAGTTGGAAAAACTATATCGCAAGCATGGCTATTATCGGGAAATGCTGATGACTTTCACGCAAAAAGGTAAAGCGGGCATGGAACGTATCTCATCCGTAATGGAGCATTTTCGCAATCAAACGTACACAAGCTTTGCCGGGCTGCTGACTACGGCTATCGAAGATTACCAGACGGGGGAACGTCAGGATCTCTTGCAGGGCCAACGCCGGGCCTTGACTCTGCCACGGTCAAACGTACGGAAATATTTTCTCGAAGATGAATCTTGGTTTTGCTTGCGACCTTCGGGGACTGAGCCCAAGCTCAAATGTTATATCGGAGTAAAAGGCTCAACTTTGGCGGAGAGCAAACGAAAGATTGAGCAGATCACGCAAGCTGTCCAAAACATTATCCGCCCTTTGCTTGCTGATTTGCACTCCTGATTTGACCGTTATCCCGTCCGTTTGGATTAGATACGAGCAACATCTTGGCACAAGCAAATGCATGCCAATCCAATCCCCGTCCGGACGGAATGCTAGTTTTCATTTGTCCCGCACGGTTGGTGCCATACAAGGGACAGCGCTATCTAATTGAAGCTTTATCCCTGCTTCGCCAGGTACGAGATGATTTCATCTGTTTGTTTGCCGGCGATGGTGCACAAAAGTCCGAATTGGAAACGCTGGCCGCCACGTTGCAAGTATCGCATCTCGTGGAATTTCTATTGAAAGAACCCTGGAAGTGTACAACAAATCCCGAGAAAAACATAAATGAGGTGCTAATCTTGCACCTCATTGTTTTGTTTGGCACCAGTTTGGCTATCTCTTCGCTTTCATCCGCCTGACTGCTGTCATCAATGACAATCAGCCCATACACCCACATCAGTGTTCGTATCGTGGAGGCTCGCTAGACATAAGGCAAGCATTGAAGAATGGTTCCATGTCGGAATCACAACGCTGACCAACAAGCTTTTTGTCTGGATTGTCAGTCATTTTTCCTTCCCCTAAATATTGATGTCAACACGTACTTGCTTCGTACATACAATATGGTAAAACCCGATTTTGGGGGAAAGGGGGATCTATGAAGATCGCTTTATACTACGATTCCTCTTTGATTGGAATGACAGTCACCTTGAATCGAAAGGAGTCGGAGGTTCCCAGGGAGCATTGATCCAGATCACCAGAATATTGGCCATACGGCATGACGTAACCATTTTTTACAGTACTTCGGAAGAAGGCAGCTATCACGGTGTCCATTACCGCAAACATCAATATCTTCCACATCCCGTCAGAGAAATTTTAGGAAGCCCGTCTGGGGATCAAATCGGACGAGTATCAGGAGCTGCTGCCCAAAGTACCTGGGAAGCTGATCTTTTGTTCAGCTCCAGAACGAGTATAACTGGACTTCTCTTTCATGGTATTACTCTCTACCTGAAACGGAAACGGCTGATGGCTGAAGGTAATAGAAAACCCCTCCGGGAATGCGGAGAGGTTCGCTCCATCAAAGGGGGGATACATCTTCAATAAATTGACTCAGTAAGCGATTTGCCTCCTGATCCGTATACTGAATGAGGGGATGCTTCATGGCGGCGTAGGCTGCTACAGAGGGGATAACGCCAGACAAGCTTCGGTCTAAAGCTATTTACAGTAGCGGATGACATCCACGACGATACCCGCACTATTGGGAGACAATCTTTATTGAGGAAATCCGTATTTCGCCAATATTTAACTGATACGTGCGATTTAGACGAATCCCCCGTTCTTCGCACAATCGTGTCAAAACACGATGGATGATCGTTGCACCCAACTGAGATTTGATATCATCGCCGATGATGGGAAGTCCCGCCCGTTCAAATTGGCCACCCACTCCGGATCAGAGGCGATAAACACAGAGATGCAATTGATAAAGGCTACCCCGGCCTCCAAGGCACCGTTCACGTAAAACTCCGTAGCACATACGCTTCCGAACGGTAAAAAATTGATAACCTTCTCAGCACCGCTGTCTTTGAGTTCCTTGACAACGTCGCAACTTTTTTGTGAAGAGAGATGAAAACGACGCTCTTCCGGAAAAGCGTTCATATGGGGAGAGATACTGTCCAACACCTCACCTTTTTTTACTATGATCGAATATTCCTTTACATCATCTGCAAATAAGAAAGCCCTTGCAGCAAGGCAGAAGCGCAGTTTCCAACTCCGATGATGGCCGCCCTGATTTTTTTCACCTGAAATCCCCCTTGCGTGAAGTGAACTGCTGGGTAATTAGCCGTTGCCATACAATTTTCTTCACAGTCTATGCAATTTCTTTTGTTCCCGTGAAAACCGTCCTTCCTTTGTCCCAATGGATGCATAGAATATCCAGCTTACACACAAACTAGTAAGAGTGGCTCTTCCTGCACGGTAACCAACTGGAGGTGTTTTTCATTGTATTCGAAACGAAATCAGGAACCAGTACCTGAGATGGAGACGACAATTTGGACCTGCAGCAACGATGGATGTACCTGCTGGATGAGAGAAAATTTGACGTTTGAAAAGGAACCGACCTGCCCGATCTGCAGTTCTTCCATGACAAAAGGCACGAAAATGCTGCCGCCGCTAACCTGGAACGTCTTCCGATAACTGCAAAGAAAAATGCCAACCTCCATCACTGAGGTTGGCTTCTTTATTCTCCGATTTGGTACGCTTTGCTTTTCACTTCCAGCGGTATTCCGGCAGTGACCAGAAATACCTGATCGCTAATCGTGGCCATTCGCTGATTCAAGATACCTGCCAGATCGCGAAAATACCTGCCCAACGCGTATTCCGGCACCAGCCCGTAGCCCACTTCATTGGTGACGAGCAGGAGCGTACCAGGGAAATCCTGAATGGCGCCCACCAGTTCATCGATCTTTTTCGTGACATTTTGGCTTGGCTGGTCGTTTTCGTAGCGAAGCAGCCAATTCGACAGCCACACCGTCAAGCAATCGACCAAAACTACCGTTTGTTTTGCATTATGTTCGGAATCCCTTCGCCATACATGAAAAAACTCGGACAAGTCATACGGCTTCTCCACGTTTTTCCAGTAAAAGGCTGACTGTTCACGTTCCCTTTGATGGCATCGGACACGTTCCGTCATTTCATCATCAAAAGGAACCGCCGTGGCGACGAAAATCCCCTGTTGGCCGAGATGAGCAGCATAACGGGTGGCAAACCTGCTTTTTCCGCTCCGAACGCCACCGGTGATGAGAGCAATCACGCAAGCCGCCTCCTTTCAAGGTTCAAGCGATCCAGCCACTCTCCCTACTCTCGACGCGATTGCAGCATGATCTGCGGCAAGTGATGAACGGGATGCTCCAGTACAATCGGCGTTACTCCGTATACCTTGTCAATCATCTCCGCCTGGAGAATCTGCCTCGGCAGTCCCACACCCATCTGTCGTCCCTGATCCAACAGCAGAATGCGGTCACAATAGAGTGAAGCCAGGTTGAGATCATGCAGGACAGCGACGACGGTATTGTTTTCAGATCGCTGCCATCTGTGAACGGCATCCAGCAGTTGAATCTGATAGCCGATATCGAGAAACGTCGTTGGTTCATCGAGGAGTAACAAGCGCGGCTGCTGAGCCATCACCTTGGCCAGTGCAACGCGTTGTTTCTCTCCGCCGCTCAGTTTGTCAAGGGTGCGATCCTGTAATGCGTTTAGACCCAGTGTTGACAAAATTTCATCAATAACGGCACCTGCGTCATCTTTTTCTGTTCCGAGCCAGTTTTGATAAGGAAATCTTCCCATCTCAACAACTTCCCTAACCGTAAACCCGACAGGAGGAAGCGTTTCTTGCTGAAGAACGGCGAGCCAGGTGGCCAATTCCTTTGGTTTAATGCGGACAGCAGGCTTTCCGTCCAAATAGATATTCCCGGAATCGGGACTTTCAATGGCGGAGAGCAGTTTCAAAAGCGTTGATTTTCCGCTTCCGTTTGGACCGATGATCCCGAAAAACTCCCCTTTTTTTACCTCAAAATGGAGACGCTGCAAAACCGGTTGTCCGCCATATGATTTCCATAGATCAGACACCTGTATCATGACGCTCACCCCTTGCCTGCCCGCTGTTTTTTCTTTAATAAATAGGCGAAAAATGGCGTTCCCAGAAAAGCTGTCACGACGCCAAGCGGGATTTCCGTCGGACTGAGCAAGGTTCGTGAAAGCGTATCTGCCCACAGCACATAAATGCCCCCGTACAAAACAGACATTGGCAGCAGCACCCGATAGTCCGGACCAGCCATCAGCCGAACAAGATGAGGAACAACCAGTCCGACAAAACCGATGATTCCGGAAACGGAAACGGCAACAGCCGTGAGCAATGTGGAGACACTGAGAACCGCGATTTTGGTTCGATCCACCTGGATACCCAAATGTGCAGCTTGCCGCTCACCCAATGCGAATACATTCAGTGAACGGCTATACCCCAGCAAAATCAGAAATCCAGCCAGCAAACAGGGAACCAGTACCATCGTAAAAGACCACCCGCGGTAGGCCAAACTGCCCATCAGCCAGAAGACGATCTCATTGACGACCTGATCGGACAGAGATACCAGCAACGAGACAATGGACCCGAGAAATGCCTGCGCCACGACGCCCGACAAGATCAAGGTCTCGATATGTATTTTTCCGTTGTTGTTGGCCAATCGTATGACCATCCATAAGCTGATCAAGCCCGTGGCAAAAGCCGCGAAAGGGATGGTCCATTGTCCAAAAAATGCGTACTGAAAGCCGAAGAGGATCAGCAGGGATGCGCCAACAGCCGAGCCAGAAGCAACCCCTAAGGTGTAAGGGTCTGCCAACGGATTGCGCAGAATTCCCTGAAATCCCGCTCCTGCCAGCGCGAGACAGCCGCCTACCAAAACGGCGAGCAGAACCCGGGGAAAGCGCACTTTCATGACAATTTGTTCAGCTGACTCCGGCCATTGGACCGGAACCAGCCTTTCCAAACCAGGCAGTTGGTGTAGCAGAATGCTCCATACCTGCCAAATCGGCAACTCTGCAGATCCGAGGGAAAGACTCAGCCCCACAGACAGGAAGAGGAGTGTAAGCCCGGCTCCTCCAAAGAGTATCAAGCGCCTTTTCATTTTATTTCAACCGATCCGGATAGATAGCTTTTGCCATCTCATACAATCCTTCTGTGATACGAGGTCCCGGACGAGAAAGCACATTGTGATCCAAACCTGCCACCTGATTTTCCCGAATCGCTTTCATTTTGTCCCATCCATTTCGTTTGCGAATCGTCTGTTCCAAAGTCTCTCCCGTTTTTTCATCCGTAAAGCCTTTTGCGTAGAGAATCACGTCCGGATCTTCTTTCAGGATTTTTTCCTCACTAATCGGATTCCAGCCTTCTGTGTCAGCAGCAATGTTGATGCCGCCCGCCAAATTGATCAACTCGTCCAAGAACTCTCCTTTTCCCACAGTCCATCCCGCTGAAAACTCCAAATAAACCTTTTTCTTTTCTTCTGGTTTTAGGGATTGCACTGCTTCTGTCACCTTGCGGATATCCTCTTTCATACGGGAAACCAGTTCTTCCGCCTGTACCTGCCGGTCTGTAATCTGCCCGATTAGCAAGATGTCTTCCATGACATCCTGCACGACCTTAGGTCGAACTGTGACAACCTTGAGATCCAGAGAACGCAGCTTCGCGACGACCTCTTTTTTCATGGAAATCCCGCCAATTACCAGATCGGGGCTTTGTGAGAGGATGGCTTCCTCATTTGGCGAAAGAACGCCCCCTACCTTTGGCTTGGTCTTGGCTTCTTCCGGATAATCGTCATAATCTGAGACCCCCACCACTTTATCTCCAAGCCCCAAGGCAAACAAAATTTCTGTCTCGGCTGGTGATGCGGAGACGATCTTCTCTGGCGCCTGGGTAAACGTAATGTCTTGACCCGTCGCATCTTTTATCGTGATTGGATACGTGGTTGCTTTTTCACTCTTATCAGCCGGCTGTGTTGCAGAAGCTCCGCCGCTCAATTCATCTGTTACAGGTGCCTGACTGTTCTGATTTGTGTTTCCAACGCCGCCACAGCCTGCGAGGCTAACTGCTGTGAGCAACGAGAGTAAGAGAAACTTGAAGCGTTTCATAGTAATATTCTTCCCTTCTAAAAAAGAATGCACGGAACCGCAAAACGTAACGAAAAGACCCTTTGCCTCCGAATGAAGACACAGGGCCCACCGATTTGGGATGCCTCCCATTATATCATTGCGAGGGAGAAAAAAGAAGCGCTTGCACAGGACGTTCTCCTGTGCCAATAGCCGAGCTGTAGGGTAATTGTGAAGATGATAGCCGTGCAGTGTTTTATCGAGAACGCAGTTTGGCGTAGTTCACTCCACTGGCCTTGCAATGCAGGATTTCCGCCAGCAGATCGGCTAGGTACGCTCCTGCTTCAATGGGTGGAGTACCCCCGCGATGAATATTGGAAATCACGGTTCGATCTGACTCCACGGTTTGAGCATTTGGCTGGTAAATCATATAGGCACTCAGGCTCTCCGCTGTTGCAAGCCCCGGCCTTTCTCCAATCAAAGAGATGACCACTTTGCATTTGACGATAGAAGCGATGTGATCCTGGACCCACACCCTTCCGCGGCGCACAAATACCGGCTTACCCGAACTAATGTTCCGAAGAGCAAGCCCTTGCTGGAGGGATGGAAGCAAATCCGGAATATTGGCTTCAATCGCCGACGTGCTAAGTCCATCCGAAATGACGATTTGTACATCTCTCTGCTTGTCCCCGTGCTGCTCCAGCCAGCGGGCGGACTCGTCACAGAGCTTGCGGCCTGATTCCAGATCCATCAAATACTCCTGCATGTCTTGGGACCTGGTCTGCAGCACTGGCAACCCCATCTTCGTGAGAAAAGCCGGGCTGATATCCTTCATGACAGCATCATGAGCTGCTGCCTGATCGATACGGAACTGCAGGTAGCTTTGAGTCTTCATGCGCGTCCCTGCCCTCCCGATGCCAATCCGCGCAGGTGTGCGAGCCATTGCCCGTTCCAGAGCCTCTCTGTTTTTGGGCTGCTCTACTCCCATCCGCTTTTGTTCGGGAAAATGGATCAGCTCACTGGCACCACCAGCAAGATCAGCTATAGCTTGTTCTTTTCTGATGTCCAAAGCAGGGTTTTGTTTGAGCAGCTCTACCCAGACCCGATTCACCAGTTCATCCAGCTCTTGTTCTCTCACTATCATCGCCTCCCTCTAATCAAAAATACTCAAATCCCCGGCATATTCAGTCAGCCGGCCATTTTCCATGATCCCCATCTTTTCCAACCAGCGTTCAAACTCACGCAAAGGCCGCAGTCCGAGGATTTCCCGCAGACTGGCATCATCGTGATAGCTGGTGTCCTGATAGCTGAGCATGACATCATCTCCGCCGGGCACTCCCATGTAAAAATTTGCGCCGGCCAAAGCCGTCAGCATCCCCGCGATTTCTTGATCATTCTGATCGGCGTGCATATGATTGGTATACGTCGGAGCGATGCCCATCGGCAAACCATGCAGTTTTCCCATGAACAGGTCTTCGAGATCGGCGCGGATCATTTGCCTTCCGTCATATAGCGTCTCCGGTCCGATAAAACCGGACACATTATTCACCATAAACGGCTTCCAATGCCTGCAAAACCCGTAGGTCCTGGCTTCCAATGTCTGCATGTCTACAGCTTCATGAGATTCCAGCGATACCTCAGAGCCCTGGCCAGTCTCGAAATACATGACGTTGGGACCGGCAGCGGTACCCTGGCTCAGCATCAACCCCATCCCCTCATCCAATATCTCTTTGGACACACCAAAAGCCTCATTTGCTTTTTGTGTTCCGGCGAGGCTTTGGAACATCAATGCGACAGGAGCGCCGTTTCGCAGCGCCTGCATCTGTGTCGTGATATGGGCCAGCACACAGTTTTGGGTCGGGATTTGCCAGCGCTGCATCAGCTCATGACTCATGACAAGCAGCTTGGTTACACTTTCAACAGAATCATTGTTCGGATTGATTCCGATTACCGCGTCCCCGGAACCATATGACAGTCCTTCCTTGATGGAAGCCAGGATGCCTTCCGGATCATCAATCGGGTGATTAGGCTGACAGCGAAAAGCAAGTCTTCCCGGTTCGCCGATCAGTGTATTGCAATACGCCTGGTGTCTGATCTTTTGAGACGCCATCACCAGATCGATGCTCGACATCAGCTTTGCCACTGCAGAAATCATTTCGCTGGTCAGCCCCCGACCAAGTCTCGTCAATTCGGGCATTCCCGCCTTGCGTGACAGGATGTAATCGCGCAGCTCGCCAACAGTCCAATCTTTGATCTCTTTGTAGATAAACGTATTGAGGTCATCGTAGATGATTCGCGTTACCTCATCCTGTTCATACGGAATGACCGGATTTTCATAGATGTCCGCCAGCTTCATTTCACTGAGGACGACCTTGGCCGCCATTCTCTCCAACGCTGATTCGGCACCCAATCGGCTCATCCGATCCCCAGATTTTTCTTCACTAGCCTTTGCCAGCACTTCTCTGATTGACGAGAACTGGTAATGCTGCTTTCGGATCACACATGACAATTTCATCGCAAAGCCTCCCATCCTGAGTGACAAGGAACCCGTTTTTCGTGGATTATTGCAAAAAAGAAGACGCCTCGAATCAGGACAACCCAGAGTCGTCCCATTTCAAAGCGTCATCGCTTTTTCCGCTATATTTACTTTAGATCAAAGGGGAGACGGTGTTGAACTCCGCCTCTCTGTGACGATTGATGACCCGCTCCACGGCCGGGAGCAATTCCTCTTCCGATACCGGTTTGACCAGATAGGCACAGACGCCTGCACACTCTGCTTCCGCGATCATTTCCCCTGCGCTGTAGGCTGTTAAGAGCAAAACAGCTGAATTCGAAGTATTTCGAATGATCCTCGATGCTTTCAAACCGTCCATCACCGGCATTTTTACATCCATAATGATGAGATTGGGCTTCCACTTTTGCGTCAATTCAATCGCTTCTTTACCGTTTTTGCCTTCCGCCACAACGTCGTATCCTTCTTCCTGCAGCATTTCCCGGATATCCATCCGGGTGATCGGCTCATCGTCGATGACCAGTATTTTGTAGCGCTGACGCAATTCTCCTCCCCCTTTATCTGAGATGGAAGGTACATTCCTGCTCCACATCGATCGGATCACTTCCATTATACAGATAATTCTGATCATTCGCCAGTAGTATGATTTGGTTTACGATCGAAGTAAATCATGTACGGCCTGCACCTTTCTTTTGCATCCGCGCTTCAATTGCCTGGTCCACCGTAACCGAAACAAACCGGGTTTTTGTATGCGGAAGAGACTGAGCAATCAAATCCAGATCAGCATGAATCGCCGTAACAATCGTAACAAATCCGCCGCCCGTAGTTGCATCCCTGCCGTGATTACTTTAGGATCGAAGCGAATCAGGTACGAAGAGTTGGATGGACAGATGTCCAGGATGCCAGGTATCTGCCGCTTTCTCAGTTTAGAGGTGATCGCCAGCGATTTGAAGTTGCTCTCTTCGCTCATATCCCGGGAGATTTCTGCAAATATGTATTCATCTCTGCCAAAATCAAAGCGGGTCTCCGGCAGCATGAACATAGGCTGTTCCCCCTTTAGAAAAGAAGTTTGTGCATCCTCCTGCTCAGCGTAGCCGGGCTGACCCCCAGAATCTCGGCTGCTTTTGCGGCAGTTCCATATTTTTGCAGGGCCAGACTGATCAACTGCTCTTCGACTTTCTCAACCGCTTCCTTCAACGGCATAATCTCCCGGATGATTGGCATGTTATCGATGCTTTGCTGTCTCTCGCCGTATAATTGGGCCAATACAACACGAGCCCCGATATACTCCCCTCTCGTCGTCACCACGAGTCTTTCGATCAAGTTTTGCAATTCTCTCACGTTCCCGGGCCAGTGATACCCCTCCAGGACATGGAACGCCTCTTTGGTGAGGGTTTTGTCCAGCTTGTACATCCGGTTGTACACCTGCAAAAAATGAACCGTTAGTGGAATAATATCGAGCACTCTTTGGCGCAGCGGCGGGATCTGGATCGGGATGACATTCAGGCGATAATACAGGTCCTCGCGAAATAACTGTTTGCGAACCAGTTCATGAATATTTTGGTTGGTCGCAGCGATGACCCGAACGTCCACAGAAATCGTTCGAGTACCACCCACGCGCATAATCTCCCGTTCTTGCAGGACCCTGAGCAGCTTGACTTGCATATTGTACGGAAGCTCTGTGACCTCGTCCAAAAAGATACTTCCCTTGTGAGCCAACTCAAACAAGCCGGGCTTCCCCCTCTGATCGGCACCGGTAAAGGCTCCTTTTTCATAGCCAAAAAGTTCGCTTTCCATCAGCGTCTCCGGGATGGCTCCGCAATTAACGCGGATAAACGGCTCATTTCTTCGGTGACTGTATTCATGGATGGCTCGGGCAAAAACTTCCTTGCCTACGCCCGACTCACCCGACAAAAGCACGGTCGAATCAACCTTGGCAATATGCTTACATTCATCAACCAGGCGCTCCATGACATGCGAGCGAAAGATGAGCTTGCGCCGATCGCCTTTGTTCTGTGTCAAAAGCTGATCCAGCTCCTTTTTGTACTCGTTGGATTCCTTTCGAGCCAGCTCCAGCTCAGCACGCAGCTCATGTATGCCCGTAATATCCTCAGAGAGGATGACTACCTTTTCGATTTTGTCGCCGTGAAAAACGGGCGTTGCGACTGACCATACTTTTCTGCCGCTCTTGGACTCCTGGATTAGTGATACACGCTTTTTCTGCGTGAGGCATAGTTCTGCCACATTGGGCGAAAACTGCCTCTCCTTTTCCATGTCATACAGATTTTTGCCGATCAACTGCTCCGCCTTTTCTTCCTGCCAAAAGCCTTTCAAAAAAAGGCCGGCCACGCGAATAATTGTGCCGTGCTGATCGACGACCGTAATTTGTTCGCTTGCGGAGGAGTAAACCGCTTTTAAATCCTCGTTAAACTGCTGCAACTGAAAACGATCCAGTCTGTTCTTCGTGTCTTTGGTCGTGGAATAGCCGGTAATCATCCCCTGTTCATTCACTCCCAGCACGACAGAGATATTGTGATAGAAAGAGATTTCTCCCTGCTCCGGCACTTTCACGATATCGACCCGATAGGCAATCCGGTGATCGAGATGCTCCTGCTGCTGAAGCTGTTTCAACACAGATTCCTTATCGACGTAACCGACGATTTCACCTAGCTCGTCACAGACGAAGAGCAGGTCTACCTTTTGTTCTTCCATTGACTGCAGGGCAAACAGCAAGGAACTGTCTTTCGGTATGGGGATGGAAACTGTTTGTAAAACATCCTTCCAGAACAGCAAAGTTACCCCTCCGGACAATTATTTTGATTTATTTTAACTTCCTGATATTTTATTTCTTTGTATCTTATCACAGTCCTTCTCTTCTTTCACTTTTGAAATGTGTTTCCAAATTGAAAGATAAGAAAATGAAAAAGCTGATCGCGTGTTGCACGATCAGCGCCTCTTCCTCTTATTCAGAAATTCACATCCGATCACGTCAGGATTTCCCGGACCGGCGTTACCGTAATGGAAGCCTGTTCGAAAGCGGAACGAATCTCTTTTACCAGCTCGACAGCTCCCGGTGTATCTCCATGGATGCAAATCGTATCGGCAAAGATGTGGGCATCTTCCCCGTCTGGTGTTCGCACACGTCCCTTTGTCACCATCCGGACGACTCGCTTCGCCATTTCCCCTTTGTCTGTGATGATGGGTCCCTTGCGCGTCATGACGATGGAACCATCAGCTGTATGCTCCCGATCGGCATATACCTCCCGGGCGATGGGCATTCCCATTTTTCGCCCTGCTTCTTCAAATGCGGAACCATTCAATGCGAAGACGATCAGCTCATTTGACAGAGCGGATAACCCCTCCAGAATAGCGCAGGCGATTTGCTCATCCTCCATCGCCATCATGAACAAAGCCCCGTGAGGCTTACAGTGTTGCAGCTTTGTCCCTGACCAGGCTGCAAATTCGCGCAGCGCTCCAATTTGATACAGGATATAGTCGCGTATTTCATCGGGAGTGCACCGCATATGCCTTCGCCCAAAACCGAGCAAATCCGGAAATCCAGGATGCGCACCGATCCCGACGCCGTACGCTTTTGCCAACTCTACGGTTTTTCTCATGACATGGGGATCACCCGCGTGGAAGCCACATGCAATATTGGCAGAGGAGATGTATTGCATCATCTCTTCATCATTTCCCAATTGATAGAAGCCAAAGCTTTCCCCCATATCGCAATTGAGGTCCACCTTGTACAAGCGAAATCCCTCCTTCCTTTGCAATTCATTCTCGTTTATCCCAGGACTGGTTTCGCTTGCTCAGGAAGCTTGATTTTTTACGAGTACAAGCTCTTGCCCGGCATCGACGATAGATTCGTTATCTACCATGAATTGCTCGATGATGATATCTTCTTCCGCCTTGATTTCATAGAAGTTTTTCATAACCTCGATCAACCCGAGGACTTGACCCGCTTTGATCACGTCTCCTTCTTGGGCGTAAGCAGGCAATTCGGGACTTGGCTTTCGGTAAAAGACTCCCGGAAGTGGAGAAAGAATCGCTTTTCTCTCGCTCATCGTCGTCCTCCTCAATCAAATGGATTACATGGCCATGTTGTCTGCTATTTGTTGCAGCTGCTGCTTTAACTGCTGCCTGGCTTCCAGTGCTTCCGACAGGGATACAGCCCGAAAGCGGACTTTTTCATTCGTTTTGATCTGCGCCATCCGATTTAAATCAGTACTAATCACAGTGGCAATCGTAGCATAACCGCCACCCGTTACTGCATCATGTAAAAGAACAATCGGCTCTACACCATCTGGCACTTGAATGGAACCGATCGGATAGCCCAGGTCGGTCACATTGGACGGGTTGCTTCCCGCTCCAAAGGGCTGCTCTCGATCGACAAACTTCAAGCGCTCCCCTTTATGCCGATACCCAATCCGGTTTGCCTCCGGCGTGACTGTCCATTCACTCTCCAGAAAAGTGGACAGGCTTTCCTCTGTCAACCGATAACTGCAAAGGCCAACGACCACGCGAATTTCATGGGTCTTTTCGTAGATGGGGATCAGAGCGGGATCGATTTTTGTTCCAACCGGCACATCTTTTTGCTTCATCTCCCCTACCGCCAATACGTCACCCTCAGCCAGCGCTCTGCCTTGATACCCGCCGATGCCGATCAAGGTGTAAGTGGATCGCGAATTCATCACGACCGGGACATCGATGCCGCCCTCAACGGCGAGGTAGGTTCTTGCCCCTGATTGAACAAAGTCAAAGGTCAGCGTATCGCCTTCCTGAACCTGCAGGGTCTCCCACATCGGCACTGCCTGGCCGTTTATTTTCGGGGGGATGTTGCCTCCTGTCAGGCTGATCTTCATCGCTTTTTCAAACTGGAGGGCTGGTCCCATGTAAGTAATCTCCAGTACAGCGGCATTTGGTTGATTGCCTGCCAGCAAATTAGCCACGGTAAAGGAAAATTTGTCCATCGCTCCTGACGGCGGCATGCCGATTTCATACATGCCGACACGCCCCTGATCCTGGACGGTTGTTTGCAAGCCTGGCTTGATCACCTTAATCATGGTACAACCTCCTCAGCACCATCTCCGAGAACGAATCGGGGTCTTCCAATACTTCCTTGGGCGTAAAAGAGAAATCCTTTTTCCGGTAGACGAAGGTTCCGTCCTCTACCTGCCTGCGGATCTCATCGTATTCGTCGCGAGTCACGCTACGGTAGCGGAAGATATCCCCCTGCTTCGGAAACACGATGGAGTCCTGAAAATCGGGAAGCGTCTGCTCCTTCTGGTAGATGGGTGCCGGTGCGATTCCGTACATCTGGTAACCACCTGCCCCCTGAACGGGATAAATGACGGCAAAAGCACCTCCGAAGCCGAAAGTTCGCTCTGGCGTAAAGGTCCGGGGACGAACGTATTTGGGTACTTCAATTTGCTTTTCACGGGCGACCATCTGGAAGCACCAGGGCAACCCGGGGACAAAGCCAATCATCGAGACGAGAAAAGGCGAACTGGTGATCGCGTCGATAAAAGCTTCTTTGCTCTCATAACCATTGACGCGGGCGGAATATTCCAAATCGGTCGATCCCGGGTCCTGATGCCGATCTCGAAAGCGCATGACCGCTTCATGCGTCCAGGGGTCCTCAAAGAGCACCGGCACATCAACCAGTCGTGACGAAATCGTAATCTGATCAAGCCCCGCCACCTGCTGCTCGATCTCCTGGAGCACCTGGATCAGCTCATCCGGATGAAGTACTTCCGGATCAATCCGCACCATATAGGAAGCATTGGAAGGACAGATATCCACAATTCCCGGAAGGTTTCGCTCCTTTAATTCCCGGGTGATGGCCATTCCTTTAAAATTGGACTCCAGGCTCATCTCTTCAGAAAGCTGGACGAAGACAAATTCATCTCCTCCGTATTCATAACGCACCTGCGTGTGAATCATTTCCTTCTCACCTCCGAGACTCTTAACCTCACCGGTTTACCGGGATTCGGCCAAGCGAATGGCCCGTTCATATGCCTCTGGCGTATCGATGTCGGTACAGATGCCCGGGTCTTGGACGGTTACAGACATGCGGAGAACGTCGCGCATGCCGCCTCCTCCGCGATCCCCGGCTATCTGCTTGATCACATCCGCCTGAAGATTGCCCCAAAACACCGGATGACCCGATGTGTCTTGGTAACAGGGATGGATCAGAAAAGGTCTTCTGTCCTTTTGTGTTTGCTCCAGGCCACGTGCGATGATCTGGGAAATCGTGTTCTCCTGAATAAAAGGAAGGTCCGCGAGAAACACCATCGCTGCCGCTCCAAGCCATTCGGGTTTCCGATTTGCTTGCAACTGTGCTTCAACGGCTCCTTGCACAGAACTTTGTGCTTCCCTTTGCTCTATTCCCTCTATGACTTCTTGCAGTCCCTTCCGTAAAGAGGTGCCGAGTCCCTCCTTAAATTCAGGGTTCAGAAGCCATTGAAATCGCCTGTCATCGACGTAGATTTGTTCCTGGATCAGGTGGGCGTCATGACCGATGACGGTATGAATCCTGGAAAAAGGGAAGCGCCTCACTTGCGAAATAACATGCTCCAGAAGCAGCTTCCCTGCCAGTGGGAGCAATTGTTTGGTGCGTCCCATCCGCGAAGCTGTGCCAGCTGCCAGAATGATCGCATCCAATCGGATTGTCACCGTGACTCCCCCCACTTCTACGCTCGCTTCTTCAGCAAATCGGAATGAGTACGAAGCGACTGATGAATTCGTTCCTTGCCGCGCAAAAAGTGACCCGTATGACCATTTCGAACAGCCACTACCTCCGCAATAATGCTAAGTGCAATTTCTTCCGGGGAGTCCGCTCCGATGTCCAACCCAACCGGATTGTGCAGGCGAAGGAACGGGGCCGAAGGCAGGGAAGCCGACTCCTCCCTGATTGCGTCCAGCATGCGCTGACAGCGCGTCCGTGGACCGAGAACACCGATATACGGTGCATCCGTCTGCAAGCAAAAGCGGAGCGCTTCCTGATCCCGTTCCAGATGATGGTTCATGATCACCACATAGCTGCGGTTCCCGATTTTTAGCGGTGCAAATTGCTGTTTATCATCGGTAAGTATCCGGATCGTCCCTGGAAACCGTTCCGCCGTGTTATAGCCGGGTCGCGGGTCCACAACAGTCGTACGAAAGCCCATCGACACACTTGCCTGGGCCAGCGGTAAGGCATCATGACCAGCTCCGAAAATAACCAGTTCAATCGGAGGGATGTAAAGATCGACAAAGATTGCAGCCTCTTCCCCGTCAATCTGAGAAAAACAGATCGTACCCGGTTTCGGATTTTGCTGTTGGAACACTTCCTTTGCTTTGGCCAATGCCTGCATGTCAAGAGCGGAATCACCAAGACTCCCTGCCATATCCCCGCACTCGGACAGGAACAGACGGCGAGGTGATGCGGCATGCGGATCGATATTAAGGTCAAGGCGTGAAAACAGCAGACAGGCTTGCTCCCTAGAAACCGCACGTACAAAGGCTTGAAACGCATCCAAACCTTCTTCGTAATCGGTTGCCTTTTCATTACTTTGCCCGCCATCTCCTGTCTGCCACCAGCGGACGAGTTCCGGGGTCAGCGGTTCAATCAAAAGCTCAACCGTGCCGGGACAACCAAGACCCAGTCCCCAAACCAATTCCTCATCCATGACGTAGGTTTTCAGCCTCGGGCGTCCCTTCGTCATCACTTCTTTGGCTACCTCCGCGACATCCGCTTCCAGGCAGCCGCCAGAGATCATGCCAGTATACGTTCCTTCCTCGTCGATCAGCATCTTGGCGCCCTCGCGCCGGTATGCGGAGCCCTTGACACGAACAACCGTTGCCAAAGCGTATTGTCTTTGTGTTGCCGCAACTTCTCGTAAATGATTGAACACCAGGTGGTCTTTCAACATATCACCTCCAAAGACGAACCCTCTCAGCCAATTTGCGATAGGAGACAGGTTGATTTTCCGAAGTAAACAGACCGATATAGGGAAGAGCCGTTTTCATGCCGATTGCGGACGGTTCATAGCCGGCGATGTCAAGCAAGGGATTCAGCCAGATAAGAAGATCAGTCCGGGCTGCGATGATTTCCATTGCCTGCTGAAGCCTGCCCGGATCTCCCGTATCCAGACCGTCGCTTGCGATCAGTACCACAGTATTTTCCCGCAGCAAGCGATCACCGTATTGTTGAACAAACGTACAGAGGGACTCACCAATCCGCATCCCGCCACCCCACTGCGTCGCATCAGCTATGATCACCGGTTGATTGCCAGCTTTTCCATGGTGGAAAGCACCACTGATTCTTCTCAAATGCGTGGAAAAGAGAAAGACCTTCGTTCCGTGAACACAAGCCGATACAGCAGCGGCAAACAGCAAAAAGCTGTCGGCAAAACCACTCATGGAACGGCTGCCATCACAAAAGAGAAGAAATCGGGCCTCTTTCGGCCTCCTTTTTTTTCCAGACGAGTGAAAAAGGCTCCCCACCCGTTTGGATGGCTTTTCGAATGGGGTGCCGAAAGTGCAACAGAGCTCCGCGATCCCTGGATTCGCACGTTCGCTTTCGCCTCAGCCTGCAAGCAAAAATCAGTTGCCGTGCTGCCTCTTTCATCAAACCGGAGGGGTCAGGAACGATCCGCGACGCCAGGAACTTTTCGCAGCTCCAACGTTCGCAAACGCTGCAGCGTGTGGGCAATCTGGTGAGCGAGCTGCGTATCGATTTCCGGCACTTTTACCTGGATGATCGCCGTTTCCTTTTCAAAATCGGGAAAACGGCACCCATTGGTACAGGCAGCGGCGTCGCAGCGCATCACTCAATTCTCGTGTCCGATTGGAGGTGAGGATCACGTAAGGACGATGCTTGGCTATCGATACCCTCGTAGCATTGGAGCCGGATCAACCGCGTGTCCAAAATGCGGGCCAATGTCTTGGCGATCTCTGTTTTGCCCACCCCGGCAGGCCCTTCTACGAGCAGCGGTTTTTCCAGCTTGAGGACGAGATGGAGCGCCATGGTGAGCGATTGATCAGCGACGTATTGATGCTGGTAGAAATCTCGCTCCATTTTCTCTAACGCAGGCTGATGCTTGCTCATGCTGCTCCTTCCGGAAGCAAGAGCTGAATCAATGCCCGTTCTGTATAGATACGGCAAAGATGTTCACGATATTCAGCTGATGCAAACAGGTCACTTCCCATTTCTCCTTCGTTTGGCGCCAAAGCTGCCGCTTCCTTGATCAGCGCTTCCGATGGCACATTGCCAAGAAGATGACTCTCCGCGCCCAATGCACGATAGGGAATATCTCCTACCCCGTTTATACCGATCCGTGCGTAATTGATCACGCCATCCGCATCTAATCCGACCAGGGCACATACCCCGACGACGGCATACCCGGAAGCCGGATGAGCGTATTTCAGATAGACGCTTTTTACTTCGGGCGGAGGGATCAGAAAAGAAACGGAGGTCAACATGCTGTTATCCGGAAGTGCGGAGACAAGCGGGCCGAGGAAAAAGCCGTCCAAGTCGATCAGTTCCTTGCCAGCTTCTCCGCAAACTTCCAGCATGGCTTCCAGCGCCAGTGCGACACCAGGCAAATCGGCTGCTGGATCGGCATGCGCCAAATTTCCCCCGACCGTGCCCCGATGTCTGACCTGCAAATCACCGATCACTCTGGCAGCATCGGCCAGCACCGGGAGATGCTCCAGGATCAGCGGGTCCCTCTGCACCTGATGATGGGTCGTCAACGCCCCGACCACCAGCCGATTACCGTCCTTGCGAATGCCGCGAAGCTCATCAATCCTGCTGATATCAATCAACGTACCCGGCGAAGTCAGCCGAAATTTCATCAGCGGGATCAGACTGTGTCCACCAGCGAGCAGCTTGCCCTCACCATTGCTCTCTTGCAACAAACGAATGGCATCCTCGACCGTATCCGCCTTTACGTAGCCAAACGAGCTTGGTATCATACGCCTTCCCTCCTGTCCTGCATCGCCTTCCATACTTTTTCCGGTGTGAGCGGCATGTCGAGATCCTCGACGCCAAATGGCTGGAGTGCATCCATAACCGCATTGACCACTGCGGGTGGCGCTGCCGTCGTGCCCGTCTCTCCGATTCCCTTTGCACCCAGTGGGTTGACCGGAGAGGGGGTCTCGGTATACTGCCATTCAATTTTCGGGAAAAAGCGAGCCTTTGGCATGGCATAGTCCATAAAAGTACCGGAGAGCAGTTGGCCGTTGTCGCTGTATACGGCACCTTCCCATAACGCCTGCCCGACTCCCTGGGCAACCCCGCCGTGCACCTGGCCTTCTGCCAAAAGCGGATTGATCACCCGGCCGACGTCATCCACAGCGATATAGCGCTTCAGCATGACTTCCCCTGTATCTTTATCAATCTCCACCACGCAAATATGCGCCCCGAATGGGTAGACGAAGTTGGTCGGATCAAAGAAAGACTGTGCTTCCAGAGAAGGCTCCACATCATCCGGGAGATTCCAGGCAAAGTTGGCAGAACGCGCAATTTCCTGGAAAGTCTTCGTCCTTCCGGGAACTCCTTTCACCGAGAAAACCCCCTCGGCAAACTCCAGATCCTCCGCGGCCACCTCCAACTCATGGGCCGCAATTCGTTTCGCCTTTGCCACGACGCGATCAGCGGCAATCGCTACGGCTGCCCCGCCTACTGCCGTTGCCCGCGACCCGTATGTTCCCCAGCCCATGGAAATACTCTGTGTATCTCCGTGGACCAGCTCAATATCTTCAATCGGTATGCCCAGTTTATCGGCCACGATCTGTGAAAATGAGGTCGCTGTTCCTTGTCCGTGCGGTGATGTGCCTGTGTAGACCGAGACTTTGCCACTCGGATGAACACGCACGGTACTGTTTTCCCACACGCCTCCTTGAAACCCGATCGCACCCGCCACTTTGGAAGGGCCGAAGCCACATAGCTCTACATAAGTAGAGATACCGATGCCAAGCAGTCTTCCTTGGGCACGCAGCTCCTCCTGCTCCTTCCGCAGTGCTTCATACCCGGCCGTTTCCAAAGCCTTTTCCAGAGTCAGCTCATAGTGACCGCTGTCATAGAGCAGCCCCATGGCTGTCGTGTAAGGAAAGAGTTCTGTCGGAATGAGATTCTTTTTCCGAACTTCGAGCGGGTCCATGCCAACCTTCCGCGCAAAAAGATCCACCATTCGCTCAATTTGAAAAGTCGCTTCCGGCTTTCCTGCTCCGCGGTAGGCGTCTGTCGGCGTCGTATTGGTGTAGACGCCGTACGTAACAACCTCTGCCTGGGGAATCTGGTAGGCTCCGGTAACCATTAATCCAAAGTCAATCGTGGGGCAGCCCGCACCGAAGGTAGAAAGATAGGCGCCCAAATTTGCCGTGTTTTTGACCCGAATGGCTGTAAACGTCCCATCTTTATTGCCGGCGAGCTCCACCTCGATCACTTCATCTCTGGCATGTGTTGTCGCCAGGAAATGCTCTCGGCGTTCTTCTACCCATTTCACAGGGCGCTTCAGCTCACGTGCGGCATGGCCGACGACTGCTTCCTCCGTATACGTGGCAATCTTTGCTCCGAAGCCGCCGCCGACATCAGGTGCCACGATACGCAATTTGCTTTCTGGTACACCAAGCACGTCCGAGTAGATCATCCGGTGGATATGCGGGTTTTGCGAGGTACACCAGATTGTCAATTCGCCGCCGCCCGGATTATACTGAGCCACTGCAGCCCTGGTTTCCATCGGGTTGGGAATGACTCGCTGGTTGTACAGGCGTTGTTTGACCACTACCTCCGCCTGAGCAAACACTTCATCCGGGATCTCGCCGGCCTTCCAAAGCAAGGCGAGGTTTTGTGGAACGTCTTCGTGAAGCAGCGGTGCCCCTTCGGCAAGAGCCTTTTCCTGATGCGTCACGGATGGCAGCTCCTCATAGTCCACGGAAATCAAATCGAGCGCATCCCTGGCTATGTAACGATCTTCAGCGATCACAACCGCGACTGCCTCACCTGCGTACAGTACTTTTTCCGTTGCCAGCGGACTTCTGTCCTTTGCCTTTAAATCGGCACCAGGGACATACCACATGGTGGGCACTGGCCTTACTTTTCCGAACAAGTCTGCAGCCGTAAAAACTGCTGCGACGCCTGGATGCTGTTTGGCCTTGTCGGTGTCAATGCCTTTGATGCGTGCATGCGCAAACGGACTGCGCAGAAAGGCAGCATGAAGCATTCCCGGCAATTTCATGTCATCCGTAAACATGCCGTTCCCGGTTAGAAGACGCGTATCTTCCTTTCGTTTGACTGGCGCTCCGATCATCTTGGCCATCTATTCTCCCTCCCCGATCGGTACTGAATGGGATTCGGCGACAGCATGGGCTGTTTTGGCCATCTCACTTGCCGCATACATCACCGCATCCACGATGAACTGATAACCTGTGCAGCGGCAGATGACCCCCTCCAAGGCTTCCCGCACTTCCGCCTCTGTAGGAGAAGCATTTTCCCGCAACAGACCGACCATCGCCATCAGGACACCCGGCGTACAAAAACCGCACTGCAGCCCATGCTTTTCCCAGAAGCCCTGCTGGATGGGATGCAGGCGCTTAGGCTCGCCCAGTCCTTCCACAGTCGTGATCCTGGACCCGTCTGCCTGAACAGCCAGCATGGTACAGGACTTCACCGCTTCCCCGTTTACGAGTACCGTACAGGCTCCGCATTGGCTGGTGTCGCAGCCGATATGCGTTCCGGTCAAATTTAAGGTTTCACGCAGAAAATGAACCAGAAGCATGCGCGGTTCAATCTCCGCTTGTCTTTCCACGTCGTTTACGGTCACTGAAATGTTGCATCTTCTGTACATTGAGACACCTCCTCATCATTCGTTCCTTACGAGTGAGAAAACATTTGCCCCATTTCTTTCTCTGCTGCCTTAAAAAACTGCCCGATGACCAGCTTGGCGACTCCGTTCATCACACGCTGTCCCACTGAAGCCAGCAAACCGGTCACCTGGACTTCTGCCGTACATTGAAGCTCGGTCCCCTCGCCTGCGGCAGCCAATTTCATCTCTGCAACAGCGTCAATTTCGCCAGGACCTCCTTTTCCTTTGACCACCAGACGATAAAAGGCCGGTTCCTGCTGATCCTCTTGCCTCACTTGGCAGGTAAACAATCCTTTTACCGGTCCCACGCTAATCCCCATCTCCGCATGGTATAAATTCTCTTGGATGTGAGAAAAGGTTTGACAGCCTGGGATCGCCTTTCGTAGCACCTCCTCGTCCTGCATTCCATTCCAGACGGCCTCCAGAGGCAAGCGGAATTGATGTGTGTACTCGATTTTCAGAAGCTCCTCCCCTTTCATCCTCAAGTTACTCTGCTGCTCTTTAAAAAATGAGCAGGTCTTTTTTTACCCTACCTAGTCGCAAGTATCATGCCAGTCTGTTTTTTGTCTGAATAGTATGAAAATTATTGTGACGAAAGAGAAACTCTTTCACTTTTGCATGATGTTCTTTCATTTTTGAAAGACTCTTGCTGACGAAGCCTTTTCACAGCCTCGCCATAAGCGCAGGAGAAAGGCAAAAACAGAGATGGCAAAAAACGCTCGCAGTATTTCTGTCTGCCAGCGTCGGGGATTCTGCCTTTTTTGTGTTAGAAACGTCATGTCATTTTTCGTAAAAGAGAAGGTGACCGTTTGTATTCACCAATTTGTCCCGATGAGAGGAGAATACGGTCATGACGGTTTTGTTTTGCAGCCTACTCAAGATTTTCGAACAGCAAAAGAGGTGCTCGCCTTGACCTCCCCATGTTCATTGGTTGCTTCTGCTTCGCACAGCCACGTTTCTTCTGTCTCATTGACCACTTTTCCGGTGACGACGATTCGTTCCCCCGGTCTCGTCATCGCTCGAAAACGTGTAGAGAAGCGAAGCAACTGATCCGGCCCGCACCAGCTTTCGATGGCCTGGCCGATAAACCCCTTGATCAGCATGCCGTGTGCAATGACCCCGTCCAAACCAGCTTGTTCTGCAAAGGAAGCAACCGTATGGATCGGGTTAAAGTCCCCCGAAGCACCTGCATAGCGTACCAATTGCGTATGCGTGATCTCGCCTTTGTCCACTGGCGGAAATACTTTACCGATCTGCATTATTTGATCACCGTCCCTTCAGCCTCTTTCAATAATGGTCGAGCGGCTGATCAACACCACTTCGCCTCGCTCGTTCTGATACTTTTGTTCCACCACGACAAAATTCATCCCTGCTTTTGTATAGGCTTTCGTAACCTCTCCATAGCAAGTAATCTGATCGCCAACAGCCAAGGTGCCCAGATACTCGTACTCTTGGCTGGCATGAAGCACCTTTTTCATATCAAGTCGCAGGGCCTGCTCCAGTGGAACCTGGCTCCCCCAAAATTCAATGACTGTTGCAAATGTGGGCGGGACGCGGCTGCCCGTTTGGTAGACAGGATTGGGATCCCCGATAGCCTGGGCAAATTCTTTTACCTTTCCTGCTTCAATGGTGAACGTAAACGGTTCAAACCGGATTCCTGTTCGCGATTCGGTCATGAATTTTTCCTCCTTCTACTATCCTTCAACGGTATCACTTGTAAGGGGCTGGCAACCCCAACTCCAAATCCGTTATGCCACTTCCTTTTTTTCCGTCCATTTAAACAAGAGGAAAACGGAAGCTGCCAGCAAAATCGCGATCAGCAATCGCAGTTTGTTTTCCGCAAGAAAAACCAGATCATGTCCGATGAATGTTTCCATGACGAGTGAGGGCGTTTTGCCTATTACCGTAGCCAGAAAAAAGTCAGCGAAGGGAATTTTGGAAAAGGATGCACCGACGTTTACGACGCCAGAGGGAATCAGCGGGTTCACTCGGAGCAGGATCAGTGTGAGCAAACGGCGTGCCCGAGACATCTCGGCAAGTCTTCGGAGCAAGCGAGTTTCGCCCACCTTCTGCAGCTTCTCCGAACGGGAAATCCCCCAGCGATAGAGCAAAAAGGAGACGACTGCCCCCAAAATTTCACCAGTGAGTGAAATGAGAAAACCTCCCCATAAACCAAACACAACGGCATTGGCAGCCGAGAGAAACAATGACGGCAATACGCCTGCCACGCTGATCAACACATTAATAAGCAAACTGGCGATAATCGCAAAGATGCCCCAAGAGCGAATCCATTCTGCTGTCGTGACAACCAAATCTGACACATTCATGTAGAGGGTCCCCCTCAATCTCTATTTACTTCACGTTTTCTATCGTATTCCCTGCTAAACTACCAAAATATGTAATATTTTCGCTGAATTCTATGTCAAATTCACACATGCTTGAGGAAGGCCGTTGCGTTTACATCCTACCATGAATCGATATCCATGGACAGCCGACGATCACAGGTGTCGGCCCGCTTCCACTGCCAGCGAATGGAGGGACGATTGGCCCGTCACGACTTTCCTTATGAGTGCCTCCATTATACATACGAAAAATGCGGACATGGGATTCGTTATCCATACATTCCAACTACGCATATCCGAATGAATGGTGGTACACCAGCGACGAATGCATATGCATATGCATCTGCACACTCCTGGGACCGCATTCTCGATTTTCTACAGAAAATCTCGCCCGACCCGTCTGCAAGCAAAAAAAGCCACCCTTCGCATAACTAGATGCAAAGGGTGGCGCTTCCTTTCAGCAAAAGCAGACAACCAATACGTAGAGGTAATTACGATGGCAATCGCTTCTGATTTGCTGATTCAATTTTGCGGTCAAATACATAGACGGTGATGGCCAAGTCTGCATCCATGTCAATATCGCTGAAAAGCGTAATCAGCTTCGCGCCTACGAGATTCTCCAGCTTGCGGACAACCTCGTCGTTTTTATAGATTTCTTTGACCATCTTCGTACGGGTTTCCTGGATGATTCGCCTTCCCTCCTGGGAGTCGATCATCCATTTTTCAACCTCAGTCAGATTGCCCTTCATCTCGATAATCGCCCAAGAACCAAGGAAACGCGTTCGAATCATTTCCGGGCCATTGCCGATGTACTCCTTGCGAATTTCACGGATCAGCTTACTGAATTGATGCTCCAACGCTCTGGACACAGGCATTCACCACGCAATTTCGCTAGTGTTTCTTTATTTTTTGAGACCCTGCCCCATCCCTTTGAGCAAATTGAGACTAAATCCGATGGCGCGGTTGATGTCGGGGTCCTGCAGGGCCTTGAACAAATCAAACACCCCGATCTTTTGGTCCTGACGCAGTCCTTCTTCGGCCTGTTTCAATCCCTCCGCCAGGCTTCCCACGAGCTTCTTGGTCATTTCCGGCTCAATCTCGGAAAGTCCTTCCGCTGCTGCCATGGCATTGTTAATGGAGTTAGTCAAAGACGGACGCAAGAGTTGTCCCACTGCGATTTTGGCGACTTCTTCCTTCGCCTGTACGAGGGAAAGTACGGCACTGAGAATCCCGCTCTCATGCAGCTCCTGAAGCAGCCTCAGCGTCTCCCGAATCCCGTCTGCGCTGGCTGCTGTGTCGCCAAGCACCTCATCCAGTGCTTTTGTACGCTTTTCCTCTTCGGTCAGTACAGGCTGAGCGATCTTGGTAGTCGGCTTTGCCATTATTTCACCCCTCCTGGCTGATTCACATCTGCGATCGCAACATAATCGGAACGATTCCATTTTCTTTCCACCTGTACACCAAGCTGCGGATTGCGTTTCGCATAGCGTGGATTGTACAGCGGGAGCGGGTTCTTCCCTGTTGCCTCCAGTACCTCCATCCGTACCTTGGTCTGCTTGTACGCCGGTGTTTGGGTACGCACGTCGACCGCATTGCCGGTGAGGATGTTGATCGCATTTTCATGGCTGACAGAGTTCATCGGCACATACAGCTCTTTCCCCTGTACACGATCTGTGACGACAGCACGGAGCTTGATCGCGCCATACGGTGACACCAGTCTGACCAGCGAACCGTCCTGTACTCCGCGCTCAGCAGCAAGTGCCGGTGGAACCTCAACAAATACCTCTGGTACTTTATACTGAATCCCTTTTGATTTGTTCGTCATGTTGCCCTCATGGAAGTGCTCCAGCAAACGGCCGTTGTTGACGACCAAATCGAATTCTGCCGGATATTCGACTGGCGGAACATAGTCTACCAGAGAGAAGCGGGCACGTCCGTCGGCAAAGTTGAAGCGCTCCAGATACAGAAGCGGTTCATCGGTGCCATCCGGCAATACCGGCCAAACCAGGCTGTCCCAACCCTCGAGGCGTTTGTAGGAAACACCGGAAAAGACCGGGCTGAGCGCAGCGATTTCGTCCATGATTTCGCTTGGATGCTGATAGCCCCACTCAAAGCCCATTCTTCTCGCCACATCTGTGATGATCTCCCAATCCGGCTTGGATTCACCCAGCGGTTCCAATGCTTTGTAAAGTCGTTGGATACGGCGTTCTGTATTGACAAACGTACCATCCTTCTCCAGCGATGGCGCTGCCGGGAGAATGACGTCAGCAAATTGGGCGGTTTTGGTGAAGAATACGTCCTGTACCACGAAAAACTCAAGCTGACTCAGCATGTCTTGCACATGATTGGCATTGGAATCGATCCAAGCCATGTCTTCTCCCATCAGGTACATGGCTTTCAGCTCGCCTCTGCCCACGGCCTCCAGCATCTGAATATTGGTATAGCCCGCTTTTGGCGAAATCGATACACCATAAGCTGCTTCAAATTTGGACCGGATGCTGTCATCTGCAATGCTTTGATAGCCAGGGAACCAGTTTGGCAGCGCACCCATATCACACGCGCCCTGCACGTTGTTGTGGCCGCGCAGCGGATAGGCACCTGCTCCGGGACGCCCAAAGTTACCTGTGACGAGCAGCAGGTTGGAGATCGCAGCGGAGGTATGGGAACCGCCCACGTTCTGCGTTACACCCATGCCCCAGAGCACACAAGTACCGTCTGCCTCATGGATCATTTTAGCTGCCTGAATCATTTGTTCCTGTGGAATGCCGGTAATTTCTTCAGCGTATTCCAACGTGTATTTCTCCAGCAACGCTACGAAATCTTCATAGTGATTTGTACGCGCTTTGATAAAGGCTTCATCATGCCAGCCCTGGTCGATGATGTATTTCGCCACTGCCGATAGCCAGACAAAGTCCGTTCCCTGGCGTGGATGGATATACAAATCGGAACGTTCTGCCATCTCGTGCTTGCGCAAATCGGAGACGATCAGCTTTTGGCCAAACAGTTTTTTAGCCCGTTTCACACGCGTAGCCAGTACCGGGTGACCCTCCGTCGGGTTGGCGCCTACGATGATCACCAGACCTGCGGAAGCGATGTCCTTGATCGTACCGGAGTCTGCCCCAAAGCCTACGGTAGACATCAAGCCGTCCGAAGCAGGAGACTGGCAATAGCGCGAGCAGTTGTCCACGTTATTTGTCTCAAACACCTGACGGGCCAGTTTTTGCATGAGGTACGCTTCCTCATTGGTTGTTTTGGAGGAGCTTACGAAGCCGAGCGCATTGCCGCCGTATTGCTGTTTAATCTGCGACATGCGCTCTGTCATGTAAGTCAGAGCCTCGTCCCAGGTTGCCGGTACAAACTCATCGCCTCTGCGAATCAGCGGCGTGGTCAGGCGCTGGTCGCTATTGATGAAGTCCCAGCCGAATTTTCCTTTCACACATGTGGAGACGCTGTTCACAGGAGCGTTTTCCGACGGCTCAATTTTCAAGATTTTACGATCCTTTGTCCACACTTCAAACGAGCAGCCTACCCCGCAGAAAGTACATACTGTCTTGGTTTTCTTGATCCGCGTGTCACGCATGGCGGCCTCAATCTCCGATACCGCGAGAATGCTGCTATACCCCGGCTCAACTGCTTTCACCAGATCGACCATAGGCGTCATCAGGTCCTGGCTCATCGACGTCATGAAGCCGGCCTCGCCCAGCATGGATTTTTCCATCAATGCGTTACACGGACAAACTGTCACACACTGGCCGCAGGATACACAGGATGAATTGTTGATCGAGCGGTTGTCATCCCAGATGACGCGCGGCATTTCGCGCTCCCAGTCAATTGTCAGCGTCTCGTTGACTTGCAAATCCTGGCATACCTCTACACAGCGGCCGCAGAGAATGCACTGGTTCGGGTCATAACGGTAAAAGGGATGCGACATATCTACTTCATAGCCTTTTTCCCGGAAAGGCCGGCTCTGATGCTCTACCTGCAGCAGCTCCGTCGTATTGTGGACACGGCAGTTTCCGTTGTTATTGTCGCATACCGTGCAATACAGCATATGGTTTTCCAGCACGCGATCCATCGCTTCGGACTGAGCCGCACGGGCTCTCTCGGAGGCGCTCAGAATCTCCATTCCTTCAGCAATCGTCGTCGAGCAGGCGCGCATGATCTGACCGTCAATTTCACACATACAGGTATCACAGGTCTGAATCGGTCCCAGCACTGGGGAGTAGCAGATATGCGGATGCTCAATCTCTTTCTCCAGCATGTAATCGAGAATACGGGTTCCCTCTGTCGCCACATGTTCTGTTCCGTTCAATCGAAAACGCACTTTTTTCTGTTCCATGGCTCCTCCTCCATATAAAAAACCCACCATAAAGCAACTTGTACAAACACAGGTTTGCCCAAGTCGTTTTATGGCGGGTTAACACTTAGCATGTCTCATACCAGTTATCAATCCAACCATCTGTCAGCAGAAAGTCAGAATGTGCCAGGAATGAAAATATTCCCGCAACATCGATGAACTTCCCTCCCCCATTATAATCAAACAAGGGGATTTTGCAAGAGAAAACCCTTACATTGGCAGCCTAGATTCTGTCTTTCGCACCGATAATAGTGGCCTCAATCGATGGCTGATGTCTTTCTTTCTCACAAACTGGGCAATCTGGAGAAAGGAAATTGATTCAAGATGCCGAAATAGTGATGGTTGAGCAAATAGAAAGGAAGGAAACCTCTTATGGATTGTATTTTTTGTAAAATTGTAAACGGTGATATACCTGCAAAAAAGGTATATGAAGATGAACACGTCATTGCGTTTCACGACATCAACCCGATCGCGCCTGTACACGTACTCACGATCCCCAAGAAGCATATTGCCTCTCTTTTGGAGATTCAGCCGGAGGACAAAGAACTGATCGGTCATTTGCACCTCTCTCTGCAAAAAGTAGCGGCTGAGCTTGGCGTAGAGGAATCCGGATTCCGCGTCATCACCAATACGGGCGCTCACGGACAGCAAACCGTCTTTCACATCCATTATCACTTGATCGGCGGTCGACAACTGGAGTGGAAGATGTAACATAGGTAGAAAAAGGAAAAAGACAGTGTATGCGACTACTACGGACGCATCATTGTCTTTTTCCGTTTCAATCATCAATTTTCCGTACTCTCTAGTCGCTGCTCTTTGTCGATAGCCGTTTTGCGATGCCGTCAGCAATCAATTTGCCATGATCCCGTCCATTTTCGATGAAGATCGCATTGGCATGCTCTCCGGATGCGATGACCCCGGCGATATACAAACCGGGTACGTTTGTTTCCATTGTCGACGAGTCATGTACGGGCTCTCCGGTTTGCGGATTGGTTTTGGCGCCGAGTGCTTGGAGCATCGCCCGGTCTGGTCGAAAGCCAATCAGTGAAAACACAAAATCATTCTCCAGCGTCTTCGTTTCACCATCTACCCGGACGAGCACTTCCTTCTCTCTGATTTCCTGCACCTCTGCGGAATACAGGACATGGATGCGTCCTTTTTCGGCAAGGCTTTCAAAAATTGGCCGGGTCCAGGCTTTGACTCGATCAGACAGCTCCGGCTTGCGGCAAATTACCGTTACATCTGCCCCTGCTCTTTCCAAATCCATTGCTGCATCCACGGCAGAGTTGTTGCCTCCGATCAATGCTACCTTCATACCTGCATAGGGATGCGCTTCCGTAAAAAAGGAAGAGACCTTTTCCAGATTCTCTCCTGGTACATTCAGTCGATTGGGATTGTCAAAGTACCCAGTGGCCATCACCAGATTTTTACACCGATATTCATGAGTTTCCTGAAAACGATCCGTGGTTCTGATCAGAAATCCTTCCGCTTCCTTTTCTACGTGATAGACGGACTCATACAGCTGTATACGCAGCCGGTTGCGGGAAGCGACCAACCGGTAATACTGTAACGCCTCAATCCTCGTCGGCTTTTCATTTGGCGTGGAAAAGGGAATGTCGCCAATCTCGAGACGATCCGGTGTACTATGAAAAATCATAAAGGTCGGATAGCGATAAATGGAGTTGACCAGCGTTCCTTTTTCAATGAGCAGCGGGTCAATCCCCCGTTTTTTCAATTCGACAGCGGCGGCAAGTCCACAAGGTCCTGCCCCGATGATGATGACTTGTTCCATGGTTCCCTTCCATCCTCCCATTACTTGTCTCTCTTTTCAGCAAATACTCTTTCTGTTTTTCCCCTCTCATCATAACATACCCGATTCTACATAATGACACTCCCGCAGGTGTATGCAACGGCTCTTCTCTGTACTATTTCCAGAAAGTGATGAATGAAAGCGTATTTTCATTTCTTTACACTAAAAGAGACATTGCAAAATTACAGAAAGAAAGAGAAGAGCCATGTATACAAAACGCATACATATCCTGATTACGTGTCTATTTTGGATCATGACCCTGTTCACCCTTTCACTGGGAGTCTCCGCTTCGGCTAACCAAACCATCTCATTCAAGGACATCTCCTCCAGCTACGCGCGAGAGGATATTCTTGCCCTTTCCAAAGCCGGAATCGTGCTGGGGGATGCCCAAGGCTACTATCATCCAAAGCAAGCTGTCACGCGGGCCGAGTTTGTCGCCATGTTGACCCGCACCTGGGGATTGAAGTCAGTAAACAGTCAAATACCAGCCTATCTCGATGTGCCGAAAAGCTCCTGGGCATACGGTTCTGTGCAGGCTGCAGTGACGCTAGGGATTGCCAATGGTACATCTGCAAAGACATTTTCTCCCAACCGGACGATCACACGACAGGAAGCGGCAACCTTGCTGATGCGGGCCCTGAAAGGGGAGCTCAGCCAATCTGCTCAGGTTTCCCTGAATGACCGATACCAGGTGGCAGCATGGGCACTGCCCTATGTACAAGAAGCGGTCCACGAAAAAATCCTCGTGGGGTATCAAGGGTATTTTCGTCCGAATGCATTCTTGTCACGCGAGGAAACAGCGGTCCTTCTCAATCGCCTGAAAACCAAAATGGACCAGTCACAGGCAAAAGCCAAAACACCCATTATTTTAGGATGGCAGTATCAATCGACGACAGATGAATTCATTCGAGTGGTGAAGGATTCGCCGATCAATACACTTTCACCTCGCTGGTTTTACCTGCAACCAGATGGTACCGTCGTCGATTATGCGGAAGCCTCACTCGTTCAGTGGGCTCAACAGAATGGACGACAAGTGTGGCCGTTGTTTGGAAACAGGTTTGATGCCAAAGCGACGAATCAGGCGCTCTCCAGCCAAGCCAATCGGACCCGCATCATCCAAAGGCTGGTCGAGCTGTCTGACAAGTATCAACTGGATGGCATTAACATCGATTTCGAAAATATTCTCCCTGGTGACCGCGATGCTTTCACCGCCTTTATCAAAGAAATGACGGACGTCTTGCATGCCAAAGGGAAAAAGGTATCGGTTGATGTGCCCCCCGACACGCAATCAGATTGGAGTGCAGCCTATGACTACGCAAATCTCGGCAAGTACGCGGATTACGTCGTACTCATGGGTTATGAAGAACACTGGGAAGGAGGGTCCACCGCCGGATCCGTCTCTTCTCTTCCCTGGTTGAACAGAATATCAAATCAGTTGTTGTCACGTATTCCTGCCAACAAATTTATCGTCGGACTTCCGCTCTACACCAGAGACTGGTACAAGACCAACGGCACATGGCAATCACAGGATCTCCTTGTCTTAGAGTCGTTTCAGTTCCTTTCCCAAAACAGGACGAGTCCGACATGGGACCCTGGCGTTTCGCAGTATCAAGCAAGCTATCAAAAGAACGGGGCTTCTCATCAAATCTGGATGGAAGAGAGTCGTTCACTCGGTGCCAAAATGAGTGCCAGCTTGCACCAGCCGATTGCCGGATTTGCTTACTGGTACGTGGGTGAGTCCCTGCCGGAAGTGTGGAATGTCATCTCCAATGTCTACACCCTGCAAAAATGGAAAGCACTTTGAACCACAAAAAAACAAGCCTGAATGCAGGCTTGTTTTTTTATTGACGTCACTTGAAAATCGCCCGTTAGCTGATTTTTTGCAGCAGCTTGCCTTTCAGCTTCGCGAGCATGTCAGCGGTCATCTTTTCCAGGTCATACTTGGCTGCAAACCCCCATTCCTCACGGGCTGCGGTGGCATCGATGGCATTGGGCCAACTGTCAGCAATCGCCTGGCGAACCGGGTCCACATCGTATTTCATTACAAAGGATGGAATATGCTTTTGGATGGCTCTGGCGACATCCTCCGGTTCAATGCTCATGGCGGTTACATTGAAGGCGTTGCGATGCTTCAATTTGGCTGGATCGGCCTCCATCAGGCTGATAATGGCTTGCAAAGCGTCCGGCATGTACATCATGTCCATATAGGTTCCCTTTGCAATATAGGACGTGTAGCTTCCCTCTTGGATTGCTTGGTAATAAATATCCACCGCGTAATCTGTTGTACCTCCGCCGGGAGGAGTGACGTAGGAAATCAATCCAGGGAAACGCACTCCCCTCGTATCCACACCGAACTTATGGAAGTAGTAATCACACAGCAGTTCGCCGGAAACCTTGTTGACACCGTACATGGTAGTTGGACGCTGGATCGTGTCCTGCGGTGTATGATCCTTCGGCGTCGTCGGACCAAACGCTCCAATCGAACTGGGTGTAAAAAACTGACAGCCCAGCTCACGGGATACCTCCAAGGCGTTGACCAAGCCACCCATATTCAAATTCCAGGCCAAAAGTGGCTTTGCCTCTGCCGTTGCAGATAACAACGCTGCCAAATGCATGAAGGTATCGACCTGATGCTTTTTCGCGATGTCAAACATCGCTTTTGCATCGGTGACATCGAGCACTTCAAAAGGACCTGATTGCACCGTTTGATGGTCCTCCGGCTTTCTGATATCCGTCGCAATTACCTGATCAGCGCCGTACACTTCACGCAGTTTTGCAGTCAGCTCGGAACCGATCTGGCCCAAAGCACCCGTGATTAAAATCCTCTTCATGAAAGAATCCCCATTTCTTTGCCCACTTTTTCGTAGATGTGTAATGCTTCATCAAGCATTTCTTTTGTATGTGCGGCTGTCGGCATATTGCGCACGCGGCCTGTTCCGCGCGGCACTGTCGGGAATACAATCGCTTTGGCATATACACCGGCGTCGTACAGGCGTTTGCTGAATTCTTGTGTCTTTTGCTCGTCCCCGATCACGCAAGGAGTAATTGGCGTTTCACTCTTTCCAATGTCAAAACCGAGCGCTTTTAGACCTTTTTTCAGATAGTTGCCGTTTTCCCACAGACGGTCATGCAATTCCGTACTGCTTTGCAAAATATCGATAGCTGTCATGCTGGCGGCCACATCCGCAGGGGTCAATGAAGTAGAGAATAAAAACGGTCTGCTGCGTACTTTCAACCAATCGATCAAGTTTTGGCGGCCAGCGACATAACCGCCGACAACCCCGATTGCCTTGGACAAGGTGCCGATCTGGAAGTCAATTTTGTCAGAGAGGCCAAAATGCTTGACCGTACCGGCCCCTTTCCCCAGCACGCCAGAACCATGTGCATCGTCAACATAGGTGATCAGGTCAAATTCTTCGGCAACCTCTACAATTTCCGGAAGCTTGGCGATGTCGCCATCCATGGAAAACACGCCGTCCGTGATCACCATAACTTTCTTATATTTGCCTGACTGCGTCGCTTCCTTGGCTTTTGCCCGCAGATCCTCGATATCCGAGTGATTGAAACGAATAATCTGAGCCCGGGAAAGACGGCAACCGTCGATGATTGAGGCATGATTCAACTCATCAGAAAGGATGGCATCATCTTTATCCATCACGGCAGAGATCGCAGCCATGTTGCAGTTGAAGCCGGATTGATAGGCGATGGCAGCTTCCGTGTGTTTGAAGGCGGCGAGCTTTTCTTCGAGCTGAATATGCAACTCCAGTGTGCCGTTAATCGTCCGCACTGCGCCTGCGCCTACCCCGTACTTTTCAGCAGCTTTGACTGCCGCTTCGATCAGGCGTCGGTCCGTCGCCAGGCCCAAATAGTTGTTGGAAGAGAGATTGATCAATTGTTTCCCTGAAATGGTGATGATCGGACCGTTTGCACTTTGCAGCGGGTCAATCACGTTATATAAACCTTTGCTTTTGAGGTCAGCCAGATTTTCTTCCAAAAAATGTTCCAATGCTTTGCTTCCCATAAAAAAACCTCCCAACGTAATGAATAATGAAATACCCCCGAAACTTGCGTACAACGACGAAAGAATACATTCAACGAATACAAGTGTCCTCTTGGTATGTACATACATCAAGCTGCAAACCCTTATTTAACAACCTTTGTTTATTCATCATATCATCATTATCCCAAAACGTCCATATGACATAGACATGAATGTAAACGGTATCTTTTGCATTCCTCACTGTTTACGCTCCCCTTTTTCAGGAGAATTAGCCATGCCCTCTCACACTGTTGCAGACTTCATTCACTTGCTTTGAGAACGGGGAGGCTCGGCAGTTGAATGTCCGTTTTAGACGTTAGTGCCAGATGCAAGCGTAATCGCGATAATCGCTGCAAAAAAAAGCCGCAGGCGATCCACAATGCTCGGATCACCTGCGACACAGGTCAAAAACACTTGACGTATGACTAAGCCCTTCTCTCTGATTTAAACATGCCTTCAGGGGCCTCAGCCGCCCTTTCAAAACCATGGGGGCCGAGCTGGTGAGAAACATGGGATTTCAGAGGCTCTCCCTGTACCAAATGCTTTTCAACCAACTCCTCTGCAAGCTCGGGAGTCATTTTTCGATACCAGATTGCGTCAGGGTATACAATAACGACGCAAGAATCTTCACAACGACCGTTGCACAGCGTTTTCGTCGTATGTACCAGATCGTCAATCCCGGTCTCCTTAATTGCTGAGCGGATTGCTTTGGTGACTTCTTCTGCGCCCGCCCGTGTACAACTGCCGCCGTTGCAAAGAATGACGTGACGCTGTGTACGGGATAGATTCCATGTTGCCATCGGTGTGTTCCTCCTCTCCTTTCCCAACATACGTAGATAGAAGATTTTTGTCTCAAATTTACATTTTAACAAAAAAGATGCCGATAATCGCGGAAAGCTGCACTTTGGGCCAAGGCAATTATTTTGGCCCAGGGCTATTATACGATCCGTCCAGAATATACGTGCAAACTTGCTCAATCTCACCCCTGGCTTTTCCAGAAATGGCCCAGATTTTCCCCTTGTTCTCCACGTACAGCGTATAGTTTTGATCCACTTCTACCCAAATGACGGGCAGTCCTTTGAAGCGATCCGCTTGCAGGTACAGCTTTTCAGCGTCTGCTACGATATGTGCGATCACCGGAGCATGGGGGATGGGCAACCAGCAGGTCACAACAAGCCCCTCGCTGTTTTCGATCCAGTTCCATCCGTATGAATTTTGCCAGACGGGTCTGTCCTCTTTGTCATAGCCAGCTATCGTCCCCTTGATCGGAGGGTTATGGGCAAGATGTCTTTCGAGCACGATGACATCGATTTGCCAGCCTTCCACAGATGCAGAACCTGCCGCTACTCTTTTCCGAATAGGTAATCCCTGAATGTCCCGTAAAGCCAGCCTCTCAGCCAGAGTTGAAACACCCCAGGCCATACGTTCCTCATCGCTCGTATCATCAACAGGGGGAAGCCTGTACACACCGCCAAACAGCAAAAACTGGCAGCCATATTTGATCGGCTTCCCTTGGAAAAGCAGCCACCGGTCAAGCGCAGCCGCAGCCAGCCATTTGGCCTCTGTACAGCCCATGTCCACTGCTCTTTTTGCCCAGTGATAAGCCTGCAGCCAATCCGGCAGCTCTTCTCCGTGCTGAAAAATAACAGCAGCGAACAGAAAATCTTCTGCATCCCTCAATCCGCCCTCAACTTCGATCTTTCTGACTCGTTCTCGCCGAGCGCGGTCCCTTTCTACTCGGCTCGGATTCATCTCTCGCAAATCCTTCTGATCTTCTTCCAGTAATCGCCGGAGCTCTGTATTCACAAACTCTCTCCTTATCTCCCGAGGAACTTTCTTTCTCTTTCTGTCTGTTTGCTTGCGGTTGTCGATAGCGAATGCTTCTCCCTTATTATAGTAAATCGTTCCCGAGCAAGGACAGAGGTTTTCCGTAGAGGATCAATAGATATCGAACAAACATTCCTCTTTTCAATCATTTATGGTAGAATGTATGTTCGATTCTATTCTGACAAAGCACTTTGTACATATGAGGAGGATGAACGGATGTCTGTCATCAAAAAACGCGATTCCATCCAATTGCTTCAGCTTGTTCCCACATTTCCCTGGTACGTAGAAAAGTTTGTTGAACATAAAAAAAGTAAAAAAAATTCGCCTTCGACACTTTTGGGGTACCTGCGTGACTTTTCTTTTTTCTTCAAATGGCTGATCGCCGAGGGATTGACGCCAGCCAGAGAGATCAAAGAGATTCCGCTGGAGACTTTAAATGATCTAAAAAAAGAAACGGTTGAGAGCTATATCTTGTATCTGCAAGAATCCCACTTGTTTGAGCGAACGGGACTTTTGCAAAAGCCAACACGAAGCGCGACGAGAGAGTACAGTGATCGAACCATCCAGCGCAAAATCTCCAGTCTCAAATCGCTGTTTACCTATTTGTCCGCGCTGGCTGAGGACGAACATGGCGAGTCGTATTTGACGCGCAATGTCATGGCCAAGATTGAACTGGAAGCAGAGGAAGCGACCCCTTTGGCTCGCGCACACGCGATCCGTTCGAAAATCCTGATTGATGAACAGATTCATCAGTTCGTGGATTTTGTTCAAACCGGCTACCTCGCTCACTGCGACACAACCAAAAAACGGCAATACCACGAACAAAACCGCGATCGCGATACTGCGCTGATTGCACTGATCCTGTCCGGCGGTTTTCGCGTATCGGAAATCGTCAATCTGGACCTGTCCGACGTGGTCCTGGAAAAAAATCAGCTTCGGATGATACGCAAAGGAAAGAAAGAGGATGCTCCATTTTTCAGTGATTGGGGAAAAGCCTACCTGCAGCGTTATTTGGCCGTGCGTCATACCTATCAGCCTTCCGAATCAGAACAAGCTGTTTTTTTGGCGGTATCTCCGACGAAACCATATGGACACCGCATCGAGGTACGAACCATTCAAAAGCTGGTGAAAAAATATGCCCAAGCCTTTGGCATCCCCGATTTATCGGTTCACAAGCTGAGACATAGCTTTGCAACCCAATTCTTGCGCCTCAATCCGGACGCCCACCAGCTCCAGGCACAATTAGGGCACTCCAAGATAGAGACGACAATGCAGTATGCCCATGTACTGGAGGATGCATTGAGCAAAGCAGTTAATCGTACCACCTGATAGAATCGAAGTACTGGATATAACCGCTAAAGATTGTTTGGATGGGGCTTCCCCTCCTTATGGCAGTTCGGCGGCTCGATTGACAAAAGGATGACAGCCATTCCAAAGTACAGAGGCTCCACCTGATAGTAGGTGGAGCCTCTGCCTGTCAAGAAGCTGCTGGAGCATTATTTGCTTGCAGCCGAATCGTTTCCATCAACGCTTGCTCTTTCTCTTCCTCAGAAATGATGTGAAGCTCGGTCATCCTCTCCAGTACGACATGCTGTCTGTATTTTGCTTTTTCCCAATGCCTGATCGGCGAATAGGACTCAGGCGCTTTAGGCAGAGAAGCCAAAATGGCCGATTCTCCGATGGTGAGCCCCTCTACCCCCTGCTTCTGTCCTTTTTCGAAATAAAACTGTGCGGCTTTCCCGATTCCATATTGACCGTGACCGAAATAAATCACGTTCAGATACATCTCCAATAGCTCCATCTTCGTATACCGCTTCTCCAGTTCCATCGCAATGGCCATCTCTTTTACTTTTCGCCACATCGTTTTGTCCTGTGTCAAAAATAGATTGCGCGCTAGCTGCATGGTGATGGTACTGCCGCCCTGCTGGTAGGAGCCTGCGTGCAGGTCGATCCATACGGCACGCACGAGAGCCGCCGGATCTACTCCATCATGCTGCATAAAGCGATGGTCTTCAATCGCCACAAATGCCTTCCAGAGATGAGCCGGCATCTGATCGATCGTAATATAGGAAGGTGTCTGTTTTCTAAGGCCTGTAAGTTTGGCATCATCGATCCACATGCTCCCAGCCGCAGCCATTGCGAACGGGAGAAGATAAGTAAGACAAATGATCGAAACGGAAAGCGCCACAACCCAATTTTTCCAGGGAATCGGCTTCCTGCTGGCTGAAACTGTTTCTGCGGACCGGAGCAATTTTCCTTCATCGATGGGAACAAGTATATGACTCATACAGGATCACCCCTGTTTTTATTTCTCTCTTCATTATAAGGAGATTGAGGGTGTATTCCTATCGAATCCACTTACAGCCAGCTTACAAAATCGTAATGTTTGAAAAAACAAGCCCGGCCTAAGCGCCGGGCGATCTGTTAGGAATGGGATTGATGTTTTTCCTGTTGACGAAGCTCAATGCGGCGAATTTTCCCTGAAGTCGTCTTGGGAAGCTCTGAGACGAACTCCACTTTCCTTGGATATTTATACGGCGCCGTCAGCGTCTTGACATGCTCTTGCAACTCACTCACCAACTCAGCAGAGGGCTGAATTCCCTGCTTCAGTACGACGTAGGCTTTTACCACATGTCCGCGCTCGGGGTCTGGGCTGGCGACCGCAGCGCATTCTGCGACTGCCGCATGTTTCACCAGTGCATCCTCCACCTCAAATGGGCCAATCGTATAGCCCCCGGAAATGATGATGTCATCGGATCGTCCTTCAAACCAGATGTATCCTTCCTCGTCCATACGCCCTTGGTCACCGGTCACGTACCAATTCCCCCGGTACGCTTTGGCTGTCCGTTCCGGATCATTCAGGTACCCGCGAAACAGGGCAAGCATCTCTCGATCAATCGCGATGTCCCCAACCTCTCCCTGCGGCACCTCAACCCCTTCTTCATCGATAATCGCCACGCGAACGACTGGAGAAGGTCTGCCCATGGAACCCGGTTTCGGCTCCATCCCCACAAAGGTGCCCACCAATAGCGTGTTTTCCGTTTGCCCGTATCCGTCACGCACAGTGAGAGCAAATACTCTGCGGAAGGTGTCAATCACTTCTCTGTTCAAAGGCTCGCCTGCCGAACAGGCACTGCGCAAGGCTTGCAAAGAATAGTTCTCCAGATCCGGCGCTTTGGCCATCAAGCGGTACTCTGTTGGTGTCGCGCAAAGAACAGTGATCGGGTAGCGTTGCAAAAGAGTCAGGTAGGACTCCGGGTCAAAGCGCCCTTTGTAGACGAAAGCCGTCGCCCCCATCCCCAGGGTAGAAACGAACGGACTCCACACCCACTTCGCCCAGCCTGGGCCCGCCGTCGCCCATACGAGATCGCCTTCCTGCACATCCAGCCACAGCTTTGCGGCAACAGCCAGATGCGCGAATGGCCACCCGTGGACATGCATGACACCTTTGGGCCCTCCTGTGGTGCCCGATGTATAGGAAAGAAAGGCAAGCTCATCTGACTTCGTCTGTACACAAGCAAAAGTGTCGGACTGATCTGTCAAAAGCTCAGACAGGGCAATCCAGCCTTCAAAGCTGGAGCCGATTGTGATATAGCGTTCCAGAGACGGGCAAAGCTCACGGATCTGATCCACTTCTGCTCTGATTCCATCAAAGCCGATGATTGCTTTTGCCTGGGCATGATTGACACGGTATTCAATGTCCTTGGTACGCAGCATCTCCGATCCCGGCATCACGACCGCGCCCAGCTTCATCAGCCCTAGATAAATGGCGTAGGCCTCGATCCCCCTAGGAACAAGCACAAGTACCTTATCTCCACGTTCAAGGCCCAGAGACTGAAGGCCACTTGCGACCCGATTGGAATACTTTCTCAGTTCGTCGTAGGTAAGTATCCGCTCTGAACCATCTGCATTCACTTCCCAGACAGCCCGGCGACTCGCGTCACGATCTGCCCATTGATCCACCTGAGCGGCAAAATTATAATGCTCCGGCAATTGAAGCTGCATGCACAATCCCCCATTTCCTTCAGGTATAGTAGGAAGATTCTCCGTTTTTTCAATTTTCCCTTTTTCAGAAATGATGGATATTCACTCGCTTCCATAACTATGCAGAGACAGTCCTCTTTTTCAGCACGAGCCACGCTCCCAGATAGACGGCAGCAAGTCCCGCTTCCTCCCGGTAGGACATCCAGCCTGTCACGCCTGTTTCTCCTACTGAAAGCGTGAAATGCAGAATCACCCACAGACCAAGCCCAAGCAGCAGGACACCTACCCGTTCTCTTGTGGAAGCCTTTTGGCGCATCCGGGGAAACGAGAGTATCATCAGAACGGAAAGCATCAGCAGCGCCTCCCATAGATTTAGCGGGAGATAGTGACGCCCGTCTTGCTCCCACCCCCATGCCTCAACAGCAGGACCATATCCTTTGACCAGAACAGAATAAGCGGCGCCAAGAAATGCGCACAGCGCAAGCAACCATTCGATTGTCTTTAGATCCAACCATTTTCCTCTGATGCCCTGTGCGAGGAACATGAGTGTTCCTGCCACAGCAGCAGCCTCCAACCCGTATGCGCCGCCATTGTAAAAGAGAAGTCGCGTCGGATTGACCAATAAATCCGTTCCTGCCTCAAGCACAGGCCACAGCTTGTACACGAGCAAGGCCACTACAAGGGCATTTCCTCCCGCCTGCAAAAAAGCAGAGACGCTTTCCTTCTCTGAATCCACACGCTTGATCCAAAAGGAAAAGAGCAGGACAGCGACGGCGAAAGTGAGCAGCTGGACAGGTAGTTGCAAAGGACCTACAGACAGCGTACTGCCTGGCTCCAGCATCAGGACCCCTCCTTCAACAGGGGTTTCACAGCTCTTTCAAACTCTTCTATCGTTAACGGACCGATTTTTTTAAAGACGATCCTCCCTGTGTCATCCAGAATAAAGCTCGTCGGCATGGCGATAATTTGATACGCTTTGCTAATCTCCGCCTGCGGATCGACCACAATCGGATACTGCATCTCATACAAGGACGCAAAGTCTCGGGCAGCCTCCTCCGAGTCATTAAACGTGGTATTGATGCCAATAAAGGCGACCTGCTTTTCATAGCGCTCATGTAACGAAATCAAATCCGGCATTTCGGCCTTACAGGGAGGGCACCAGCTCGCCCAGAAATTGAGAAAGATGGGCTTCCCCGGATAATCCCCAAGCGCGATGTCTTCCCCTTCTAATGTTTTTCCTTGAAACACTGGTGCCTGAAAGTGGACCTGCGGTTTTGTTTGCGGCGTGTCCAATGTTTGCTTCTGAATTTTTGGGCCCATTACCAAATAAGTCGCCAACAAGACGATTGCAATAACCAGCGGATAGCGGAAATTCATCGCTGCGAAACACCTCCACCTGCAACGATGAAGGTCTTACCACCATTTGTCAACGTCAGGAGTGTAACAAATGTCCCTGACCTTCGTCCTATTTATCAGAAAGAACGAAACAGACTCTCACGCGCATTGCATGAGAGCCTGCTATCATTATTGGTAAGCAGAAAAGTGTAAATGGTTTATTCCGGAATCACACGTTGTACTTTTACTACGCGACGTTCCCAGTTGGTATTAAAAAATGTTGAGTATGTAACCCCTGGACTTCCGTAAGTGTGTAAAATTTTGCCATCTCCGGCATAGATCGCGACATGCGTAATGCGATCAGATTTGGCAGTCGGAGATGCCTTCATGAACACCAAATCGCCCTTTTTCAGGTTTTTCAGAGAAACCGTTTTCCCTACAGTGGATTGCTGACGAGAATCACGCGGCAGCTCGATCCCTGCTTCTTTAAACACACGCTGCGTAAATGAAGAGCAGTCAAATGTCTTGGTTGTTGTTTTGCTGGATCCAAATTTGTACGGGGTTTTCAAGTACTTTTCACCGTTTTTGATCACCTGATTGGCAAGTTTGGTCGCAGCCGTCGAGGTGTTGGGCTTCGTTGTATTTGAGTTGCTCGTTTCGGACAGATAGCGTCTTGCACCGAGAAATTTCTTCTCATAGGCAGAGTACTTTTTCACAACCACCTTGCTCTCACCTTGTGAAGAATAGATAAATTGGTCATTGCCTACATAAACACCCATAAAAGATGGGGAGCCTTTTCCATTCGAAGAGAAGAACACCAAGTCGCCTGCTTTTACATTTGTGCGGCTAACTTTGGTTCCTCCTTGATACAGCTTCGAAATCGTGTCACTGATTTTTACGCCTGCCTGATTGTAGACATAGGTGGCTAAACCAGCCGAACCGAAACGACTAGGGCCCTCGGCACCAAATTTGTAATCTTTCCCAACCAGTGATTTGGTCAGGCTCACGATCCGTTCGGATTTTCCTGAATCTTGCGAATAAGCGGCCGCTTGTCCTACTTGACCACCCATTAACAGGGACGTACTCAGCATGACGGCGATAGTCGATTTCATCACCCAATCTCTTTTCGTCACTCTCTTTTCCTCCTTGTCATGTTGTGATCCCAATCTTGGGTACATGCACAGGTTACCGCAGGAGGAAACAGGAGGATAAGACCGTAAAATTTTCCAATGCGTTTTTTGGTAATATGGCCCTACCAAAAAAACAAAGGTTTTGCTTGGAAATTCTACTCCTTAGTTCATAGTGCCCAGATAAAATGAAGGCTGGAGGCAAGTGAAAGTAAATAACCATCTTCTGCTAGATTGTGTCAGAAGATGGCTTTCTCCAAGCGTTCTCAAGATAATTTTGCTGTAAACTCTCCCCATTTTTCTTTCCCAAAAAACAGGCCAAAATGATCCCCATTTTTCGTCGCACCCACCCCATCAGGTGTTCCTGTAAAAATCAGATCGCCCTGACCGAGCCCAAAGTGTTCACCGGTAAAACGAATGATCGTCATCAAATCAAAAATCACATCACGAATATTGCCACGTTGGACCTGCTCGCCGTTTTTCTGTAGGGAAAAGTCCGTTTCCTGGCAAGCCTGCAAACCAGGGAATGGACGGAATGAGGTGACAACGGCCGAATTCGGAAAACCTTTTGCGAGCAACCAGGGATAGCCTTTTTTCTTCAGCTCACTCTGTACATCGCGCAGCGTAAAATCGATGCCTACAGCAATGTGATCGACCATTTCCTCCAAGCTCGCCTCAGGGGAATACGGGCGGGCGATATGAATGACAAGCTCTGTTTCATAATGCAGCTCCCCCCGATCACCCGGCAGTACGATCTCACGTCCATCTGCTACTGCCAGGGCGTGCGTCGGTTTGCCAAACAGCATCGGCGCGGTTGGTACGGCATTTCCCAGCTCTTCCGCATGAAGCTTATAGTTGCGGCCAACGCAGTAAATATTTCGGATTCCTTCCATTCTGCTCTCCTCCCAATGTCTACATGATTCTTTCACTATACCATTGAACATCCGCAAGAGAATAGATGGATCTGTCTGTGACGATTTACTTCCCCTTGTGCCAGAGACGGGCGTTTCCCTGCTCCTCCAGTTTACTGATGATCTCCCAGATAGAGAGAAGCATGTTTTCCAAATCACAGTCCTCCTGTTCCTCCCAGCGAAACTGGTAAGTTAGAACAGAAGCGGTCTCATCCAAATGTGCCGCAGTCACTTCTACCTCTTTGAATGATTGAAGATGATGAAAGCGAGCAGACAACGTATCGGCTAACGGGAACAGCCCATCCCAGTCATCCGGTTGATACGTGGACGTCACTTCAATTTGGAAAACGGGTGCCCTTGCCTCTTTTTCAAAGACAACGTAATCCTCCTGATAAAAGCGGACGCCGCATGGGAGGCTATCCTGCAGGGTAAAGCGCAGATTTACCGGCAAATCACTGGGCTTCAGGGCTGCAATCAGGCGTCCAGGCAAGAGAAAAGCGCCAGACGAATCGCTCTCAATCTGTTCTCCCAACACATTGACAATGGTTCCGCCTCCCGTCACTTCTTTCCTCGTGACAACGTACATACTCATTCCCTCCTTACCCACCAGTATGTTCGGATGACAAGGAGTTCAAAACGGCCCCAATATGAAGGCGGTCCATTCACATCGATCAAGACAATGAGCGATAAATATTTTCCGTATACTTCGTTATAGCTTCATCGTAATCTGGATACTGATATCCGAGACTTTCCGCCACAGCCTTTGAGTATTTTCTAAATAACTCATAACACCTAAATAAAGACTTCCACATTTCTTGATACCCATTCTCAGAATAGGTTGATAGTAAATCTTCCCAATCTTCATTGGGAAGGTAACGATCGATAAACTTATAGTTCTTCCCCACACTGAAGGTGTATCCATGTTCTGATCCGATTTGCCAAGCCATCATTCTTAATAAATTAGGTCTTGCAATCTCGTTTAAATGGTCGATGGCAAAAAGTATTTCTTTTCTCGCCAATCCTTTTACGACGTAAGTTGAAACCATCCAGAACTCATTGCAACAATCATCAAACTCTCTTTCATTTGGCCTTTTTATCCAATACTGCCGATCGTTTGCGATGACTTCATTTTTGATTCGGGTGTCCTTATCGAGCAAGATCTCAACTAATCCGTCACTTTGGGTAAAATAATCCTCAACCTCGTTCATTGGAATAAGAGTTAGGTCTAATTTATTACCATCCTCAAAAATGATTAAATACGAAAACCAACTGCCTAATTCTGACGGAAAAAGTTCCATATCCTCGGGTTTTTGCATCATAACACGATTTCCAAAAACAGTAAGCCACTGATCATCTTCCTTAAAAGAATCAAGATCTGTGACAAAGTAAGAAATATCATAATCCTGGAATCGATCAGGGAGAATATTTTTGTTTGTACGAGACCCTTCCAACGTTACCAATCGGATCCTGTCATCATTCCTGGCAAAATCTACAAGCATATTCATCATTTCCTGTTCACTTCTCAATACAGTAGTCCTCCGTTCCTATTTTTTTGTTTTGGAGCATGAAAATGATGACGAAGGCTAACATTTATTCGTCACATTTAGACGGTAGTTTTTTTTTCGCCTGTTCTGGTCCATCATGATCGGTATGACCAAGTATAGGGCGTATGCGATTGCCATCCAGGCTGTGAAGGAAATAACCTGCGATTCATCTAAAGCAGGGAAAATGAACGAGTGATACGATATAGAAAAGGTATCCAACGTTAAACCGATGATGGTGCCAATGATACCGAACTTTAATGAAGCGTGATCTGTTTTATCGAAGATGAGATAAGCAGTAGTGACAAGCCACAAAACAACGCCCGTGCAGGCAACCAATAAAATAAGACTGATCGTGAACTCATGTGTACCTGGAGGATAGAGGACTTTATTGCCAAAAAGTATGAAAAAGAGGGTTGCAAGAATCCAGACGAACAAACCCCAGATCGATGGAAGCAAGTATTTTTTCATTGTCCGCCCTCCTGTACACGCAAATGACCAAGCGCAATCAAAACCTGTTCCAGCTCTTCGTATGTTTTTTCTACGGGAAAATCCTTCTGCAATAATGCCTGAAGAGCCAATCCGTCAAAAATAGCATTGAAGAGGATACCCCAGGTGGTAAGGGAAACCCCTTCTACCGGTGATTCTGTCCATAACTTCGATAGCTTCTCAGACAAATGCTTATTTTCCGCGGAAATCACTTCTCCCAGTTGCCCTCTGATTTTATCATTGTGAAAACTTGAAGCTACCATTGTGTAAAACAGCCTATGAAAAAATGAATCGTAGGAACAGCGACTTTTTGCAGAATCTAAAGCCTGTCTAATCTGTCGTTCGTTCTGTTTGGATATTTCGTCCCAAGAGCTTTCGCAAATGTCCTGAACAATGCTTAGCAACAACTGTTCTTTGGTTCGAAAGTGGTAATACACCGTGCCTTGGGTCACGCCTGCCGTCTCAGCAACTCCTCGCAACGTAAACTGATCCATACCTTTCTCCACCAGACATTGCTTCGCGAATTTGAGCAAATCTCCTTTATGAATGACATTTGGTTTCGCCATTCCACCACCGCCCTTCTTAGTTATTCAACTAACTAACTTCTAATGAGGTAAATTCTACCAAAGGGGAAGAGATGTTTCAATCCCGATTTCTTATGAAATTAGAAAAACTTTGGCTTATCGCTTATCGCCTAGTCAAATAGCGAAAGCCTTCGTTTTACTTATACTTTCATCATTTATCGTGTTAGCGAAATTAAACCTTCCGAAAGTACAAAAAAGACATGAACTGCAAGAGCTTTGCATTCACGTCCTTCAGATATCCTGCATGATGTTTTTCCCGGTTGGACGGCCTCATCGCCTAAAGAAGCAAAAGCGAGTGGTACGTTAGGAAGCCTCGGTCACTTGCTGAAATGCCTTAAGAAAATTTTCAACTGGATGGGCACCGGAAAGAGCCAGCTTCCTGTCGATCACAAAAAAGGGAACGCCGGTAATTTCCAATTCTTGCGCGTATTGAAGATCAGCCTCGATTTCCTCAAGACCTTCGCCTTTTTCCAGGCGTTGTTTCGTTTCATTTTGATCCATCCCAAGCGCAGAAGCAATCGACAAAAGCACCTCTGCTTGACCGATGTCTTTCCCCTCTTCAAAATAGGCGCGGTACACGGCATCGACGACTTCTGTCTGCTTTTCGGGAGGAGCCAGCTTGATCAGTTGGTGAGAAGCAAGCGTATTTGGCCACATGGTTACTTTCTCAAACTGAAAGGGCACTCCCGATGCCGCCCCTGCGTTGGCCGCATGCTGGACCATCTGCTTGGCTGCATCCGGTCCTCCTTTCATGGACGACATATATTCCAGGAACGGAACCCCCTCTTTCGGCGTATCCGGATTCAACTGAAAGGCGCGGTAGCGTATCTCCACAGCTTCACCATTCCACTGTTTTAGCGCGTCAAATAGATGCTTTTTGCCGATGCGGCACCAAGGACAGATCGTGTCCTGAAAAATTTCAATGATCATCTCTGAAAACCTCATTTCCATCGAGTTAGGTTTATTGTATCCCATCATCACTACTTATGTAAGTAAATATTTTTTCGTAAGTTACAACTTGCGTTGCAGGGCTTACTCTTTAAAAGTATAAGTACTAAATCCCAATTTGAACTTATCAGCCTCATACTAAATCCATAATTCGTCTCTCTAACAAACAAAGAAATGCTCAATGACTGCCTGCTGCAAAGCGCCAATGAGCATTAAATTATCGTTCCTAGTTAGCAGAACTCACAATATCTAGTTAGACGGATTTTAGAAGGGTGTTTTGTCCCGCTGCTAGTCTCCAAACTTTCGTTTCCTTGACCATTACGTAGATAGCAATGCTTTCTTGCCCTCCGTCGATTCGTATACCATCAGAAGTTGTTGAATACTGACGGACATGAACAACAGCTACATTGGAATTAATGAACGAGATGCTGTCAACAGTATATTTGCTATAAGAATTACTTAAAGGGCCTGTTAAAACGAGTTTGTGCACTTTATTTATTTCATTCCAACCTGACAACTTTTCACCCATTACATTCACCCAAGTGGCGTTTTGTGTGAAATGACTGTCCAGCGCATCTGCATCGTGCCGATTAAACGCCGCCTCCATTTGACTAACTACATGTTTGATAAGCTCGCGATCTTGCTCCAATGATCCCTCTTCTTTATATACCACAGTAATTCCTCCCTTAATTGCTCTCTTCATTGTTAAATCTGATACTATAACATATTATCAATAATATCTAATACATCATTTTCATGAGTATCATGCCAAATCGTATATAAATGGAGGGAATCATGGATACTTCGCATTTGTATTACTTTCGTACTATCGCAAGAATTCAACATATGACCAAAGCAGCCGAAGAACTGCAAATTACTCAACCTTCATTAAGCAAAATAATTGCTCGTCTTGAGGAAGATCTTGGTATCCCCCTCTTTGACCGACAGGGGAGAAACATAAGATTAAACACGTTTGGGAAAGTGTTCCTTCGAAAGGTAGAAATTGCTCTAAACGCATTGGAAGATGGAAGGAAAGAAATTGAAGAACTTTCGGGGTTGTATTCAGGCAGTGTACACTTAGCGGTCACGAGCGTCGAACTCCTGTCTAGGCCATTAGCCGACTTTCTATCCCAATACCCGAAAACCGCTTTCCGAATAACCCAAGTTTCTATGATGGAACTGGAGCCTCTTCTGCTGAGTGGAGAAGTGGACATATGTCTCACAGCATTACCTACACAAAATGCTGGAGTGTGCTCCACCCATGTCTTGGAGGAAGAAGTATACCTTGCTGTCCCTCCTAACCATCGATATTCAGACCGACAGAGCATCTCTTTGGCAGAAGCTGCAACTGAAGCTTTCATTGGTTACAATGAGGGGCAATTTTATCAACCGCTGAACGATATCTTTTTTGGAGAGGCTGGAATTCATCCTAATTATATATGCAGGGTAAACGAGCCTTCTGCTATTGCGAGTCTTGTCCGGGCCGGGGTTGGTGTCGCTCTTGTTGGTGAGTGCGGACGAAACGCTGACTCTCCACTCACTTTATTAAAGATTCATGACCACAGTACAAAACGTCATTATAGGTTCATTTGGCTTGAATCACGATATTTATCTGTAGCAGCCAGAAAATTCTTGGAGTTCGCAACGGAATTTTTCTGCAAGCCTAGGACAAGTTAGTCATTCTCTTTCTGTACCTCAGGGGCCCTCTCCTCTCCCCATTGCTGCATGAGAGTACGGTCGATTCAGCGAACCGTCCAATGCCATTTGAGGGCTTCTTTTTCTACTTTTTTGACAAAGTCATCTTTCCCGTCACCATAGCTGTCTATGTCCGTTGGAAATTGTTCAGCCAGTTTGCTTTTTAATTCTCCGTATTCCTTGCAAACATTCGGATTTTGGCGAAGATAATCCCTGAACGCGAGGTGCCTTTCAATTTCTTGAATATGATCGTACTGGAATGCATGAATGTGATGCGTGCGATGATCTCCGCCTTTACGGTAATATCGCCTTCCTGTAATCCCAAATTCGCCCATGACTTCATAACCAAGATTTTCAAATTGCGCAGCATATGTATCTAATTTACTGATGTCACTTGCGACAAGCAGAATGTCAATGATCGGTTTTGCTTTCAAATCCGGAACCGAAGTACTGCCAATGTGAAAACAGTTCACGAGTTCATCTTGAAGCATTTCCTTGATTGCCTGTTCTTCTTTTTGATACTCGATTGGCCAATTTGGGTCATATTCCACGACTGTGATATTCATAACGATACCTCCTCATTCTTTGCGATCTTGATTTGGGCATTCGCGCAAGCTAGATGTCGACAATCAGGAAGACTTTGCGCTCATGAAGGAGTTTGCGACTGAAAGAATCCCTGTATCGTCAGCATTTGGTGTAAAGGATCATGAGCATTTGGTGTAAAGGATCATGAGCATTTGTTGATGTTTTACTTTATTCTCGTTTTTCGTGATGCCATCTACTACGACCAAGTTGAGGATGTGATTCTTCTCTTTGAGCAAAAAGAGAATCAGTTGCATGTTTTTGATATCGTGAGTAAACGGAAAATCAATGTGGAGGCAGTTGTCAGTCATATGATTTCTGAGAAGACGGAGGTCGTTCATTTTTACTTTGTACCTGACAGCGACAATCCGAACATCCAGTCAGCTTTGATTACGGGGACAGATGATACGTTGTTTATTCGCCCATCCGTAATAGATAGAGGAAAACTATTTCGATTGCCGCTTACTTCTCATGCGTAGCTTTTCGTATTATCGTATAAGAAGAAATATTACGAATCAGCATGCCTGACGAAAAACCGGTATACAGAAGCCTCAAGAATCGAGTCTCGACGCTTGAGGCTTTTCTCATGGACGCCTCAAAGAGTATGCAAAAAGCTCCTGAATTGCCACATAGACAAATTCAAGAGCTCGTTTATTTAGGTATGGTGCGGTCGAGAGGACTTGAACCTCCACGGTGTTGCCACCACTAGAACCTGAATCTAGCGCGTCTGCCAATTCCGCCACGACCGCAAAATATGATGTGAGTGGTGCCGGCGATAGGACTTGAACCCACAACCCCCTGATTACAAGTCAGGTGCTCTACCAATTGAGCTACACCGGCAAATGATGAATTGGGCAATTCTCCATGAACCTTCTACGAGGGTGATCCCGTTTACGGGTGAGAGGCCCATGACTTCTTTAGAAATGGCGGAGCTGACGGGACTCGAACCCGCGACCTCCGGTGTGACAGACCGGCGTGAACTCCAACTTCACCACAGCTCCATGTTTTGTCGTCTCCCGCTTGTCTCTCGCGGCGACTCTTGTAATATAGCATGTATAAAAAAAGAATACAAGGACTTTATCTAAAATCTTTTTAAAAAATTTTCATAGATTTACCAATCATTTTTCGCTACAATTTAATGTAGTCAAATGCGGAAATTAGTAGAAAGGAGACGACCTCCATGAAGCAAACGACAAGAATCCTTACCATTCTCTCCTTTTTCACACTCATGCCACTTACTGCGTATGCATCCTCCCCTGTTTATGTGGTGGAAGCCGGAGATACGCTGATGAAAATTGCCCGTGCACATCAAACCACTGTGCAGGAATTAATGAGTGTAAACCAATTGTCTACCGATCGCCTGTCTGTTGGACAACAGTTGTCACTCCCAGCGGGTGTAACGGCACCTGTATATGCAGCTGCTGACCATCCTGCAGCTGCACTCGAGCCTCCAGCGGACATTCTCTCTTCCGATCAGCCGACCGCTGTTCAGTCCGGTCAAAGAGCGCGAATAACCGGTGACGTCGTCAATGTGCGGAAAGCTGCCTCGATGGATGCCGAAATCATCGGAAAGCTCCCAATGGGAACGTTGGTAGAAATCCGGGAGCAGGGGGCAGAATGGAGCAGGATCTCCTTTGGGCAGGAGGAAGCCTTTGTATCCACCTCTTTCTTGGGAGATGCGTCTGCCTCGACAGAGTCGTCAGGTTCGCCTTCGAACGTGTCTTTTTCCAACAAAAAGCTGCAACGTATTATCGAGCCTCTTTTAAAAACACCGTACATATTGGGCGGTACCACTACGAGCGGATTTGATTGCAGCGGCTTCACTTCCTATGTTTTCCAAGAGCTTGGCATCAAACTGCCACGCACTTCAGAAGAACAATTTCTGGGTGGACGAGCTGTCTCTTTGGAAGAAGCGATGCCTGGCGATCTCATCTTTTACGATGCCCTTCGCAAAGGGCGTGTCTCTCACGTTGCCATCTATCTGGGTGAGGGGATGATCGTCCACGCCAATGGCGATGACGTTCGGTATGAAAAGGTCGCAAATATGCACAAGCTGTACCCGTTTTACGGTGTAAAGCGATACTTTGCTGAGTAAAGATTCATTGTAAAAAACATGGGGAGGATCGGTCTTAATTCAGACCACCCTCCCCTTTTTATTTTACCTCAAGAGTCGCAAGCCGTTTAAAATCACCAAGATCGTGCTTCCCTCATGTCCGACAACTCCCAGTGGCAGCGGTATTCCCGCAGCAAAGTTGGAGATCATCAGCACGGCGATGACAAGTGCTGCAAACACCATGTTCTGGACAATAATTTTCTTCATCCGTCTTCCCAGAACGATCCCATCCTCGATCCGTTTGAGGTCATCATTCATCAGCACCAGATCAGACGTTTCCAGAGCGGCATCACTTCCGGCTGCCCCCATGGCGATACCTACGGAAGCCGTTGCCAGTGCCGGTGCGTCGTTGATCCCGTCACCGACCATAGCCACACTGCCAATATCGGTTCTCAGCTTTTTGACGATCTTTACCTTGTCTTCTGGCAACAGCTCCGCGTAAACGAGGTCAATGCCCGCCTCTTTCGCTATAGCGTCCGCTGTCGCCTGCTGATCACCCGTGAGCATCGCAACCTGTATCCCCAATTTTTTCAAATGCGTAATCATTTGCTTGACCTCTGGCCTCACGCTGTCCTGCAAAGCAATGATCCCCGCGATCCCCTTCTCATTATGGATGGAAACAACGGTTTTTCCTTCGCGCTTTAATCGCTCCAGGTCATTTCGAGCCTGTTCATGTCCCCCAAAATTCTCACCGGTTCCCGGCTTTCCGACCCGCCATACTTCACCATGGATGGTACCCTCTACACCCCAGCCGGCGTATGACTGGAAATCCGCCGGGTAACCCAGTGACAAGGATTCTTCCCCTGCTTTTTGAACAATGGCTTTGGCAATCGGATGAGTCGAGAGCTTCTCGACAGTGGCTGCGACGAACAGGAGCTTGGACTCATCCAAATCCTGATAAGCAATCATATCGGTAACTTCTGGTCGTCCATAAGTCAGAGTACCCGTTTTGTCAAAAGCGACAACCTTGACCTCAGCCAATTTTTCCAAATGCGCGCCTCCCTTAAACAGCAATCCTTTGCGGGCGCAGTTGGAAATTGCGGAGAGCATCGCCGGCATAATCGATGCCACCAGCGCACAAGGGGAAGCCACAACCAGGAATACCATTGCTTTATACAATGCCTCATCCCAAGTCCAGCCCAATGCATAATGCGGAACAAGGATCAAAACAAGCGTCGCGGCGATGATCACTCTTGCATAAATTCGTTGGAATCGCTCCATGTAGCGCTGAGATTTGGGCATCTCGCTTTGCGCTTCTTGCACGAGACGGATGATTTTCGAAAATAACGTAGATTCACTTGTTTTCGTCACTTCGATAAACAAGGCCCCTTGCCCGTTTAAAGTTCCCGCATAAACGTCGTCGCCAAGCACTTTGTCTACCGGGACACTCTCTCCTGTAATAGACGCTTGATTCACGGAAGAATACCCATCTTTCACGACACCATCTGCTGGAATACGTTCACCTGGCTTTACCAAAATCAGGTCGCCCAGTTGCAGTTCTTCGATGGTGACCAGACGCTCTTTCCCATCCCGATAAAGAATTGCTTTTTCCGGCTTCAGCTCCATGAGCGCCGATATGTCCCGAGAACTTCTCTCCATCGTGAAGGCTTCCAATGCTCCACTCAGTGAGAAAATAAAGATCAGAACCGCGCCTTCTGCCCAGTAACCGATGGATGCTGCTCCAATCGCCGCCACGATCATCAGCAAATTGACATCCAGATCTTTTTCCTTGGTAAGCGTCAGAAAGCCTTCTTTCGCTTTTGCAAATCCGCCAATTGCGAACGCCAACACATAGAGCCAGATCGACAGAGTATGGCTGGCATTCTCGATGGTCCAGGCTGCTGCGAGAAATACACCGCTAATCAGTGCTGCCAGCCCTTCCGCATATCGCGCGATCCATTGCCGGGCACTCTTCTTCTTTTTACTTTCCGTTCTTGATACCGATTTTGTTTGTTCCGTTGCAAGTGATTGATTCACAAGCCATCCCCCCTACTTCCTGATAATGAATATCGTTGTTATTGCCCTTAAAAGGCTTCATGCTATTCCCCGAAGAGGGAATAGCATGAATTGAGAATGATGATCATTATTTGGGCAAGTGCATATATTTTGCGTAAAGGAAACTCTTTTAAAATGATTATAATCTTATCCCTGTGCAAAGTAAATCCCATTTCTCATGTTTTTTCGATTTTTCTGCTTTTCTGCATTGACCACACATATCTGGTATTGTATAATTCTCTTGATAACGATTATCATTATTATAAATTTGCGAAGGAGCTTGGTTTGATGTCCCTTATCTTTCCGATCCTTACCTTTGTTCTTATAGCCATCGGGGCTTTTTGCATCTTCATATCCATGGACAATGATCGCCTCATTCGCCAAACTTTTGTCCGCGAAAATGAAAATAAGGCTTATCCACGAGAAAGAAAAGGTCTTCCAAACCCTTCTGCCTGATCGGTGCAGTAGGTGCTGGAAGACCTTTTTTCTGTTAGATCGCCAATGATGCCTCTGAGAAGTTCCTGTGTTTGATTGCATTGCCCAGCTTGTACACATGCGGTGCCTGGATGCCGTCAAACGCATTGCGTGTATCGAGAATCGCTACGCCAAGCTCCGCTAAAGCCCGGTAGTTAAACATGCTGTGATTGGTGAGCAACACCATGCAGTCATAATTTCTCCATGCTTTTGCGTCATAGGCCACACTCTGTATCTCTCGCCCGCTCTCATCCTTGAAAGATTTTGCGTACGGGTCGTAGTAGTCCACCAACGCTCCCGCTTCCTTAAATAGCTCGTAAACCTGAAGCGATGGTGACTCGCGCAAATCATCAATATCCGGCTTATACGACATGCCGAGCAGCAGGACACGCGAATTGCGAATCGATTTTGCGTACATATTCAAAATGACAGATGTCTTGTAAACCACATGATCCGGCATGCTGTTGTTGATGGATTGAGCCAAATCAATAAATTTGCTGAAGAACCGGTAGCCCTTGGCTTTCCATGATAAATACATCGGATCTAACGGGATGCAGTGTCCACCGATTCCGGGGCCGGGATAGAAGGGCATGAAACCAAAGGGTTTGGTAGCTGACGCCTTGATTACTTCCCACACATCGATGTCCATGCGCTCGCACATCAAGGCCATTTCGTTGATAAACGCGATGTTGATACTGCGGAAGGTATTTTCCAGCAGCTTGGACATTTCCGCGACCTTGGTCGAAGAAACCGGGACAATCTGATTGATAAAATGGCCGTATAAAAGCACTCCGAGTTCCAGGCATTTTTCCGTCGTTCCGCCGATCACCTTGGGCGTATTGTTGGTAGAAAAGAGATGATTCCCCGGATCAACCCTCTCTGGTGAAAAGCAGAGGAAAAAGTCTTGTCCCACCTGGTACCCCATTCGCTCCAGCTCTCGCTGAATCAATTCCTCTGTCGTGCCGGGATACGTTGTACTTTCCAGCGTAATCAGCGGACCGTTTTCAATATAGTGTTTGATTTGATCGACGACGCGAGAGATATAGGAGGTGTCAGGGTCCTGGTTTTCACTGAGCGGCGTCGGCACACAAATGCTGATTGCATCCAGTTCTTTGAGAACCCGATAATCCGTCGTCGGGATAAACTTCCCGTCTCGAACTAACTGCTCCACTGGCTCACTTGGTACATCTCGTATGTAAGATTCTCCCCGCTGCAAGATTTCTACTTTCTGTATGTCCAGGTCAATTCCAAAGACTGTGAGTCCGCTTTGGGCCATTTCGATTGCGAGCGGAAGCCCTACATAGCCAAGACCGATGACTCCTACTCTTGCAGTTTTTGCCTCGATTTTTTGCTTCAGTGCAGTATATCTGTCCATCTGGCATCCCTCCGGTTGTTTGTATCTACGAGACGAGCAAGCGCTTGATTCGCCAGTCCAGTTCGACGGGAGAAAACGGCTTGGTCAAAAAGTCCGCCACCCCTTTTTGGAAGCACTGTGACATATCCTCCTCCAAACGTCTGTCTGTCAATACCACAATTTTGCAAGGATCTGCTTGTTCGTGCTGCTCTTGTACCCAATCAATCAGTTGGTACCCATTCATCACGGGCAGGGTAAGCTCCGTAATGACCAGATCAGGCTGAATCTGTTGAATTTTCTGCTTCCCCTCCTTTCCGTCCTGGGCGAGATAAATTTCGTAGCCATTTCTGGCCAGGCGGACTGCCAAGATTTGCTGAACTACAGGGTCATGTTCAACCAGCAGCAGCCGGGGTGGACGTTCCCATTTTTGCTCTTGCTGCATGATGACCTGTATCCCGGAATGGTACGGCAGCGTCTGTGTCAGTCGAGCGGTCATTTCCGCTAAAATACCCTGAATGGCATTACCGCTTTCCGGATAGGACCCTACGCCAACACTTCCCGCCAATTGCTCCTGTTTTTGCAAATACTCTTTGATCGTTAATGCCAAATGATGAGTATTTGCAAGATTCATGTCTTCCATCAATATCAGCAGCCGTTTGTCTTCTTCTTCGTAAAAGACTTGTACAGCAATCCCTGGCCTTTCAGCTTCCACAAACTTTTTCAATTTTTCCCATCCATCATCCCCTCTTTGCCGGCATCGGGCGGCAATCATGCCGCAGGTCAGATTACTGGCTTCATAATAGCGGCAAAAGTAGGCCAACTCTCCGTTTAGCTTGCTGGCTTGCTCCCGCGTTTTCGTGTTTTGTTTCATTGTACTCATCCCTTTCTCTTAAGAGGTTTGACGCGTCTCCACCTTCCAGCTTTGTCTGGTCATGACTCCCCAGGTATTGTTGTTGCGAAGGAAATCGATATGTCCCAGTACCCGCCAAATCGCCCCCAGCTGATAATATCCAAAGAACATCAGGAACCCGTAACCAAGCAGTTTCATCAGGTCACTGACTTTGGTATAGCGGCGGAAGGAAATTTCCTCCAACACAATCCCGCTGACTGTCAGCAAATAGCCATAGACCAGATTGATGGCCATGAAAATCAGCACGACATGTGCGTATGTCATATCAAAGTAGCTGTAGCCCAGCAACGCGAAAAAACCGGTTAATTTGAAATAAGGATTCAGTGTTTCAAACAATACGTTGTACGGCATGGTCAGAAGTCCCATGATCTTGTATTTGGGATTGAAAAGCATGTGCCGATACTCAATCATGTTTTTCAGATTGCCTCGCCCCCAACGCTTCCTTTGGCTGCCCAAAATATGAAACGTATCAGGAGCCTGTGTCCAGCAGACAGCATCCGGACAAAATGCGATCCGGTACTTCTTTTTACACTCCAGCATGTACTTGTGCAGTTTAATAATGATGTTCATATCTTCTCCGGGGTAGCCTTCCCGATAGCCGCCGACCGCGACGACACAATCCTTGCGGAAAAGACCGAAGGCACCGGAAACGATAATCAGACCATTGATAGAGCTCCAGCCGATTCGCCCTCCCAAAAAGGCTTTCATGTACTCAATCGTTTGGAACATCGGCAAGAGCTTCTTGGGCAGATTCACCTCTTTGACGATCCCATCTTCAATTTTACAGCCGTTGGCGATGCGTACATTCCCGCCGATTGCGATCGTTTCCTCCGGATTTTCCATGTATACCTGGGCCATCCTGATCAAAGCGTCCCGCTCCAGTAGTGAGTCGGCATCAATCGATGCGATCAATGGATAGTGCGAGAGGTTGATTCCTGCGTTTAGCGAATCCGCTTTTCCGCCATTTTTCTTGTCGATCACAAAAAGCTGCGGATATTGCGGATTGTGATAGATGCCATTACTTGGCGTGGCTGGAACCACGTTTCTTGTCGAGATATGTGCTTGCAGTTCCAGCCCAAACTCCCTGATCAGGACACCCAGCGTGTCATCTCGCGAACCATCATTGATCACGATCACTTCATATTGCGGATAATGCAAAGCCAAAAGGGAACGAACGTTTTCGATGATCGTCAGTTCTTCATTGAAAGCTGGAACCAAAATCGAGACGGGCGGTACCCTCTCTGAGCCCGCAAGCGATTGAAAGCGGGAAAATCGCGAACGCTTCAAAATTGTGTAGATATTGATGTGGGAAAAGATGTTGATAATCAGGTAGATCGAATTCACCACAAATACGTAATACATCGCAAACATTCCGTATCCCAATAGCAGATCTCGCATAGCTCCTCCTCTCCCATCATGAAATGACACGCTCACCCTGTCGGTTGAAATAAGCGTCATAGATGGTCAGCCTGTTGTCTGTTCTTGCAACGCTTTTCTTGCTTGTGAGCTTATCCTCCCGCAGTGCTTCTTGAATCTGTTGCATGGCCAGATCGACGGTTTCCTGATGCGTCGTCCGTGAAGCCAGCTCGCACAATGCGCGAAATCCCTCATCTCCGACCCGGACCAGACTCCGGGCAGCATGGTATTTCACCCACCAGTGCTGATCATTGATCGCGGCAAGCAGTGTCGGTACGCTGCTTTCATCCTTCCAGCTTCCCAGCGCTTTTACGACCAATGCACGGATTTCCCAATCGGGGTTTGTCAGAAGTGCATGGATTTGCTCGGAATGAAGTCCCTCACAGCCAAGCAGCAGCTTTGCCGATTGAATCCTGACTTCCTTCTCATTTGAGTCAAGCCCCTTCCACAGGCTATCCATCATGCGCTCATCCAAAGTCGTTGGCAAACAAGCCAAGGCAATCAGCACCAACCGCGTATCCTCGCTGTTGATCCACTCGCGCAGCAGCGGCTGGAGATCGAGCGGAGAATCGGCCAACACCTCAGCCAGCAAGCGGGGAGAATCCGCGGACTGCTCGATCATTTGCTGGATCATTTGTCGCAGATCTGCAACATTGCGGGTACAACGGGCAATGGCTCTCGCGATGATATAGCGGCCTGCCTCATCCTTTTCCGCTTTTAGCGCCGCGAACAATTCCGGTGTCGCTTTTTCATAGCCCATTGCTCCTAATTTGTAAGCAGCATGGCTGCGAAGAGGGCCGGGTGCTTGCTTAAGTCGATTCAACTCGATTTCTGGCAGACCCAGCTTTTCAAAGAGCGCCGCCAGTTGCAGCCGATGCTTTCCTTTTACGCGCTCGGCAATTTCCATCAGCTTTTCACCCAGTACCAGCAGCTCCAGCTTCCCCAGCTCCCCTACCGGCAGCTCCAAAGGCTGCTGGGCATCCAGATGCGCCAGGACATAGCTCATATATTCTTGATACTTCAAGCTCAACCGCTGCTTCTCTTTAGCGTAATAGTTCTGCCTGTACTTCAGGAAAAGCAGGAAAAGAATTCCCGCCACAATCAATCCCGATGCAACCATGAGAAACAGGTAAGCTACTTCGATATGATGCTGAAACATTCTCTACTGCACTCCTCTCCTTCTCTTGGCTAATGGTATGCAGGTATGGACTCCAATGCTTTCTGATAGATCGAATAGCTCTCCTTTTTTCGTTCGGTATACTTTGGCAGACTCCATGCTGGCCATGTATAACGATCCCCTGCTGATAGACTGATCACCTGGTTTTCCGAAACACCTTTAATTTTTCCGGTTGCTTTATCCTGAAGCATGGCCAGGACACGAATCCCCTCTGATTGAGTTGATTTTAGCGCAGGGTCCTGATCCGGATAACTTAGCACCTGTCTCGTGCTTGGGTCCGTGAAACCCAGCAGCATCCAGGGGACGCGAAGCTCTACCCATTCACCTTTGCTCTCCCAATTCGCCTGCGAACTGTAACCCGGCTGTCCGGGCTCGGTGGTTCCCCTCTTCATCTGCCCAACGCTGATTTCCTCAAAAGGATGTGTTCCTTTCGTATCAGGCGGACTCATCTCCAGGCTGACAGCAAGCTTCCAGGGAAGAAACAGCCCGGAGTTATCCTTCTGCTCTTCGACTGAGTAAGGAAGCATTCCATAGCGTTTTCCATACAATCGCTTGTGGAAATCGTAATTAGAGGCGATTTTCACCTCACTCTCCTTGCTTTCTCCCAAACGAATCAGCACCTCCAGTCCTTCATCCAACTGAAGCCCTGGCAGTTCTCGAGCGGCCTTGTTCCCTCCAGGCAATGTATCGATGCCCAGGAGCAGATTTTCTTGTTCGGGTCGCAACGGCTCATCAAGCTGAAGCAGGAAATAGACATACGCTTCATCATGGGTCATCCAGATGTCCCTTACCCCGGACAAACCTCCTTTCACGCGTGTTTTCTCCTCACTTTTTAACTTGTCCCAATCTTCTGTCTCCCCATCGATAGTGAGTACATTCTCCAATCCGGCATCCATGGCCAGCAAGCCAAAGAAGGATTCATTGGTCAGTTCATTCTTCCAATTGGCCCGGCTGTCTTCTGGCATTTCGTATCGCATGGTATTCCAGGTACGCTTGAACCATTCATCCTGCCAGGTAAAAAGAACCGCCCCGGCGTAACCCTCTTCATGGATTTCGTGAAGAAGGTCTGCGTTGATGCGCCCTTGCTCCCTTTCATCATGTCCGCCCTGATTGCGGCCCAACGGTCCCAGATGCGCCGCGCCGACAGAAGACGGAACACCAAATTCAGTGACCATGACAGGTATGTCCGTATGATGCTGCTTCAGCTTTCGCAGATACGCTTTGTAGGTATCCACTTCGCCTTTTTGGTTGCGTATGTTTTGCAGGGTCTCATCATACCGGAAAAGGTCAGGGTAGTACGGATACACGTGATAGGCAGCGAAGTATCCGGCATCCCATTTGACCGGTTCAATATGCAGGGGATCGACACTGACCATATCTTCGTGGATCATCGGTTCACCCGGATGGTGCAAGGGGTCGGTAGTCACCCAGTTGGTAAAGGTCACCGGATGCTGCCAGCCGTGACGCGATTCCAGCTCAGCCGTATAGTCGAGCATTTCAGCGAGCCAAGACTCGAACGGAGTGGCCTGAGCTTTTGCGTGAAAATGTTCTCCCTCGTAACGCGGTTCACCGCTGCGTATGTCATTTGTCTTTTTAACCATCTCGGGGTCCCACTCCGTGCCGACGTGCCACGCCAACAGATATGGCCCCGCATTCACTCGATACGTCCCGCTTGCTTTTCCAGCTTTTTCAGGGATCGTAATGTCACCGTATACGGCTCCGACTGCTGCTTCGATTTCATTGCGAAACTCTGTTCGAATCTCGGGAAGAAAGGCGTCTTTTTTTTCAATCAACGCTTCCTCTGGAGACCAGATGCCCTGCATAAAATAGAGGGGATCGTCGTGATGCTTTCTGTTGAACTCCACCAGTGCTTCATAAAAAACGGGTTGGTGGATTGTATAGATACGAATCGCTCTGGCGCCCAGTTCGTGAATCATCCCAAACCAGCGCAGATAGTCCTCCTTCTGGATCGGGAGCTCTCCTGGATAATGCCCGGGAAGCGAAGCACCCATATTCATTCCTTTGACAAAGTAGGGCTTCCATTTGCCATCCTGAAAGATTTGTATCTGATCTTGTTCCGTTCGGAATTTGAGGCTGCTTCCTTCCTGTGTTTGTTGTGACTCTACCTGAGCGGATGTCGGATATCCCCAGAATACATATCCGCACAGGATACCGATGAACATGGTGAGAAAGAGCCATCCGATCCGCTTGCGAATCCTTGTCTTCCCCATATCGACTGCTCCATTCTTCATGTGATGACAATCAGTTGTTGCGCTTGTCGGTCATTATAAGCAAGATTATCGCCACCCTCCATAGTCGCCTGCTCCTGACTGGCTGCTTTCCTGTTTGTCATGCAAATGTAATGTTGCGACAGTTTTCTACCCAAATTCCCATCATTTTCAGTTCCGAGTCCTGCAACCTCTTCTGCCAGATCGTCATATTTTCGTACTGTCTACACCAGAAAAGAAGCAAAAATGGTTCCTCGTCCCTTTAAAAAAATGGTAGGTTGCTCCCAATAAAAAAAGCCCTCCCTGGACGATAGGAAGGCATCCTCATCTTATTGATAGGTGTTGTTTTGCTGTGATTGGGCATGCTGTTGCTGGCCTACCTCTACATTGCGGAGCGCATGCTTCATTTTATCCAGTTGCCCCTGGTAGTCTTGGACCACCTCTGTCAAAACGCTGACAGATTCCTTAAACTCTGGCTCAGTACTGACACGATCAATGGCTTTATGAAGGTGCAGCATCTTGTTCTCGGTCTCACGCATTAGATCCAACAATTGCATTCCGTTCAACACAGTATCACCTCAATGAATTTCTTTGATGATTCCTATGCTGTCAGGATTCCCAGGCTTCATCTTCCCTATGCAAAAAGAACCCGATCAGATGACCGGATTCTTTTCAATATCGCTGATTTAGCTGCGGGCTGCTGCCAGTTTGACGAACTGTTCGATATCCTTGGCAATCAGTTGCAGAGAACCGCGCCAGAAGTCTACCGAGCGCACATCTACATCCATGATGGCGGCCACATCTGCGATTTTTTCCTTGCCGGTAACGGCCAGAAGCTCGTCGTACTGCTGGACAAAGGACTCACCGCGTTTTAGGTATTCCGCGTACAATCCTTTGGCAAACAAGAGGCCAAAAGCGTACGGGAAGTTGTAAAAGTTTGCATCTGCGTAGTAATAATGCGGCTTGCACACCCACATATACGGATGAAGCACGTTGTGATCAAGCCCATTGCCGTAGGCATCCTTTTGAGCTTGCAGCATGATGGCTTTCAGCTCGTTTACAGACAAAGAGCCCTGTTCGCGGCGTTTGAACAGCTCTGACTCAAACAGGAAACGGCTGTAAATATCCACGATCACCTGTCCGGCACCGGAAAGATCGTTTTCCAGGATAGCAAAAGCTTCTTCCTCGGAAGCCTGCTCCAGTGCTGCCTTGGCAATAATGGTTTCGCAGAAAATGGAGGCCGTCTCCGCGATTGGCATCGGATAATCGCTGTTCAGGAAAGCTTCGTTCACCAGACATTCTCCGTGATAGCCATGACCCAGCTCATGGGCCAACGTGCTGACATCGTTGTAGCTTCCCGTGAAATTGGACATAATCCGGCTCTCTTTGACGACATGCAGATTGTAGCAGAAAGCCCCACCGCGCTTTCCTTCTCTGGTCTCAGCATCGATCCAACGATTGTCAAATGCGCGAGCGGCATAATCAGCCAGTCTCTGACTAAAGCTGCCAAAATGGTTCACGATAAAATCACGTGCCTCCTGATAAGTAAAGCGCATGTCGGCCTCACCTACCGGCGCAAACAAATCATAAAAAGGAAGTCCGTTGTCATGACCCAGCAGCTTGGCTTTTGCCTGATAAAACTTGTGGAAAGCAGGCAGGCTTTCACGCATAGCTGTCAGCATGGCATCCAGGGTTTCCTGATCCATCCGCGAGTCTTTTAGTGTCTTGTCCAAAGGAGAATCATAGCCGCGCAGCTTGGAAATGGTGATGACTTCACCCTTGATTCCGTTCAGGCTGGCAGCAGATGACTCGGCAATTTTATTGTAGGCAGCGAGCTCTGCCTCATAGGCGTTTTTCCTTGTTTGCTCATCCTTTTCATACGCCATATTGCGTACGACCGGCAGCGGCAGTTGTTTTGCTTCCCCATCAACCGTGATATCAACCAGCAGAGTTGAGGTCAGCATTTCCTGCAGCTTAGCCCAGGCATTGGAACCCGTATTTTTCATTTTGGCCAAAATGATTTCTTCTTTTTCGCTTAGCAGGTATTTGCTTTTCTCAGCGGTTTCCGTCAGAAAATAACGATGTGTCTCCAAAAGCGGGGATTGTTCGATACAGCGGTCCAATTCCTTAATTCCGCCCAGCCATTTCTGAAAGAGAACACCAGGCTCAACCAGTTCAACAGCCTGATCCTGGATGCGCTCAACCAATTGCAGTGCTTTTTCATTTTTCGCATCAACGCTCGCCGTCAGTTCCGCATAGCTGTAAAGACGGGATTGGATTTGAAGGATGGTCGTCAATTTTGTTATGTACGCTTCCATTTTTTGAACAGGATCCGTATCCGTTTTCAGGTTTTTCTTGGTCCACTCCTGCAATTCGTTCATGAGTTGGGACAGCTTTTCCCAGTCTTGCTGTAGTTCCGGTGATTCGAAAGACGTATACAGGACGTCTAAACTCCAACGCATATCCACGCGGACACGCTCCCTTCAAGATGGTAAACCCTATTTCCTCATTGTAAAAAAAAACTTATGGTAAGAGCAAGTTTTATCAGTGAAAAATGGTTATTCATTTCTAAAAATTTTTAAAGCCCTGCCTGGGCTACAAGCAGGGCTTCACATGCTGGCACATTTGCACCGTCAGGCACGTACGGGCTGTGCCAGGAAGAGCAAAGCAGAGGAAGCAAATAATTGGGTGGATTCGACCAATTGGTCAATGTCCACATACTCATCGGCATGGTGCGGGATATGGCGATCCCCCGCTCCCGTGGTCAAGATCGGAATTCCCGCTTGGTGCAAGAATGTACCGTCTGTTGCTCCCGGGACTCCATTGTAAATCGGCTCCTTCCCTGTCAGGTCCCGATAGGCATCAGAAACAGCGGTGACAATCTCCGCATCCATGGGCGTCAGCGTCCACGGCCGTTCCTCGATTATCTCCAGCGTTGCTTTAAAATGTTCGTCCTCACGCGACAGGCGCTCCAAAATCTCGTTCATTTCCTGTTGCAATGTCTGATGATCCTGTCCTGGCACCGTCCGAATGTCCAGTGTCGTCATACACTGATCGGGAACGACGTTAATCTGTGCTTCTCCTTTGACCGGCGCTTGCAGGATCGTCGGGGTAATACTGGGCCACCCCAACATAGGATGGTTACCCAACCGAGCCATTTCCTTTCTTTCCAGCTCCTCCAGGGCGACGATTGCCCGGGCCATTCGCGTGTTAGGATTGATTCCTGTAAGCGGCATAGCGCCATGAGCCATTTTCCCATAGCTGCGCAGGATCGCGCGCATCGCCCCTTTTTGGGTGACACAAAGCTGGTTTTCCTCCGGCTCGCAAATAATCGCCGCGTCTACCCCTTTGGCCCATCCCCTGCGGATAAAATCTTTGATCCCGATCATCATCCCCTCTTCGTCGCAGGGAATGCACAGAAGAATTTTACCATAAAAAGGAATATCAGCTCGTTGAATCGCTTTCACTGCACAGATTGCCGCAGCCAGATTCCCTTTTGTATCACAGGAACCCCGACCGTAAATGCGATTTCCCGATATTTGCCCGCCAAAAGGATCGTAGCTCCAGGCATCCCGATCGCCCTCGGTAACAACATCTGTATGTGCTTCAAAGAGGAGCGTTTTGCCCGGACGGCCAGAGTCGTAAAAGGCAATAACATTGGGTCGTCCCGGCACGACTTCCTCGTAGAAAACCTGCAGACCCATCTGCCGCAGGTAATCAGCCACGAATTGTGCGACGCGTTCTTCATTACCATCTGCTTGCCCCGGTCGATACACACTCGGGATTCGCACCAATTCCTGAGTCAAGCGCACGACCTCTTTTTCATCGACATGGGATATGACCTGATTAAACATGATAACGCTCCTCTCCGCTTTATTTGCTTATGCTCTCATGTGCGGGAAGACCTCCTGCCGGTTTGGCTGCACGGACAGCACGAACAACGGCCTCGGCCAAAACCTCAGCTGAGAGAGTGCCGATCAAATCGACGGAGGCTGCTACCTGACCTGTTCCCAGCGCAAAAAGGGTATCGCCGTCAAACATCGTGTGAATCGGCCAAATCGTCTGCGCCAATCCGTTATGGGCCATCTGGGCAATTTTCTTCGCTTCCGCCTTGGTTATAACTGCATTGCTGGCAACGACCCCAATCGTGGTATTGGTTCCCGGCGGGGTCAGACTGAAAGCATGCTTTTGCATCAGCTCAATACTGTCTACAATCGCACCGGCCTCGTTGCGCGGTCCCGCGAGAATTTCTCCAGTCTCGGGATCTTTTACATGTCCGACGGCATTTACCGCAACGACCGCGCCAATGACTAAGCCATTTGGCAGTTTGCGCGAGGAAGAGCCGATCCCGCTTTTCATCGCTTGCGAAAAACCATTCAGCTTTCCTACAGAGGCCCCTGTCCCGGCACCGACGTTGCCTTCAGGAACTTGCTCGCTGCTAGCCTGCGAAGCCGCCCTGTAGCCCATTTCCCGCGAAGGGCGAACACGGGGATTGCCAACGGATAGATCAAATAGAACGGCTGCCGGGACAATCGGCACGATTCCGAAACCAACATCGAGTCCCATGCCCTTTTCCTCCAGATACTCCATCACTCCGCTGGCGGCATCCAGACCATAAGCACTGCCGCCCGACAAACATATAGCATGAACGCTGTCCACCATGTTGACGGGATCGAGCAAATCCGTTTCGCGGGTGCCCGGAGCTGAGCCCCGGACATCCACACCGCAAACGGCAGGCTTCTCCAGCACGATCACCGTGCAACCTGTCAAAGCATCCGTATCTTCTGCATGGCCGACTAAAAGGCCAGGTACATCTGTAATCGTGCCGGACATTTACAAACCTCCAGAAATCTTTGATTTTTGCTTGCCTGATGAACCGATTTTTTTCCAGGCAACGACAACCGCCAGTGTGACGATGACGGATACGATCGCTTCCGGTATCCCGCTCATGACCGCAACCGATGCCGCTACTCCGGCTGGCATATACCCCCGCACCACCGCCATGAAGAGAACCAGGATCGTATTCGTCATCGAACCGATAAAACCGGCAACTCCAATGGCCGTGTACTCATTGAACCGGCGCAAGCCGACGTAGGTAAAATAGGCCGTAATCCCGATAAACAGACGGGGAAGGATTGCGACCAGCGGATCTTTGAAGAGGGGGACGGTTGCATTTAAAAATGATGAGACACCAAAAATAAGGCCAATGATCAAACCTACGCCCCAGCCCTCCATAATCCCGCCGATAACTGCCGGGATATGCATGATCGTTGCATTGCCTGCCGCTGTCGGGACCGGGATAAAGCCGAGCCGCGTCACTCCCAGCAAAATAGCGATGGCTCCAAGCACACCTGCAATGACGATCTTGCGTACGGTCAACCCTTTTTCCATGCTTCTTCCTCCTTTATTTGCTTGTATTGGAATCCCCGGTGAGGGAAAATTCCCAGGCAAACTACCACGGTATGACCAGCATGACAGCGGAGAGCACGATACTGACCCCGATCGCCATAAAGTCTTTTGCGGCCGCCCGATAGTTCGTATAGCGAGTGCGTGCGGCACCTGGCGTATAGCATCTGGCTTCCATGGCGAGAATGAGGTCTTCGGCCCGTGACAAAGCGACGTTAAAGAGCGGAACAATAATAGGGAACATATCCTTGGTGCGTTTGACGATCCTCCACCATTGCCCCGTGCCAAATTCAGCACCCCGGGAAGCCTGGGCTTTCATCATCTTCTCCATCTCCATGGCAAAGGTGGGCACAAAACGAATCGCGATGGTAATGATTAAAGCAAAGGCATGTACAGGAAATTTTACTTTTTCCAAAGGTCCCAAAAGCCGCTCCATTCCGTGCGTCAGCTCAGTTGTAGAGGTGCTCAGCGTCAGCACACTGGAGAGGAAGATGACCTCGACAAATCTCATGGCAGAAACGACGACCAGTCTGATCACTTCACTGGAAATCGTCACGAAACCGTATTGAAAATAGATTGTGCCGCCGTTGGCAATCTCCCCGTAAAAAAGCAATTGCATAATCGCCAAAATAATAATAAATGGCACGGCCGGCTTTACGCCCGATATCCCGTAGTGGAGCGGGATGCGGGACAGGTTAAACATCAAAAGGCAAACCAGAAGCGCGAACAGATTGCCCAGGTAGGTATTGCAAATGGCGATGGCGAGAATCATGATGACAAAGGCAGCGAGCTTATAACGGGGGTCCAGCCGATGAATAACGGACCCGGTAGGCAGATACTGGCCAATTGTAATATTTCTCGTCAATTCGAATTCTGCTGACATGTCTGCTCCCTCCTTTCATCGCCCAATCAGTTTGACGATCTCATCTGCTGCCTCTTCCACGGCGTATGCACCAGGATTGACGAGGTAGCCCTCTTGTCTCAGCCGATACAAAATATCGACGCTCTGGGGGGTTCCGATATGATGGGCGCGCAGTAATTCTTGATTGCCAAAGATGGAACGGGGTGTGCCTTCGCAGACAGCTTTTCCTTGTCCCATCACGTAGACGCGATCAGCCAGATGGGCGACCTCCTCCATGTTGTGGGAGACGAAAATAACCGTCAGCCCCTCCTGCGTGTTCAGACGTTTGATCCGCTCCAGCAGTTCATTGCGAGAGCGAGGATCAAGGCCGGCTGTCGGCTCATCCAGAACGAGAACCTTCGGCTGCAGCGACAAGACCCCAGCTAATGCCACCTTCCGTTTTTGGCCGCCGCTCAGGGCAAAGGTCGGCCGGTCTTTCATCTCCTGAAACGAGAGCCCGACCAATTCCATCGCCCACTCAACACGTCGCCGCACTTCCTCCAGAGGCAGTTTCATCTTGAAAGGGCCGTAGGCAACATCATCGCCAACCAGTTTTTCAAAGATCTGATCCTCGGGATTTTGAAAGACAAGCCCTACCTCTCGGCGCAGGGCTTTTACGTCCAGCTTGGGGTCTGAGACATTCTTTCCGTTTACGATTACCGTGCCTGATTGCGGCCGGATCAGGCCGTTGAAATGCTGGATCAGGGTAGATTTTCCGGAGCCGGTGTGGCCGATGATGGCGATACACTCGCCTTCTTCAATTTGGATACTGACCTCATCCAAAGCTCGATGCTCCAGTGGCGTTCCTTTCATATAGACATGCGACAGATTCTCCGTAATCAAGATCGGTTGTTTCATGTCCCGCTCGCCTCCGCTCTTCTGAGGTGCAATCGTTTCACTTCGTCAATAATCTCCTGATTATGGATAATTGCTGAAGAAAACGCTGGGTTCTTCGCATGCACGAGGCCGGCAATTCTGCTCGCATCCGGAACATCCAGATGAAGCTCATGCAAGCGCTCCTGCTGGGCAAAAATCTCACGAGGCGTCCCTTCCATGACGATTTGCCCTCCCTCCATAACCAAAACACGGTCAGCCTCCGCTACCTCTGACATGTGATGAGTCACGGTCACAATCGTCATGCCTTCCTGATGGAGCTTGCGGACGACGGAAAGAATTTCTTGTCTTCCATAGCTGTCCAGCATGCTTGTCGCTTCGTCCAGGACCAGGCATTGCGGCTTCATCGCCAAGATTCCTGCGATCGCTACACGCTGCTTCTGCCCCCCTGACAGGTGATGCGGCGGTCTGTGCCGAAATTCGCTCATCCCCACTGCTTCCAGAGCAAAGTTCACCCGCTCATTCATCTCTGCGGCTGGCACCCCGAGGTTTTCCAGGCCAAATGCCACATCATCCTCAACGATGGTTGCCACAATTTGATTGTCCGGGTGCTGAAAGACCATCCCGACCTGACTGCGTATTTCGTAGATACGTGCTTTTTCCCTCGTGTTGATCCCATTTACCCAGACATCGCCCTGCTGTGGAGTCAAAATCCCGTTCAGATGCTTGGAAAGTGTTGATTTTCCTGAACCATTGTGTCCGATGATAGCTAGATACTCTCCAGAATAAACCTCTAACGAGACGTCATGCAAAACTGGGATGACCTGTTCCTGGTTCATCTGATAGGAAAATGCGACCTGCTCCACGCGTATGATTGCTTCTTTCGCCATGCCGTCCCCTCCTTGATCCGTCAGATTCCGCGCCCGCCATCCACATTGACAATCTCGCCCGTCACGATTTTGGCCTGATCGCTGCACAAATAAAGTGCTGCCTCTGCTATGTCCTCGGGCTGGATCAGCGATCCCAACGGCACGCTGCTCAGAAAGATTTCCTTGGTATCCCGCTGGATTTGCTCTTCATCCCCGTGCAAAAATTTGCTGAGCATCGGTGTATCTGCAGGACCGGGGTTGATGCCGTTGACGCGAATCCGGTATGGAGCCAGTTCGATTGCCAGTGCTTTGGTCAGCATGATCGCCGCTCCTTTCGAGGCGCAGTAGGCGTTAAGCCCGGGTCGCGCCCTCACCCCTGCGATGGAGCAAATATTGAGAATCGCCCCGCTGTTTTTTTGTTTCATAAACGGTACCGTGTATTTGGCGGTGAGAAAAATCGACGTGCAATTCACCTCCATCGTGCGCTGCCATTGCTCGATCGACACTTCTTCAACTGGCGTAAATGCCATCGGCACGCCGGCACTGTTGACAACGATATCCACCCCGCCAAAATGCTTTACAGTTTGATTGACAGCCCGCTCCACTTCTTCTTCTGCAGCCACATTGGCTTGAATGGGCAATACAGCCGTGCCGCATTCCTTTGCGGTCCACTCGGCCGCCTCTTGGTTCAAATCGACGATGGCTACTTGTGCTCCCTCTTTGTTAAACAGCTTGCTGATTGCCTTTCCCATTCCTGAGCCGCCGCCGGTGACCAATGCTGTTTTTCCTTTCAGCAACATCCGTTTTCCTCCTTTACGGCTTCAGATTCATGACGACCATCCGCAGATCGGTCATCTCTTCGATCGCATAATGCGGACCCTCTTTGCCCAGTCCGCTATTTTTAATGCCTCCGTACGGCATGACATCATTTCGGTACGTGGACACATCATTGATAATCACACCGCCGTACTCCAGAGTTTTGGCTGCTCGCATGGCCAGATTGAGGTCATTGGTAAAAATGCCTGCCTGCAGGCCGTAGGCAGAATCATTTGCTGCAGCAAACGCTTCTTCAATCGAATGGTACGGAATGATCGTAACGACGGGAGCAAAGACCTCCAGACAATTTACTTTCATCTCCGGTGTCGTTGCGGTCAGCACAGTGGGATGCAGCACCGCTCCCTCCCGCTTCCCTCCATGCAGCAGCTCTGCTCCTTGCCCCACAGCTTCCTGGACCCACTGTTCAGCGCGAATGGCTTCGGCTTCACTGATCATCGGTCCAACGTCTGTATCGGGGTGTTCCGGGTCCCCCACCTGCAAAGCACGCACTTCCTCGAGGTATATATCTGTAAAGCGATCCAGAACCGACTCTGCTACGAAGATACGCTGCACGGCGATGCAAGCCTGACCCGCATTGTGAAAGCTGCGCTGTGCAATCAACTTGGCAGCCAGCGCAAGGTCAGCATCCTCATGCACGATATTGGGGGAATTGTTTCCCAGCTCCAAAGCGACGGGACGAAGTCCGCTCCGCTGCTTGATATACGTCCCTACCTCCGCTGAGCCGGTAAAGGTGTACATAGCGATCCGGGGATCATCGAGCATCCAGTCCCCCACCTGACTGCCTGAGCCGGTCACGATATTAACATGGCCTTTGGGCAGACCAGCCTGCTCCAGGATTTCCACCAGCAAAAACGACGCAATCGGGGTGGTGGTCGCTGGTTTCAGGACAATGGTATTGCCTGCTGCAAGGGCTGGCCCCACTTTATGTGTGCTGAGCAGCAAGGGGTAATTAAACGGAGTGATCGCCCCAATCACGCCCTTGGGCACCCGAATGGCAAATCCGAGCCTGTTCTCCGAGCCGGGTGTCGCGGCAAGCGGTACCATTTCTCCCGAGATCCGCTTCGCCTCCTCCGCTGAAATTCGCAGGGTATTGATCACCCGATCCAACTCTCCGCGAGCATCCTTGCGGGTTTTTCCAACCTCGCGGACAAGCGACAGCTCCAGTTCTGCTCGCCGCTCCGCTGCGATCTGGCTGGCTCTGAGCAGGATATCGCTTCGCTCGGACGGAGTGAGCGTGCTGGTACGAAACGTCTGCAAAGCGTGTGTGACAGCATCCTCCACATGCTGCCTGCTTGCTTTGGCGATGGTGGCAATGACGTTCCCCGTGTACTTGTGCGTAACCGGAATGGTTTCTTCGGTTTCGATCCATTCTCCGTTGATATACAGGCGATAGTGCTGAAGGTGTATGCTTGCGCTTTCCATCTGTCATCCTCCTCTTCTGTACATCTGCTCGCGGATGGCTTCGCCCATCTCCCGCGTCGTGGCCCTGCCCCCAATATCAGGGGTTCGAATCTTCCCCTCTACAAGCACGCCTTCAATACTTTCCAGAATCAGCTTGCCAAGCTCCCTTTCTCCCAGATGATCCAGCATCATGCTGATGCTCCAGATTGTCGCGATCGGATTGGCGATGCCTTTTCCCGCAATATCAGGCGCGGAGCCATGTATGGGTTCAAACATGGACGGATACGTTTTATCCGGATTGATATTGCCTGAAGGTGCCAAGCCCAAGCCGCCGACGGCAGCAGCACCCAGGTCGGTCAGGATATCACCGAACAGATTGCTCGCTACGACGACATCAAAATTTTCCGGGCGGCTGATGAAGAAGGCAGCCAGCGCGTCGATATGGGTGAGCTGCGTCTGGATCTCCAGGTATTCCTGACTGATCTCATTGACGATTTCATCCCAAAAGGGCATCGAATGGTTGATTCCGTTTGATTTAGTGGCTGCTGTCAGTCTCCTCTTTCCGGTCGCCATCGCAAGCTCATAGGAAAACCGGACGATGCGTTCGATCCCAAAGCGGGTGAATACATTGTTTTGAACGGCGAGCTCGTAGGGAGTCCCTGCATGCAATCTTCCTCCCATGTTGGAATACTCACCCTCCGTATTTTCACGGACGACCACGAAATCCAGGTCGGCATGCCCCTTGTAGCGAAGCGGACTTTCCAAACCTCGCAGGAGTTTGATCGGACGAAGATTGACGTACTGGTGAAAGCTTCTGCGGATCGGCAAAATCAGCTCCCACACGGAAATGTGATCGGGAACATCGGGCGCACCGATCGCCCCAAGCAATATGACATCAAACGGTTGGAGCTTCTCCAGTCCATCCACGGGCATCATACGGCCGTGTTCCTGGTAGTACCTGCAATTCCAGGGGAGGATTTCGGTCTGAAAAGAGATGCCGCCGTGAATCTCGCAGATTGTTTCCAGCAGAGACAACCCTTCATCCATCACTTCAGGTCCGATGCCATCTCCCGGAATCACCGCAGCAGAGAAATGTTTCATCCAAGCGACTCCTTTGCAATGTAGTTTTATACAGGTAAACCTCATGCAAAAGGTATGCCAGATGATATGTTTGAAATATTCAGTCATCTACTTGTGGTCAGGCGGATTCTTGTCGTTGCATCTGTTGCACGTAGCGTTGCAAACGCAACAAAGCTTTGCCTACGTCTGTTTATCTCCGTACTTTTTCATTTTTCGCCACAGCGTTGTTCGATCGATCCCCAAACGCTTCGCCGCCTCGGCTCGATTCCCTCGCGTCTGCTGCAACACCTGCACAATCAACTCCGCTTCGTCTAACATTGCCGGAGAGGAAAGGTTCGTATTTCGAAGATTCTGCAATTTCTTTTCAAAAAAAGCCGCATCACTCCGCTCAAGTCGGGAAGTCTTGCTGAGTAAAATCATTCGTTCCACTACATTGCGCAATTCACGTACATTGCCCGGCCAATCATACTGCGTGAACAACTCCATCACAGATTCGCAAACGTGCTCGATCGTCCGGTCACCCCGTTCGGCGATTTCATGAGCAATCGACCAGATTAATGCCGGGATGTCCTCCAGCCTGCTGCGAAGCGGGGGCAACTCTAGTGTTAGAACATTGAGCCGGTAGTAGAGGTCGGAACGAAAAGAATTTTCACGGATCAACTGCTCCAAATCGCGGTTGGTTGCAGCGAGAATCCTTACATCCACCGGTACGATGCGCTCGCCTCCGATCCGTCTGACCTTTTTCTCCTGTAATACACGCAGCAGTAAGGCTTGGATCGGCAGAGACAATTCCCCGATTTCATCCAGAAAAAGCGTGCCTCCGTGAGCCAGTTCAAACAGACCGGCCTTTCCTCCTTTTCGTGCGCCCGTAAACGCTCCTTCCTCATAGCCAAACAGTTCGCTTTCCAGAAGATTCCCCGGCAGTGCTGCGCAGTTTACCGCAATAAACGGACCTGCGGAGCGTGGACTGCAGTGATGCATGCCTTGAGCAAACAGCTCTTTTCCTGTTCCCGTCTCACCCAGGATAAGAACCGTGGCATCCGTTCGTCCAAAAGTATCAGCTAATTCCTTCACTTCTCGGATCGCACTCGATTCGCCAACGATATCCTCCAGCCTGTACTTTGCCTCCAGTCCGCTTTCCATGCTTTGCTTGCGAATCCTCATCTCCATTTTTTGGATATCGGTAATTTCCTTGAAGGTGCTGACGGCACCAACCGTCTGTCCGTCGATTACAATCGGCAATCGGTTGATGATGATTTGGCGATTGAGCACGGTTGCAATGTCGCCGATCTCCCGCTTCCCTGTGGCCAGGATACGCAGCATATCGGATTGGGGAATGTAGCGGGTAATCTTCTCGCCGACAATATCTGCCGGCAACCCAAGAATTTCCAGAGCATTCTTGTTCACCCAGATCACAGTGGAGCCCTGATCAACGGCAATGATTCCATCGTGGGATGCATCGAAAATCGCTTGAATCAGAGGGTTGTTTTTCACCTGGCCGAGTCCCCTCCCTCTGCTCGCTCCAGCAGTTGATTCACTTCTGCTGCCGGTTTTCGTGTTCGCGACGCTCGTTTCCGCTTTCTTTTTTTCTTCCGCAGCAGCGTGATAGCTGTCAGCATGAGCATCAGCGTAGCCAACTGCAACGGCTGTGTCAGTGAAGACACCACCCATCCGCTCATCGTCAGCAGGTGAAAAATAACCGCCAAGCAGAGAATGCTGAACGTCCACATTTGAGTTTTCACGGCTTTCTCCCCTTTACCGGACCGACTAGACAGCCCGCCCCTGACAGGGGCAACTCCCGTGAACGTGATCGCTCACAGGAGTGTCTCATACATGGGCCAACCTACCTGAACAAATGAAGATACTCTCCGTACCCTTCCGCTTCCAACTCTTCTTTCGGGATGAAGCGAAGAGCAGCCGAGTTGATACAGTAGCGCAAGCCGCTCGGGCCAGGACCGTCGTTAAAGACATGGCCCAGATGTGAATCTGCGTATTTGCTTCTCACTTCGGTCCGGATCATCCCATGGCTCGTATCCAGCACCTCATTCATGTGATGCTTGTGCAAAGGCTTGGTAAAGCTGGGCCAGCCACAACCGGCATCGTATTTGTCCTGCGAGCTGAAAAGAGGCTCCCCCGAAACGATATCCACGTAAATGCCCTCCCGGTTATTGGCGTTATACTCACCCGTAAAGGGACGTTCCGTTGCATTATTTTGGGTAACCTCATACTGGATAGGAGATAAACTCTTTCTCAACTCTTCCGGATCTTTCCTGACACGCCATGCCTCTTCTGTAAATTGCTTGCGGCCCGAGCCTTCGTAATAGCGATTGTAGTGGAACGGATTCTTCTTGTAATACGCTTGATGTCCTTCTTCCGCCGGATAAAACGGCTTGGCCGGCAGGATTTCGGTGACGATCGGCTCTTGGAATCGGCCGCTCTCTTCCAGCTCCTGTTTGGATTTCTCCGCCAGCCTTCTCTGTTCCTCTGTGTGATAGTAAATCGCTGTCTTATAATGTTCTCCGCGATCGTGAAACTGGCCTCCTGCATCTGTCGGATCAATGTTCATCCAGAACAGGCTCAGCAACTTCTCATAGGGAAAAATTTGCGGGTCAAAGGTAATTTGTACAGCTTCACGATGGCCCGTCTCATCACTGCAAACCTCTTCATAGGTAGGGTTTTCCGTAACACCACCGGTATAACCGGATACGACCTGGTGAATGCCGGGCAGATCGTCAAAAGGCTTCACCATGCACCAGAAGCATCCACCTGCGAACGTTGCTTTTTCCAGCATATTCTTTCTCTCCACCCCTCTATTCTTCTATTCCAATCGTCCCTGTCCACCTTACGAAAAGGAAGGCGGGGCTATTGCCCTGTTTCATGTAAACAGATCAATAGCCCGGATTTGGTCTCTTGCGTTAAATCGGAAGAAGAGCCAGCTTGTCTCGGTTGGACAATCCGTCGACCATCTCTACCCAAGCCTGTGGCTTTTGCGGGAGTACGGCGTAATAGCGGGTCAAAAAGGTTTTGACCAGCGCCGCTTCCAGCTCATCCTGCTGTTCGTTCGACGGCATAAAGCAAAGGTCGAGTCCTGACACCGCTTCGCCATCGTTTTGCCAGGACGGATGAACGTACGGAAAATCGATGCGTTTATAGCCCAGATGCGAAAGGACCTCCCGGCGTACGAATGGGTCCATCGGCTTGATCCCGCCAAAGGCATGCTCCTCCACGCGATACGGATCGTAAATTTCTGCAAACATGCCGTAGAGTTCTTTTCCGTTCTGGGCAGCCAAGCTAAGCAAGTCTTTTTGACGCTCGCGCGCGAGAAAACGCCCGATCCCCAGACCCTCCTGACCAATAATCGTAAAGTCTGTCATCGCTACATTCATGTCAGGATAATAGCGATATTCTGTAGTCCCTACGACTTTTCCTTCGTGAACGGCTACGAACACGCGGATACCCGGGTCTTCCAAAGGCTCTTTCCAGAGGTCGAAATCGAGTACTTCTTCCGGCGGAAAAACCTCTTGCATCAATTGGTGCATCTGTTTGAACAAAGGATCGTTGATATTTTGAATGCGAATGTATTGCATGGATGTTTCCTCCCCAATTCTTTCTCTTTTTAGTTTGTTTCTGTTTCTCTGCCCGAATGGGAGCGAAACGGATTTTTCCACTCCATCAGTGCGGCATAATTGCAGGACTCCTCGTCCTCCAGATAGCCCGGCACCACTTTCACCGGTGTGCGACCACAGCGCATCAGGAAGCTGATCACCGGGTCCTTCAGTTCACCGGTCACTACCTTTTCCAGGTATGCTTCCGCCGACATTTCCTTTGCATACTGTCCGTAGCCTGGCATTCTTCCGCCTCCGAGCAGACGCTCCCACCCGTTGTGAACCACCAGCTCATACATCGCTTGCATCATGCTGGCGCCCAGTCGCCATTTGCGATATGAAGGCCGGATGCAAATATCCACGACATACAGGGTGTTGCCTGCTGGATCATGGTTGCGGATGTAGCCCGAGTCCGTTACTTCCTCCCATTTGTGATCGGGGTGATCAGGGTCAAACTGAACCAGAAGACTTGTCATCGATCCTGCGAGAACACCTTCTACCTCTATGCAAATCGCTCCCTCAGGGAACAGGGTCACGTGATTGGTCAGTTGTTCCTCGTTCCACCACAGCTCCGAGGGAAAGGGTGGTGGAAAGCTCTCCTGCTGGATGCGAATCAGTTCCGCAAAATCCTCTCGCGTGTAGTTGCGAATTACTGCTTTTGCAGTCTTGTCTTGATGAAAGACAAATAATTCTTTCCGATACACGAATGCACCCCCTGTCATTATTTCCAATCGGGATACAAATCGATTCTGCGGTCGCGCCAGGTCGTGACCGAACCTTTTTCCCTGACTTCATAGAGCAGTTGCAGGTCCAGGTCGGCTGTGACCAGCATATCGTTGTTCATTTCGCCTTCGACCAGGACACCGCGTGGCGGGAAAGGAATATCGTTGGGCGTCAAAACCGCAGCCTGACCGGTGTTGGCACGCATAAAATCGACCGTCGGCAGCGATCCGACCGTTCCCGTCAGCACGACATACACCTGGTTCTCGATGGTGCGCGCGTGGCTGGTATAACGCACCCGGTGAAAGGCGTGACGATCATCTGTGCAGGACGGACAGAAGATGACATCTGCCCCGCGTGCCTTTGCCATCCGCACCAGCTCGGGAAACTCGATGTCATAGCAAATGATCAACGCTATTTTTCCTTTCTCGGTTTCAAAGATTTGCAGGTCGTCCCCAGCACCCATATTCCAGCCTTTGATTTCCCACGGGGTAATATGGATCTTCCGCTGCTGGGCAACACGTCCGTCCGGATAGAATAAAAATGCGGTATTATACAAGCGGCCCTGATCTTCGATAATATGTGTCCCGCCGATGATGTGCATCTGATGACGCTGAGCCAATGTCGTAAAGAGATTGAGGTAGGACTCCGTAAAGGAAGGAAGATCGTTGATCGTCAGCGGATTGCCCTGTTCATCCCCAATGGACATGAGCTGCGTCGTGAACAGCTCCGGAAAGAGCAAAAACTCTGTCTCGTATTCTTCCGCCAGTTTGACGTAATGCTCTACCTGACGGGCGAATTCATCAAAACTATGGATCGTGTGCAGATGATACTGCACAGCGGATACGCGCATTTTCATAGGGGAAACCTCCTGAGAAAACGATTCACTGGTTGAATCAGATGTACAGTAAATCATAGCAAATTATTGGGGGAAAGTCTTGTATCATTCACACCTTAGGTGCAAGCATCAGCAACAGCGAACGGCCTCACCCTGATGGGAAAGGCCGTTTTTGCAGTACCTGGGAAAACGGGGTCATTTGGTGCCCATTCGCAAAAGCGTACGATAGAGAAGTTCCGTGCCCAGTGCAATATCTTCATATGTGGAAAACTCCTGTGGGTTGTGGCTGATTCCATCCTTGCAGCGAACAAAAATCATCCCGTAATCGCACACATAGGAAAGTGCTAGCGCATCATGGAAGGGGCCGCTCATCAACTCGGGAGGATTTAATCCCAGCGCGCCGCTCTCTTCCCTCATGATCGCTTTGATCCAATCGGCGCAATATCGCGGCTCGCTATTGGTATCTTCGGTAATCGTATATGAAAGCCCGTTTTCCTGGGCAGCCTGCTCGATCACTGTGCGAAGCGCCCGCTCTCTTTCATTGCGGCGCTCCAGGTCGATATCACGCAAATCAATCGAAAAGCGAACCCTCTCCGGAATGATGTTGCGTGAATCTGGAAATACCTGCAGATGGCCAACCGTCCCTACCGTAGGGGCCTGCGGATCGGCTTTCGCCAGTTCATTGAGGGCGGTAATCACCTTGGCTGCACCGACGAGCGCATCTTTTCTCATCGGCATAGGTACAGAACCAGCGTGGCCGGCAAATCCGATGAATTCGACTGTCCACCAGAGCGGCCCCGAGATACCGCTGACGATTCCAATCGGTTCCTCCCTTTGGTCCAGAACAGGCCCCTGCTCGATATGAAGCTCCAGAAACGCTCCGATTGCTCCCTCCGAGTAGACGGACTCGTGCAAACGCTCTGGATCACAGCCGAAGTCCAGCAATGCCTGTCTGCGGGTGATGCCGTTTTTGTCCGTCCGCTCAAGCTCCCCTTCCTCCAGTTGATTCAAAATGCCACGAGAACCGAACAAGCCTTTCTGAAAGCGGCTTCCTTCCTCATCACAAAAGGCGATCACCTCGATCGGCTGCTTGGGACGCCCCCCTTTTTCCTGCAAGGTTTGAACAGCCTCGAGCGCTCCGAGAACACCGATCACCCCATCAAAGCGTCCTCCATATGGCTGGGAATCAATATGCGAACCCAGCATGAGCACGGGTGCGCTAGAATTCTCTGCTTCCAGCCGTCCGATCAAATTGCCGAATTGGTCGATACGAGCCGACAGACCGGCTTCCTCCATCCAGCCTTTTACCAATTCCACACCTGCGCGATCCTCGGGACTCAAGGCCAAACGGCAGACGCCGGTTTCTCCGATCTTTCCAATTTGCGCGAGGGCCTCGATTCTTTCTTTTAATCGCTCCTGATTGATGTGGAGCGGTCTTGTCTGGACATCCATCACATACGACCTCCCTTTCCTACATCTTCACTTGCTGGCTGGTAAAAAGGATTTCTCCGTCAATCATCGTCAGCTCCACCTGCATCTCTTTGATCTCTTCTACTGGCGTATCGAGGATGCGTCCATTGAGCACAACCAGGTCCGCGAGCTTTCCGACTTCGATACTGCCTTTCTGCTCCTCTTCAAAGCTGGCATACGCACCATGCAGGGTGAACATGCGAATCGCATGCAAAACGCTGACGCCTTGCCGAGTCCCCACAATGGCCCCGCTTTTTGTTGTTCGATTGACAGCCGCGTGGATGCCGAGCAGAGGAGAATACGCAGTCACAGGACAATCCGATGCGCCAGCCGCCAGGACACCCGCGCGAACGAAATCGCCCACTGGATACATATGCTCGGCCCGCTCACCCAGATGATGCAGATAGCTGTCCCCAAATTCGTACAGGAAAGCGGGATTGGGAGTGGGAATCACGCCCAGCTTTGCGATCCGCTCGACCAGATCAGGCGCCGAAACGCCTGCATGCTCGATCCGGTGGCGATGATTGTCTCGGGGATGCTTTTTCAGGGCTTCTTCAAAACAGTCAAGCAGCATCTCAATGGCCTGATCACCCTGGGCATGTGCCGTTAGCTGAAACCCTTTTTCATGCGCCTCTCCCAAAATTCTATTCAACTCGTCCGGGGAAAAGTAGAGAATCCCGCGATCCCCCGGCTTGCTTGTATACGGTTCTCGCATCGCCATCGTGGCGGCTGCGCTGGCTCCGTCTACAAATACCTTGGCAGGCCCGATCCGAAATCTCTCATCGCCGAGGCCCGTGACAATCCCGGCATCCAGCATGGTGCGGACGAAGCTCTCCGATTCGTTCAGGGCCCCGATCATGGCATAGATACGCACCTTCACATCGCCTGACTGGACGGCCTTCTGCATGGCCCGCAAATTCGCCGGACCGTATCCCCCCGCATCATGCACACTCGTAATCCCGGAGGCGATAAAATCTTTGGCAGCCAGCCGAAGGCCCTCCAGGTACTCGTCCTCCGTGAATGCTGCCGCCTCAAACATCTGCATATGTGCGGTTTCAATGAGCAGACCAGTCAGATTGCCCTGTTCATCTCGCTGCAGTCTGCCGCCGCGAGGATCGGGGGTGCTTTCATCGAACCCCGCACGCTGCAGCGCTTGACGGTTGACGATCGAATGATGGGCACAAGTCCGCATGACAAAGACGGGATGTTCACCAGATACCTGCTCCAGCTCCTGAAGTGTCGGAAAGCGTTTTTCGCGCATGTTGTCCTCGTGAAACCCGTTGGCCCGCACCCACTCACCTGCTGGAGTTCGTGCCGCTTGCTCCTTCAGCGCAGCAAGCAGCGATTCGATGGAATCGATTCCGCGCGCCTTGCAATCCACGCCCATTTTGTTGGTCCCGTAGATGGTGATGTGCAGATGAGCGTCATTGAATCCGGGCAGCAAGCTTTTCCCCTTCAGGTCATACACCTGTGTACTTGCCCTGATCCACTGCTTTACTTCTTCATTTCTGCCTGTTGCCACAATGCGATTGCCGCGTATGGCCACTGCCTCTACGATCTGGTCTTGCGGATCGACGGTAATCACCTGTCCATTCAAAAAAACAACATCAGCCATGCTGCATCCTCCTTTGCGTCATGAGACGGGTTGGTGTGCTTCTTCACTGGGCATGCTCTCTTCTTTACCGGCAAACAATTGCTGGGTGATCAGATGAACGGCAAACATCATCACCACATTGATAAACAAAGCGATGATGCCGACGTTCAAATCTTTGATGACGGCTGGCAGCGATGGAAAAAGCGTGCCAACACTCACTTGGGCGATCGTGACATAGGCGACTGTCAGAACACCGCTGGCGATACCTGCAAAGGCGCCATATTTGTTTACCAGCGGCCGGGCGGGAACGGAGAATAACAGCGCCGGAAACAGCTGGGTAACCAGGCTGTACCCCATTAACAGCAGGGTGACGAGGGTATCTCCTCCGTTTAATGTATAGTAGAGAGAAATCAGCGACAGTACCGGTACCAGCCCCTTCGCGATTCGCGGCAGCTGCTTGTCCGTCGCAGACGGAATCAACACCTGAATGACGTTTTTGGACAGCAAGGTGGCCGCCGTCATCAACAGCATGGACCCTGGCACCAGCGCAGTGAGTAAACCCGCAGCACCGATCAGCCCGACTATCCACGGATCAAAGGTTTGGATAGAAAGCCGGAGCAGCGACAAATCCCCGTCCGCCCCTTTCAGTCCGGGTACCTGCAGGATCGCGGTGAACCCGACGAAAAAAACGAACAGCAGCATCAGGGTGTAGAGAGGCAGAATTACCGTATTTTTCTTGAATACCGATGCGCTTTTCGCAGAAAACACCGAGCCAAAGGTATGCGGCCACATATAAAATCCCATCACGGTCAGTAGTACGGTGGAAATAAACCAGGAAATGCTCATCCCCTCTTTGGGAAAGGTCAGGAAATCGGGATTGGCTGCGTGAACAGCTTCGAACATCGGCTGAATCCCTCCGTAGTAATGGAAGGGCAAGTAAAGTCCGAGAAACAAGACCACGAAGAAAATCATGATGTCTTTGATCACGGCCGTCCAGGCAGATCCATGAATCCCTGAAATCATGACATAGGCGGTGACAGCAATTACCCCGATCCAGACCGCAGCAGCCGGCGAGATACTGCCGTAGGATGCTTCCGAAACAATAATCCCCAGGCCCTTAAACTGAAGCACCAGATAGGGGATGATCGCCAAAACCCCGACGGCGGAAACCAGAATCCCGAGCACAGGGCTTTTGTATTTGCTGACAAAAAAATCGGACTGTGAGACCAGCTTATGTCGTTTGGCGTAGCGCCAGATCGGCGGGAGCAGCCAATAAGAGAGAGCATACGCCAGTGAAATGTAGGCGAGGACGTAATAAGAAGGAGCCCCTTTGGAATAGGCCCAACCGCTCCCTCCCAAGAAGGTAAAGGTCGTGTAGATTTCGCCGGCCACCAGCAGAAAGATAAAGATGGTGCCAAAGCCGCGGCCACCGACGGTCCATTGCTCCATGTTCATGTCTTTTCCTTTTTGGGCACGAATGCCGAAAAAGAGCGAAGATAAGAGGAATACAAAAATGATCACCAGTGCAATGTTCATCCCCTCTCCTCCTCTCGATTGGCCGGGTCAAGCCTATTGACAACAGCCATGATGCCAGAGGTGATAATTACCCATAGGACAATCCAGAAGAGGACAAAAGGCATGCCCAACACATACGGCTCTACCCGGTTTACAAATGGCACACCTCCGAGCATTCCGATAAACGGCACAAACCCCAACCAGTCCTTCGCTTTCATTCACTTCCCTCCAATCATCGTACTTTGTCCCTCTTGTCGGCTGACCCGTGGGACATGTATGGTACTATTATCGAAAGATTCAATCTTTTCCTTTGTCACCATTTCCAGAAATTAATCAGAATCTTTGTTCCATTTACCAAAACCAGATGGGAGGGCTTTCATTGATCACCGTACGCGAACTTATGACTGTGACAGGCTGGGGTACCGATGCTGTTCTGGCGGGAGAAGCCTTTTTAGACAAAGAGCTGATCGCGGTCACTTCGTTCGATTCGCCAGACGGTCACAGATGGCTTCACGAGGGGGAATTCGTGCTGACAACCGGCTATCCGTTTGTCTGTGATAAGGAAACCTCAGAAGAGAGACTGATTCAGCTGATTGAAGAGCTGTGCGAGATTGGTACTCCCGGATTTGCCATTAAGCTGGGAAGGTACATCGACGAGCTCCCATTTAGTGTCATCCACTACGCGAATCAAAAGCAGATGCCGATTCTCTCTTTCCCGATGGACAAAGCCTGGTCTGACATCATCATCCCGATTGCCCATTACATCAACGCCAAGCAGCGGGAAGAGCTGGACCGAACGCACGCCATCTATGAATCGTTTCACCGTCATCTAACCAGTGGGGGCAGCGTGGAAAAGCTGGCCGCGCTCCTGCATGAGGTACTGCAAACACCAGTCAGCATTTTCTCCAGCACACTGAAATGGAACCTGCACATCCCTATGCCCTTTGAGCCTCCTCTCCCTTTTGAAGATTTATGGGCAAGCCGCTCGTCGGCTCCAGGAGATCATGGGCTGATTCGCTATCATCAAAAACATGCGGTACGCTGGCTTACACATCATCACAACAGAGAAGGAGCGATTGTCTTATGGGAGATGGCCCGGAAGCTTCACTCTTGGGAAAAGGTCGCACTGGAACAAGCAGCTGCTCTGCTCACCCTGGAGATTGAGCGTCACTATACCGTTCTGGCTGCCTACCAGCGGTTTCGCAATGATTTTCTGCATCTACTGGTCACAGAGAAAAATGCAGAACCTGAGCTTCTCATCCGCAAAGCAGATGAAGTCGGCTGGAAGCTGGGAGAGCATTATGTAGCTGCTGTTATGAAGCATCGGGCTGAATCAGAGAGTGACTTATTGGCCTGGCGTGCGTATGAATCCTTATTGAACGTTTTGCGCACCCACTGGGAAAAAGCGGAACACCCGATTTTGTGCGGTCTGGACCGGGAAAACAGAATCGTGCTACTTTTCCCCGTTCAGACGCATGCACCGTCTTCAGCTACAAAGCAGCTTTCCAGCCTTCCCACGCTTATGGAAAAGGCGAGGACGCAGCCCATGTGCATCGGCATCGGCCGCTTTCATCCCGGCTTGTCCGGGGTGGCTACAAGCTATCGGGAAGCCGTGATCAGTTGTCGTGCAGCCAGACAAGCTGACCCGTGTGGAACAGTGACAACACCCTCTCCTCTTTTGTCCATTCGTCACTTCTCTGCTCTGGGTTTAGAGCGTGTTCTCTTCGCCGAACGTCCCGAAGAGGAGGCACGCTTGATCACCGAGGAGTGTTTGGGTGAACTTATTCGCTACGACCAGGAGAAAAGCGGTCAGCTCGTTGAGACGCTCCGGACTTTTCTGGCCTGTGATGGCAATCATGCGGATGCTGCAGCGAAGCTGTTTGTTCATAAAAATACCGTCAAGTACAGATTGCAGGTCATCAGCGATTTGACTGGATTGCAGCCGGAAAATGGACAAGCACAACTCTTGTTTCGCATTGCGCTGACGAGCCATGCCATTCGCGTATAGTTTGAACTGCTTCCTCACATAAAAAAATCCCCTGGTCCTTGTTTCAGACCAGAGGATTTTTTGTGTGCGACCGTTTTTATGCGTAGTGTTCCTCACGCAGCCGCTGTATTTCTTCGCTTTCCAGGTATTCATCATAGGTAATCATCTTGTCGATGATGCCTTTTGGTGTAATCTCGATAATCCGGTTGGCAATCGTCTGCACAAACTGATGGTCATGAGAGACAAATAACAGCGTTCCATCAAATTCGATCAAGCCGTTGTTCAATGCGGTGATCGATTCCAGGTCCAAGTGGTTTGTCGGCTCATCCATGATCAGGACATTGGCTTGTGCGAGCATCATTTTGGCAAGCATGCAACGCACTTTTTCGCCACCGGACAGAACGTTCGCTTTCTTCAGGGATTCATCCCCGGAGAAGAGCATCCGTCCCAAATAACTGCGAATAAAGGTCTCGTCCTGCTCTTTGGAGTATTGACGCAGCCAATCGACCAGAGAGAGATCTGTGCTGAAGTACTCGGAGTTGTCTTTCGGGAAATATGCTTGTGAGGTAGTGACTCCCCATTCGAAGCTGCCGCTGTCCGCTTCAATCTCTCCCATCAAGACGCGGAACAGGGTTGTTTTTGCCAGCTCATTCGGTCCGACAAACGCTACCTTATCCCCTTTGTTAATGGTCAGATTGAGGTTTTCAAACAGCTTTTCGCCCTCAAGCGTTTTACTCAAACCTTCGATCAGGAGCAAATTTTTGCCCGCTTCCCGCTCCGGTTTGAAATTGATGTACGGATAACGGCGGCTGGACGGGCGGATATCCTCGAGCGAAATTTTATCCAACAGTTTTTTCCGCGAGGTCGCCTGCTTGGACTTGGATGCATTCGCACTAAAGCGGGCGATAAACTCCTGCAGCTCTTTAATCTTCTCTTCTTTTTTCTTGTTTTGCTCCCGCGCCAGTTTCAGCGCCAGTTGGCTGGATTCGTACCAGAAATCATAGTTCCCGACGTACAGCTGGATTTTGCCAAAGTCGATATCGGCGATATGCGTACATACCTTGTTCAGGAAGTGACGGTCGTGAGATACGACGATGACCGTATTTTCATAATCTGCCAGGAAGTTTTCCAACCAGCGGATGGATTCAATGTCCAGGTGGTTGGTCGGCTCATCCAGAAGCAGGACGTGTGGGTTGCCGAACAGCGCTTGCGCCAGCAATACCCGTACCTTTTCATTACCGGACAGATCTTTCATCTGCTTGTCATGCATATCAACCGGAATTCCCAGCCCAATCAACAGCTCGGCAGCGTCGGCCTCTGCCATCCAGCCGTTGAGCTCTTCGAACTCCCCTTCAAGCTGGGAGGCTCTCATACCGTCTGCCTCGGAAAAGTCTTCCTTCATGTACAGGGCATTCTTTTCTTCCATGATTTCATAGAGACGCTTGTGGCCCATAATCACTGTTTTGAGAACTTCAAATTCATCGAATTCAAAGTGGTTTTGCTTCAATACAGCGATCCGCTCCCCAGGAGTAACCGATACCTGGCCGCTAGTGGGCTCGATTTCACCGGAGAGGATTTTCACAAAGGTCGACTTACCGGCGCCGTTCGCACCGATTAACCCATAACAGTTACCAGGCGTAAACTTAATGGTTACATCTTCAAACAATGCGCGTTTACCATAGCGCAAAGTCACATTCTGAGTACTTATCATCGCTATACCTGCCTTTACCAATCATTCAATCATTAATCATATCAGAAATCGGGAACTTTCGCAAAAATATCGCACTTTCCATGTGCACTTCTCCCTTTGTCTATCCACCTGATAGAAAGAATTGTGTACGGGAAAGCTATGGGTGGTCCCAACGAGCATACGGAAAAGGAGCAATCGACATGTCCAAGAAAAACGGTGTAAAAAATGAAATGGGCAACAAGGAAAATCCTTCGCAAACCAAAGCCTCCAATACGCTGAGCAAAGAGCAAACCCGTTCCAAACAGCGTGGAGAGTAAATGTCAAGCAAAAAGCCGGTCTGCATCTCGTGCGACCGGCTCCTTCTCAGCAAACGATGACCAATATTTACTTGCAGAACCTACCCCCGGATCAATTGGCCATTAATATAAAAAGCAACATGCTGCAGGGTCACGTACAACGTATCTGCGGGACGCGGCGCCAGCTCGGCAAAACGGTGGCGGCTCACCTCCGCTTCCAGTATTTCGCCTGTATCCTTACGCCTCAGCTCCAAGCGGATGACTGATCCCAAATCGTAGATGTAGCAAAGCTCAGATAAGACCGACCGCGGGTTTTTCGGCGAGCGGCTTACCTCTACATCATGAGGCCGGACATAACCAACCGCCGGCTGGTTGTTCGTTTCCGCCGCCCAGTCCACGTCAAACTCTGCTTCCCCCAGCTTTACCTTGCCATTGTCCACTCGTCCCCTGAAAAAGTTGACCCGGCCCAAAAAACTGTAGACAAACGGATTGGCCGGATTGCTGTATACCTCCTGGGGTGAGCCAACTTGTTCGACTCTTCCTTCGTTCATGACGACGACCCGATCCGCCAGCTCCAATGCTTCCTCCTGATCGTGGGTGACGAAGACAATCGTCAAACCCAGCTTCTCATGCAACCGGCGCAGCCAGCGACGAAGCTCTTGACGAACCTTTGCATCCAGTGCCCCAAAGGGTTCATCCAGCAAGAGAAATTTGGGTTCCACAGCTAATGCCCGTGCAAGCGCAACGCGTTGCCGCTGCCCCCCGGACAATTGGGAAGGGTAGCGATGGGCCAGCCCATCCAGCTGTACCAGCCTGAGAAGAGCGGATACCTTTTCTCTGATTTCCGCTTTGCCAAGCCTCACCTTGCGCGGACGGACTTTCAAGCCAAAGGCGATGTTTTCAAAAATATTCATATGCCGGAACAAAGCATAGTGCTGAAAGACAAAGCCCACGCCCCGCTCTCGAACATCACGATCCGTATTGTCTTCCCCGTTGAAAAAGACTTGCCCCTGATCGGCTCCCTCCAGCCCTGCGATCAGCCGCAACAGGGTTGTTTTTCCCGAGCCGGATGGTCCAAGCAAAGCGACCAGTTCCCCGGTAGGAATCTCCAGCTCCACATCCCGCAAAGCTTGAAAGGTTCCGTATGACTTGCTGATTCCTTTGATTTCGATACTCATGCGCGAGCCTCCCCGATGACTTCTGACACCGCTATGTCCTCTCGCTCCTGATGTTCGGATTTCCACTCAATCACACTTTTTAAGATCAACGTTACCAGCGCCAGCATCCCCAGCAAGGTAGCGACTGCAAACGCAGCAACGAATTGATATTCATTATATAAAATTTCCACATGCAACGGCAGTGTGTTTGTCATTCCGCGAATGTGACCCGAGACAACGGATACTGCTCCAAATTCCCCCATTGCTCTGGCATTGCACAGAATAACTCCGTACAACAGACCCCACTTGATATTGGGAAGTGTTATTTTCAAAAATGTTTGCCAGCCACTCGCACCAAGAGAAACAGCCGCTTCTTCCTCATCTTTTCCTTGCGCTTCCATAACCGGAATCAATTCTCTTGCCACAAAGGGAAACGTTACAAAGGTGGTTGCCAGAATAATCCCCGGTACCGCAAAAATGATCTTGATGTCATGAGCTTCCAGCCACGGTCCAAGTATTCCCTGACTGCCAAAGAGAAGAACAAAGATCAGTCCGGAAATAACGGGTGAGACGGCAAATGGAAGGTCGATCAGTGTCAACAGCACATTTTTTCCCCGGAATGAGAACTTCGCGATGGCCCAGGCTGCTGCCACGCCAAAGATGACATTGGCCGGCACGCTGATGACTGCCGTCAGCAAGGTCAGTCTGATCGCCGACAGTGTTTCTTCCTCCGTCACGGCACGGGCAAACAAGTCGACTCCCTCGCTGAAGGCGGCGGAAAAAACAGAAATCAACGGTACGATCAGGAACAGACCCATAAACAGCAGCGAGATACCAATCAATAGCCAGCGAATGTAAGCTGGTTCGCTTTTGTCTGTCACCCTTTCTCCCCTCCCTAGCGCGCAGCATCAAATTTATTCGTCTTCCACTGCAGGAAATTGATCAGAAGCAGCATGAGAAAGGATGCGATTAGCATGACCGAAGCGATCGCAGTAGCCCCCAAATAATCAAACTGCTCGAGCTTCGTCATGATCAACAATGGTACAATTTCGGTTTGCAGCGGCATATTGCCGGAAATAAAGACCACCGAACCATATTCCCCAAGTGCCCGTGCAAAGGCCAGCGCAAAACCTGTCATGATGGCAGGCAGCAAATACGGGACAATGACGCGCAAAAACGTCTGCAGGCGGGTTGCGCCAAGTGTTCGAGCAGCCTCTTCAATCTGCCGATCCCAATCTTGCAGCACAGGCTGTACCGTTCGCACGACAAAGGGCAGGCCGATAAAGGTCAACGCGATGAATATGCCGATCGGGGTGTACGCGATTTTGATGCCCCAGCTAGCGAATATCTGGCCAATCCAGCCGTTCTCCGAATAGATAGAAGCAAGCGCGATACCGGCAACGGCTGTAGGCAAAGCAAAAGGCAGGTCGACAATGCCGTCAATGATCCGTTTTCCGGGGAACTGATACCGCTCCAAAACCCAAGCAACTAAAACACCAAAAACGGCATTTACACATGCTGCACAGAAGGCAGTTAAAAAGCTGACTCGAAAGGAAACCAATACACGCTGGTCCGTGACTGTCATCCAAAGCTGCTCCCAGCTCATATTGGATGTCTTCAGAAAGAGGATCGACAACGGAATTAAGACAAGCAGACTGAGGTAGATCAGGGCGTACCCCATGGTGAGTCCAAAGCCTGGCAAGATCCCTCTCGAACTGATTCGTTTTCGCATGGTTGGCACCCCCAAAGATTTTCAATCTTGCGTCTGTTTTACTTCTTTGCGGGCTGATAGATCTGATCAAATATACCCCCATCAGAAAAATGCACTTGTTGTGCCTTGTCCCAGCCGCCAAAGACCTCTTGAATTGTAAAGAGTTCAATTTTGGGGAAGGGCGACGCAAGAGCAGCTCTGACTTCTTCAGACCGCGGGCGGTAGTAATGAGCGGCAGCAATCTCTTGAGCTTCCTTCGTGTAGAGGAACTTCAGGTACTCCGTTGCGATTTCTCTTGTCTGATGCTTGTCGACGTTTTTGTCTACAATCGTTACTGGCGGCTCCGCGAGAATGCTTATCGAGGGATTGACCAGATCAAACTTCTCCTTGCCCAGTTCATTGATCGCCAGATATGCCTCGTTTTCCCACGCAATCAATACATCGCCGATCCCTCTTTCCACAAATGTGGTGGTCGCGCCGCGCGCTCCCGAATCCAGAACGGGAACGTTTTTAAACAAGCGATTCACGTAATCCTGTGCTTTGGTTTCATCGCCGTTGTTGGCTTTCAAGGCGTAACCCCAGGCCGCCAGGTAATTCCACCTGGCCCCTCCTGATGTTTTCGGATTGGGGGTAATGACGGCTACGTCTTCCCGGATAAGGTCATCCCAATCCTGAATGTGTTTGGGGTTGCCTTTTCTGACCAGGAAAACGATGGTGGATGTATACGGTGCGCTGTTGTCAGGCAATCGACTCTGCCACTCTTTGGGCAGATATCCTCGTTCAGCGATTGCATCGATATCGTAAGCCAGCGCAAGTGTAACCACATCGGCTTCCAATCCGTCAATCACGGAACGGGACTGTTTTCCCGATCCCCCATGCGATTGTTTAATCGTGACGATTTGCCCCGTTTGTTGCTTCCAGTACGCTGCAAATCGCTGGTTGATCTCGTGGTACAATTCCCGGGTAGGATCGTAGGAGACATTGAGCAGTTCCACTGTAGCCTTGGGTTCGCCTGATTGGGGATTCCCTGAGCTTGCCGAGCATCCAATCAAGCTAAGGGACAGGATGACAGACAGCAGATGGAAAAACACTGGCCAACGAAACGGATGACGTCGATTCATCTGGATATTCCCTCTCCAATTCAAAGTATTTTAATCGGATTTTTCAAGTCATGTATACCGTCTGTTTTGTCACTTACGCCAGACGATTTCCCTCCCATCACTCAGATCATTTTCTGGAAAAACCCGCCCATTTACCGTATGTCTTTTATCTGGGTGCTGTTCATTGATTCGCGGAAAAAATTTAACTTTTCGTGCGCTATCGCTTCTCGGTGTTATTTGGTTTATGATGAGGATGACAGAAAGAAGGAGTGATCGTTTGTGATTACCGTGATGGTCAAGCGTCCTCATGAAGAGGCTTTTGCTTTACAGGTCAACAATATTGATGATGTGAAGGAGCTGGTCGGGGGAGATTATGAGCTTTTAACAGATGACCGCCTCGATGGTATTTCTTTGCTGGTCAACGAAGAGCTCAGGGGAATCGAAGCCAATAATTTTCCGATCACAACAGACGGATATCGGGACTGGGTTTACGGACCTTGTGTCTTTGTCCTTGCGAATGGAACCTCCCTAACGGAAGCGGATATGGAAAAAGTAAACCAGTACCTGGCGTCGCAGCTATAAATTCTTTATACATAGCGTTAAGTAAAAGCGAAAAGTAAAAAACGCGGAGCATGAATCCGCGTTTTTTCTGTGGTTTACGCTATTTTCCTTTGTCGAAACCTTATTGCACACCGCTGCTGCCAAATCCACCTGTGCCTCTTTCGGTTTCATCCAGCTCGTCCACTTCCTCAAAAACAGCAATGGGGACGACAGCCAGAACCCCCTGTGCGATCCGGTCCCCTTTTCGCACCAGGTAAGCATGACGGTCTACTTCACACCCTGCCTCTACTTCCTTGTCGTTAACATCCAGACAGCGCTGTCCATCCTCACCTGCCACCTGGCGGATATTGTCCATCAGAATGCAAATTTCTCCGCGGTAGCCGGCGTCCACGGTTCCGGGAGCGTTGCTGATCCGCAGCTTTGATTTGGCACTGATGCCTGAGCGAGGGCGCACCTGCAGCTCATATCCTTCCGGCAGGGCAAAGGCGAGTCCGGTCGGAATTTTCGCCGTCTCTCCGGGGCGGATAATCACATCCTCTACTGCAACCAGGTCGAAGCCGGCATCAAAAGCGCGCGCGTATTTGGGAATGACGGCGTCTGCATGAAGCCGTTTGATTTTTACGGGAGCCTCCAGCCGCTTGTTGATGGTTATTGTCATGGTTTGTCTCTCCTTCTTCATCAAGCTGGGCATGTGCTTGTTCTTACAAATCGCCCAGATTCAACCCGCTCGATTTGGTGTAGTTGGTCACTTTTTGCTCAAAAAAGTCTGTCTTGGTCTGATTCAGATTGGCAAAGCTGTCTACCCACTTCATCGGATGCTCCGTATGGTCGGGATACAGGATTTCCAGATCAAGTGCCTTCAGGCGCTGGTTCGCCAGATATTTGATATAGCGCTCCAGGATATCGTTGTTAATGCCGAGAATTTCGTTGTTCGTGACATATTGTCCCCAGCGAATTTCATGAGTAGCAGCCGTATGGAACATGCCTCTCAGCTCTTCCAGCAGCTCGGGCGTAAAGATCTCCGGGTTTTCCGCCCGCAGCTCGCGGAACATGTTTTGGAACAAGACCACATGGGTCAGCTCGTCCCTTTGAATATATTTGATCATGGTAGCGGTTCCGGTCATCTTTCCTTGGCGAGCCAGCGTGTAAAAGAAAGAGAATCCCGAGTAAAAATAGAGAGATTCCAACAAGTAGTTGGCAATGACCGTTTTGAGAAAATTGATATCGTTCGGATTGTCGACGAACTGTTGATAGAGGTCGGCAATAAATTTGTTCCGCTCCATCAAATGCTCATCGTTGCGCCATTCGTCGTAGATACTATCGCGCGTTTGCGGCGAGCAGACGGAATCCAGCACATAGCTGTAAGACTGGGCGTGAATCTCCTCCTGAAAGGTTTGGATATTCAAAAGGGAGCAAACCTCCGGCGCAGTTACATAATCCGAGATATTGGGCAGATTGACAGACTGCAGTGAGTCGAGAAAGTTGAGAAACGAGATCGTTTTATCAAAGGCTCTCCGCTCAGCCGGTGAAAGCGAGTCAAACTGCTTGGCATCATTAGCAAGCGGCACTTCCTCGGGAATCCAGAAATTGTTGAGCATCGTCCGATAGAGTTTGGCCGCCCACGGATACTTGATCCGGTTCCACTCCCGCAGATTGGTTGTATTTCCGCCGATCATCCGCTGTGTCCCGCGCTGTCCGTCTTCATTGAATAAACGCTTTTTTTCCAATTGCACTGCCGATCACACTCCTTGAGCAAGTAACGTCCCCGGCCTGACAGACCGGGGAAGCATTTTGTTGAATCTTTAAGCTGAGCAGCTTACGCAGTCTTCTACCTCTACAGACTGGTTTCGCACGTAATAGATCGTCTTTAACCCGTTTTCCCAGGCCTGGATGTACAGATTGAGAAAATCCGGAGCCGAGATATGTGGGGTGATGTACAGGTTGAAGGATTGCGCCTGGTCAATATGCCGCTGTCTGGCACCCGCTGCCCGGATCGACCAGTTTTGATCGATGCGATGCGCTTCCTTGTAGAAAAAGAACGTCTTTTCATTCAGATTGGGAGCTGTTTGCGGGATATTGCCGCTGCGTTTTTCCTCCACAAAATACTTGGCGTAGACAGGGTCCGTGGAGGCCGTAGAACCGGCGATCAGACTTGTTGTCCCCGTTGGTGCCACGGCGAATGTCCAGGCATTGCGCATCCCATGACGCGCAACTTCCTCTTTCAGCGCAGCCCAGCGGTCGCTGGTGTAATGACGTCTGTCAAAATACTCGCCAGTCTCCCACTCACTGCCGGGAAACATGCGGTACGTTCCTTTTTCGCGTGCCAGCTCCATCGATGCCTTGATCGCGTGGTAGGAAATCTCCTCGTACAGCTTATCCGCCTCTTCTACGTGCTCCTCGCTCTCCCATTTGATCCCATTTTGCGCGAGGTATTGGTGGTATCCGCTTGTCCCCAAGCCAACTGCACGATATTTTTGATTCGTCGCTTCAGCCTGCTTTACCGGATAATAATTCAGATCGATCACATTGTCCAGCATCCGCATCTGGATCGGGACGATACGGGCGATATCCTCATACGAGCGGACCCTTCCCAGGTTAAGCGAGGACAGGTTGCACACCACAAAATCACCGGGACGGTAGCGGTATACGACCTCTCCATCCTCCAGCTCCTCACTGATGAAGACAGTCGGGCTCATGTTTTGCATGATTTCCGTGCACAGGTTGGACGAGTAAATCATTCCTTCGTGCTTGTTGGGATTGGCCCGATTCACCGTATCGCGGAAAAAGAGAAAGGGAGTACCGGTCTCAAAAGCACTGGCCATGATCCGCTTCATAATCTCGATGGCAGGGATTTCTGTCTTGATTGACAGTTTTTCTTCCTGTACACAAAGCTCATAGCGGCGTTCAAACTCTTCACCGTAGGAATCTTCCAGTGAGAAGCCCATGACCTCACGCACTTCATGCGGATCAAACAAATACCAGTTGCCGCGTTCCTTTACACGCTGCATAAACAGGTCGGGAATGCAAACGCCCGGGAAAATATCATGAGCCTTCATCCGATCATCGCCGTTGTTAGTTTTCAACAGGAGAAAATCAAGGATATCGGCATGCCATACATCCAGATAGATGGCAAAAGCCCCTGCCCGCGTACCAAGCTGATCGACGCTGATGGCGATCTGGTTATACAGCCTTGTCCAGGGAACAATTCCTCCAGAGGCACCCTTATGGCCGCGGATAGATGAGCCGCGACTGCGCACTTTGCCCAGGTAAATCCCTACACCGCCGCCGAACTTGGAGACCATTGAAGTCGCCGCTGCGGTATTCATAATGCCCGTCAAAGAGTCGTCCACGGTGTCGATGAAGCAAGAGGAAAGCTGATGATGTGGTGTGCCCGCGTTTGCCAGTGTCGGAGTGGCAACGGTCAACTCAAGCTTGGAGAGCACGTCATAAAAATCCTTGGCGTGCTTCAGCTTGTCCTGTTCTTTCATGGCCAAATGCATGGCAATGACCATAAAACGCTCCTGCGGAAGCTCCATGACACCTTTGTCAAAGTTTTTGATCATGTAGCGGTCTGCAAGCAAGCGCAGTCCTGCGTAATTGAACAGCTCATCGCGCTCCGGTTTGATATAGGCTTGTAATTCGGCCAAGTCGGCATCGCTATAAACCTCTGTCAGATAAGTACCGTACAGCCCTTTTTCCGTCAATGTATGTACGAGCGCGGTAAAATCGCCATAGCCAAAGTGTCCGCGATAACCACGGTTGATAGCGGCATCCTTGTACAAATCGTATGCCAGCAGCCTTGCCGCAACAAACTGCCATTCCGGCGTTTCCACACTGGTTTTTTCCACAGCGGTCTGCATGACGATACGCTGAATTTCCTTGGTGGTCATGCCATCGCGAAACTGGATGCAGGCATCCATCTCCAGCTCCAGGGGATCGCATGCCGGATAATCCTTGCACGCATAGCCGATGACTTTTTTCAGCTTGTCAATGCGCAGCTCTTCCGGCTCCCCGTTTCGTTTCCAAATTTGAATCGTACTAACAGCGTTCATACTGCAACTCCTTCGTCTCCCCGCATATCATCTCTAGCAGTCTGGGTATAATGACGGGATCTATATTTGGTAGATTTTAAGTCGAAAACTTTATTTCAGTGTACTAGACACCACTACATCTAGCAAGAGATTAAATTTTTCGACAATCACACTACTATATATTGATTCCGAATCCAACTGCGTGTAATTACCACAAGTCCAGGAAAAAGAAAACGGGTCAAGAGACTTATTTCTTTCAAACTTGTGTTTGGATATGGGAGATAATACAATAACAAGGTAGTTTTCCAACTTGCTGGAAAGGACCTCATCGCTATGCACCATACGACGATTCGAGCCGTCTCCCTACTGACAAAGGAAGAGGTTCAGGCCTGCGAACAGGTGGCCAGACAATCTTTGCCCCATGCTGAATTACAGGATCTCTGTGCGTATCTTGGCGAAAAATTCAAAGCTTATCCGGAAATGTTGATGGCTTTTGACGAGACAGGCCTTGCTGCATTTCAACTCATTCATTCTTTTTCGCAAAATGATGAAGATTACATATATTTGGGACCGCTATTCTCGGTGAGAAAAGCCTATCTGCCGATGTTTCTGCAGTATTTTGACATGCTTTTGAGTCAGTATCCCAAGCAGGCCTTTCATCTCATGGCGGAGCTGCAGAACCCCTCATTGTTGTTGATCTTTAAAACCCTATTTCGCCGGACTTCTTATCCCGCACTTCAGGAGAAAAGCATTCCCTCGTGCACCCAGCAGGTGGCCAGCATTTTCGCGAGTCACTTGGGACATATTGAACATTTTCAGCCTCATACCCTGTCCAGCTACAGCCGTCATACGCTGTACAAACAAGGAAGCGGTCCGCAGACGGTTCTCTGTTGGCTTCGCTCCAGGGGAATCTACCTGGAGAACGGGGCAAGTCAAATTCTGTTGCTCTCCTGTCCGCCCACAATCGAGCAGAGGAGACGAATACGTCACGACCTCTATCGAGGCCTGTTTATGCTGAAGCACTGGTCCAGATTTCGCCGTTATATGCTGCAAAAGTTTAAGGAGGGAATTCCGGGTGCCTGAAATCTATTTTTCCCAAATACGAGAGGACAGCCGTGTAGAACGAACATTGCTTAGACAGTTTCGCCCACGCCGGATTGTTACCATTGGGTCGGGAGGATGCACCTCTCTGTCCTTGTTGCAGGATGATGTGGAGTTGGTTTATGCGATCGACCAGAATCCCGCTCAGGCTGCTCTGATCGAGTGTAAAAAAGCGGCGATGGCTCACTTGAGCCGTGATGAGTTTCTCGCCTTTATCGGAGAAAGCGAGGGAGCTGACCGACTCGTAACGTATCAAAGACTCGCGCCACTGCTTCCAACCTATGCCCGAGCCTATTGGGATGCCCATCCGGAGCTTCTCGCTGCCGGTGTAAATCAATGCGGTGTCACCGAGCGCTTTTACCGATTTATCGGCAGCAACCTTCGGAAGAATGTGATCGCCGACGAGTTATGGAATGAACTTTTGTCATGCACCTCCATTGCGCAGCAGGTATCTTTTTCACAGAACTACTTGCAAAGCGATGCTTGGCGAACAGCAGTAAAAATCCTGCTGAGCAAGACCACTCATCTGCAGTTTTTCCCGGCTTTCATGTTCGCACAAGCACGTGAAAATGATTTTGGAACCTTCTTCGAATCCATGTTTCAGAGAGAATTGCATACACGCCTGCTTGCGCAAAACTACTTTTTTACCCAGTTTTTGTTCTCATCCTATCTTCTGGATCAACCCGAGGGAACTCCTCACTATCTAAGTGAAGCCGGTTATGAGGAAGCAAGACGAAATCTGGACAAATTGCACATCATCCCCTCCACTCTGCAGGAGGCGCTGCCACGTCTGGACCAGATCGATGCTTTTTTCCTCTCCAATGTTTTTGATTGGGCAACACACCAGCAGCAGGAAGAGATCGGACATGCCCTTCTCCATGCCAAAGCAGCCTCAGCCGTTCTTTTGTACCGGAACATGCTGGCTTCTCCACCGCTCTCGAAAGAATGGTCCGCCTCTTTTTCTGTAGACGAGCAGCTCTCTGCCGAGATGACAGCGCTGGAGAGCTCCATGATGTATCGCCAGATTACGGTCGGGGTGTTGTCGTGAATTACGAGGTAAAGCTGTTGGGAGAAGAAGACAACGACGCCCTGCTTGAGCTGGCAGCGACCTCCGATACGGGGAATGACCTGTTCCGGGTAGATCGTTCACCAGATTTTTTCGCGTTGGGAAAAAGCTGGGGGGAGTCCACCTATTACGGATTATGGCGTAAAAAGCGTTTGATCGGTTGTCTGGGGACGACCCAAATGTTTCGCTTTATCCATGGTGAGAAAGTTCCGTCCATTTACCTACATGATTTTCGCCTTCATCCTCAATTCACACACACGCGGGCCTATTATCGGCTGGTGAGTGAGGTGGTTGACCAGCTCAAACAGAAGCAGGAATGGGTGTATGGCATCGTCTGGGACAGCAACCAGCATCAATCCTCCCTCGTGCGCGGAGAAAGATTGTTTCCCGAGGCAGTTTCCGCCGGGCAAACGGTTCATCTGGGCATGCCGCTTTTCATGCCTCTGTCAGGAGATTGGAAGAGCGTGGAGGAAATTTTACCGGAAGACGCTTGGCTGTATTATCAAAATTGGGCTGTGCACCGTGATTTTGCCTACGCTGATCGGGATCGTTATCTGGATCAGAGTGGCCCGTTTCTCGGGTTTAGGCGAGGGGGCCAAATCGAAGCTGTCACGAAAGTGGTCGACCAAACCGCGGTTCGCAAACTGATCGTCTCCCGTTCGCTCCCCTTTCCGCTGCGAGTGCTGCATGCACCGTTTCGACTGCGCCAGGCTGCCCGTTTACCCGAGACTGGCGAAGAATTTCATCACGTGTACCTCGCTCATTATGCCAGTGTGAACCAAAAGGATCGACGTCCCGCCTTTTTCGCCTACCTGTCACGTCGTTACCATCAGCAGTACTCCTATGGTTTTGCGGGCTTGTCTCAGCAGGAGGCTGCACCGTATCGCCATCCCTTGGCGATCAAGCTGGGGTCATCCACGTATGTCTACGGATCGGTGCCGCGCGGCCTCACGCTTTTGGCACATGAACTTACTTTAATGTAGGAGGAAAACATGACCGAATCCTATCGCCAAATCAAGCAGCTCGTCCACGAGCTTTTCACTCAGACAAAAGTTGAAAATCACCCGCTTTTTCAAGCGCTGCGCCAGAATCAGCTGACAGCAGCACAGGCCAAAGAAGCAGCGCTGCAAACCTATCACGTCGTCGAACATTTTCCGCGCTTCCTGTCAGCGATTGTTACCAATATCCCCGATTATCGACTCCGCATGCCGCTGGTTGAAAATCTGTTTGAAGAGCATGGCAGAATGGACGTGGCGCATGTTCATTTAGAAACCTATAAACTGTTTCTGCACGGGATCGGTGTCACTAAAGATGAGCTTCAGCAAAGCTCCCCCTGTATCGGAGTTATCGCCTATAACCGCGCTTTGATCGACCTGTGCCTGCATCATCCCTATCCGGAAGGCCTTGGCGCACTGGGCGTCATCGAAGAAATTGTGGCCCGTGTCTCCCCACTGGTGGGTGCTTATGCCACAGCGGAATACGGCGGCAAACCAGACCTCGCCCATTTTACCGATCATGAAGTGCTGGATGTCACGCATGCCAATGAAATTTATGAGGTCGCCTCCCGCGTCTACGAGGGCAAAAACAAGCTGCTTGTCGAGCGCGGGCTGCAGCTGGGGATGTACTATCACACGCGTCTTTATACGGACATCTTGCATCATTTGGATACGTTGGCATAAACGGAGCAAAACCGGAGCCAATAACAGGATGATCGATTTACAAAGGGAATCAGCAAGAAAGGTGGCCGTTATCAGCCACCTTTTTCTTCTGCTCCACTAATATCCCGAACCTCAGCCTGTCAATTTTCTTTTTTTCCGTACCGACTCTCCCACTGCTCTCTCCATGCTTGAAAAGCAAGACCGGTCACTTCCTCCAGTGTTTTTCCCTCCAGACTGTATGGGCCGCCATACAATAGTTCTTCGGAATGAGGCATCGACGTGCCGCCTATGACCTCTTCGCCGTTTAGCATCACAACGATATCGGTCTTCTCATATTCATCCGTCTTAGATTCCAGATCGAGCGGATGATTGCTGACGATAAATTTGTAGAAAAGAATCTCTTTCCCCAGGTAGATATCGGGCTTTACCTGCTGCAAGGCCCAAGTCACGCTTTGGTGTGACGCCAACTCTTCCCCAGTCAGCGTATAGGAGTGAACTAAGCCCTCAGATTTTTCGATCACATACCCTTTCTCCGTTAGATACTGAGCGGCGATCTGGATGAGCGGGTCCGTCGATGCTTCCTGCTTTGACTTGGCCCATGATAATGTGACATTGCCCAGCACCATCACGAGAATGATCGCCAATGCCCACAGAATGGGCTTTCCTGACCGGCGTTGTCTTTGACCATCGCTTTGCTCAGCATGTCTTCGTGCCGCACTTTGCTCGGTTTTTCTTCTTGAGTCGTTTCCTCTCATTCCCTCTACCCCTTTTCATTACTCCCTCTACTATAAATACCAAATCCAAACCTTCTGTTCCTTATTTTGCTATATTATACCGTCGTCCTGCCCCGGAATAAAGATTGTCAAAAAAATATCATTTCCATCCAGCCTTTTTTTCAGCAAAATCTTTTTACCTGTGCTATAATCACGGATGCACCGCTAAAATCAAATAGGCTGGAAAGGGTGAATTGTACCTTGCAAGTACAAAAACCGTATCGCATTCTGCTTTACTACAAGTATGTCCATCTCGACAACTACGAGGAGTATGCGGCTGAGCATCTCCAATTCTGCAAGGAACTCGGGCTGAAAGGACGCATTATCGTCGCCCCCGAGGGATTGAACGGAACTGTCTCCGGAACCGTGGAACAGACCGACGCTTACATGGAGTTCGTCCGAAAAGACCCGCGCTTCGCGGATATCTGGTTTAAAATAGATGAGTCTGACGAACATGCGTTTAAGAAAATGTTCGTCCGCGCGAAAAAAGAATTGGTGACTTGGCGCCTGGAGGATGATTTCCATCCGACCGAGCTGACCGGAAAATACCTGAACCCCAAAGAGTTTTACAATATGCTGCAACAACATGATGTCATTGTCATCGACGGCCGGAACGACTACGAATACGATCTGGGTCACTTCCGGGGAGCGATTCGCCCAGGGGTTGAGTCTTCCCGCGAATTCCCCGAGTGGATTCGGGAAAATCTGAGTCAATTCAAGGACAAAAAGGTACTCACCTACTGTACGGGCGGGATTCGCTGCGAAAAACTGTCCGGGATTCTATTGAAAGAAGGCTTTGAAGATGTGTATCAATTGCACGGCGGTATCGTGACGTACGGGAAAGACCCTGAAGTACAGGGCCGCCTGTGGGATGGCAAATGCTACGTGTTTGACGAACGGATTTCCGTCAAGATCAACCACACGGACGAAGATGTTGTCGTGAGCACATGCTACTATTGCGGAAAGCCGGAGGATCGCTATCTGAACTGCGCGAACCCCTTCTGCAACAAGCAGCATTTCTGCTGCACGGAGTGTGAGAAGAAGTACAAACGCTCCTGCTCCGATGAATGCCGCGAGCATCCGCGTAACCGCTATGTAGAAGAAGAAAACGCCGACCTGCAACCAGCAGGCGCAAAGGAATAAAGCCCGCGTAATTCTTGCGTATACGTAGGAAGAGACTGATCGACATGCTGCGATCAGTCTCTTTTTTCTGCCCTGACAAAGAGTGCTTCCCAGGAGAAAGGGTTTCTACCTCTGTCTCTCGAAAACCTATTGCAGGAGAAAAAGGCCTATCTGCCCGAGAGTCAGCAGTCGCGTTGGACTTGCACTCATCCTTCACGTCAATTTATGTACTCATCATCATAAAAGGAGGAACCAAAATGAACCCGTTATGGGAAACCAGCATACGCGACTTGCAAAAAGCGCTGCGATCCGGCGAACTGACAAGCCGGGAGCTTGTCCTTGGTTACCTGCAGCGTATTCAAGAGCATGAAAAGCAAGGCGCTTCTCTCCACGCGATTTCTGAGCTGAACCCGCAAGCCCTGCAATTGGCAGACGCGCTGGATCGGGAAAGGCGTATCCGCGGAGAACGCGGCCCGCTGCACGGCATCCCGATTCTCATCAAAGACAATATCGCTACTGCCGATCAGATGCACACAACCGCAGGTTCTCTCGCCCTCGCAGACTCCTACGCGGCTCGTGACGCATATTTGGTTGAAAAACTGCGGCAGGCGGGAGCCATTCTTCTGGGCAAGACCAACATGACGGAATGGGCAAACTTTATGTCGCATGACATGCCAAACGGCTACAGCTCCCGTGGTGGTCAAGTGCGCAATCCATATGCTCCCGGACTTTTTGATTGCGGAGGCTCCAGTTCTGGCTCCGGCGCCGCAGTGGCTGCGGGTTTTACAGCGGCCGCTGTAGGAACGGAAACCTCCGGCTCTATTCTAAATCCCGCAGCCAACCATTCTTTAGTTGGGATCAAGCCGACGGTCGGGCTGATCAGCCGGAGCGGAATCATTCCGATCGCGGTCAGTCAGGACACGCCTGGCCCTATGGCCCGTACGGTAGAAGACGCTGCGATTCTGCTGGGGACGATGACGGGCGTGGACGAGCACGATCCGGCGACCCGTGCCAGCCAAGGACTCTCTCATTATGACTATACACCTTTTCTGAATAAAAACGGACTTCGCGGAGCTCGCATCGGGGTAGTCCGATCCTTTGCCGGAAACGATATGAGTGAGGATCAACAGCTTCTCTATCAAGCTGCTCTCACAATCCTGGAGGCCCAGGGAGCGATGCTGGTACACGACATTTCTTTTCCGTTTGATGACAGTATCGACGATCCCACGGTCCTGTTCCACGAGTTCAAATCAGGTGTAAATGCTTATCTGTCCAGCCTGCCAGCATCTTTCCCGCTGCGGACGCTCAAGGACGTGATCGCCTGGAACAAAGAGCATGCAGAGGAAGCACTTCGCTACGGCCAGGACATCCTGGAGCGCTCTGAGGGGTTGAGCGGTTCGTTGACCGAACCTGATTATCTCGCGAGTCGACTGCGGGATCTAACTCTCTCGCGAACAGAGGGATTGGATGCACTCTTTCATGACCATCAGCTAGACTGCGTGCTCTTTCCTCACGATTTCGGAGAAGTCGTAGGGGCCAAGGCTGGCTATCCCTCGATTACGGTTCCAGCCGGCTATGAGCCCTCTGGCAAGCCGTTCGGGATCATGTTTACCGGAAGGGCATTCAGCGAGCCTCAGCTCATCCGGATTGGATACGCTTATGAACAAGCCAGCTTGCTCCGAAGACCACCGCTTCTGGTTTGATCAACCGAGAAGAAAAAGAAACAGGGCAAGAAGGATGAGCATCAGTACAGCTCGTCCCTTCTTGCCCTCCTGTCTTGTTGTGCTGGCCTGATATGGTTTACAAACGTGTTTACATTGCGTTTGAATCCGATTCTGCCTTGTTTAGCTTATCCTGAAACAGCTGCCCCAGGATACTCACATCCACATCCCAATTGTTCTCTCCATAGTGAATGGATGCCTTGCTGTCCCCTTTTTTTCCGGTTATGCGAAGACTCTTGCTCTTCATCTCATAGCTGCCATCGTCATGAAACGTAATGGTTGCATCTTTCAGCTCTTTTTCCACCAAGGGAACCACCGTGCTCTCCAGGGCATCCTGCGTGGTCTGAACAGCGGAGCGCCCCATGTCGATCACCTGTTCCGGTGAAAATTGAAAAACAAGCACCAGGACGATCGCGATGACGACAAACACGGAAACAATCCGAAACAAACTCTTCACAATTAACTGTAGAATAATGATCAGCACAATTGCTCCGATGACAATCGGCCAGTAATCTGTTGCCAGATGGATCAGTTGCTCCACGTCCATCAACTCCTTCATTTCCATTCTGTCCAAAAGGGTGCATGTCCTAACCCTGTTTGATCATACATACCGTCCACTTCACTAATGAAATACGGATGAACCTGATCATATGTTACAAAAAGTCTTACAGATAGCTAATTAATTTTCTTTACAGAAAAACAAAAACGGCGCCATCACCGCGCCGCCTTGTCTGTTGTTCCTGCCGTTTTTGGGGCAAAAGGGAATCCTGCCAGAAACATGGCGTACTGAATGGGGCGTTGTATCGCTTCCTTATACTGCCGGCTCTGCCCCATTTCGCGGAAAATTTCCCTGCCCGGCTTCGGATTGACCTCGATCAGCCAGGCATTTCCCTCGACATCGATCCCGATATCCAGCCCCATCTCCATCATGCGACCAAAATGATTTTCAATGGTTTCCACCGTTTGAAAGGCAAGACGCTCACAATCTGCGAGAATCGCCGCGGTTCGTTGTTCACCAAAATGACGGGTCAAAAAGGTCCGGGCGAGGACTGCTTTGCCACCGCCGTGGAGATTGGAGGTCGCACTCTTGGCTCCGCCGACACGCATCCCAGCTCCGGTTATCCTCCATTGCCCTTCTCCGTCTTTTTGAATCAACAGGCGCATGTCCACGGCCCGATCCGGCACCAAGTCCAAATGAAGGCCTTGCTGGACAATATATCTGTCGCGTGTTGCCCATTTCTTCACTTTGTTTTGAACAGATGCAAGCTGTCCGAGCTGTGTGGACACACGTGATCGTTGTGCATCCCTGCCGAGAAGCTGATAGCCATTCATCTTCTTTTCTACGGAGAGGATATTCCGTCCCCCTGTACCATTAACCGGTTTCACATAAATCATGGCGTGGCGCCGCAGCATGCGTTCCAAATTGACCTGATTGTAAAGCACGGTTTCCGGCAGCCAGGGGTGCATCTTGGTATCTTTCCACAGCACCTCGTGCACTTTCCATTTATTCGCCAGACGATTATTGGCGTAGAGAAAATCGCTGGCTTTGCGAAAAGCCACGTACTGCTTAAATGCCGGACCCGGAGAATACCGATAGCGGTCAATCACTGCATCGGGACGCGGAAACATGCGCGGTTGCCACCCCTTTTTCGTCGGAAGAAAGCCGCGCACCTGCTTGCCGTTTGCCAATACATCCGCTGGTGAGAACAAAAATACGGTACAGCCGAGTTCATCCCCGGCCTGGATCATTTTGCGGAAATAGACAGGCTCGGCAAATTTTCTGCCCTCCCGCCAGGTCAGTATGCCGATGATGGGTCGTTTCATCCTACCACCCTCTCTGCTTGCTTCCCTGGCAGTTTATTCAGCTTCTCTTCGATTGGCGATTCATAAGTACGGTTTCCAGTTTTCGCAGATCTGGAGGCAGCGGTGCGAAAACCTCCCGCGGCTCTTCGTCAAACGGATGAACAAACCGAAGCGCAAATGCGTGCAGCGCTTGCCTGTTCAAAAGTTCAGCCTTGCCCCCATAGAGGACGTCGCCAATCAGGGGATAGCCTAGATAACTAAGGTGTACCCGGATTTGGTGCGTTCTCCCTGTTTCAAGCTCACACTCCAGCTTGGTCGCGTGGTGAAAATGCTGTGTCACATGAAAATGGGTGACAGCGTGATCGCCACCTGGGGTCACACGTCTGCGATTTGGATGTGAACGATCCTTGCCGATCGGCTCGGCAATTTTTCCGCTGCTTTGTGTGAGCTTGCCATGCACGTACGCGACATAGCATCGCTTGATCTTCCGCTCACGCAAAAACTCGTCCAGCCGTGCAGAGGCCAACGGGTGTTTGGCATACATGACCGCACCCGAGGTTTCTTGATCCAGCCGGTGAACATGGCGTACACGCGCCTGCAGACCGGTTTGCTGAAAATACCCTGCAACGAGGTGATCGAGTGTCCCTTGATGATGCTTTTCCGTCGGATGCAGCAGTACTCCGGCCGGCTTGTTCACAACGAGGAGATGGTCGTCTTCGTACAAAACTTCGAGACCGCCAAAGGCAGGCTCGACACCAAGGGGCTCAGGCGGACAGAGTCTTGCCCTGAGTTCTTGCCCTTCCCTTACCTTCACATGCTGTGCGATCGGGCTTTCGTCCAGCAGCAATCCTTTTTCCTGGAACAGCAGATGAACCTGTTTTTTGGGCCATTTCCACACTTCTCTGAGAAGATGGCCGATCGGCACGTCATGAACCTCATCCGGAATCGTTCCGATCAGCCACTCTCCCTGTTTCGTCATTGGTATCATGAAAGATGATCTCCTACATGCATGCATTCATGTTCTCGATGAGCTTACGCTTGCTCCAAGCTTTCACTGATCTGGATTGTACGGTCGAGAAAATGTTCAATCTCATCCCGGCTTTTGCCGAGCTTGCTGACAAAGCGGATCAGTTCTTTCCCTTTAGCAAAAGCAATAAAGCTGGGAATCCCAAACACATCAAGCTGCTGGGAAAGCTCCGGCAACGTATCGCGGTTAATCGCGATCATATCAATCTTTTCTTTGTACGACTCTTCGACTGCCGGCATGAACGGGTCGATGCGATGGCAGTCCGGGCACCAATCTGTAAAAAATTTCACCACAACGGGTTTATCTTGCCCAATCATCTCGTTGAATTCTGCTTCAGTCTTGATTTCTCTCATGACCAGTACGCCTCCTGTTTTTTCGATGTAATCAGTGTAGCACAGCCAAAGATTTGGTTAGAAATGATTTTTTTGCGCCACCAGGCATTGGACAAAAGCCTCCGCCGGCTTCGACAGGGGACGATCCTTTCGATAGGCTACGACCAGCGTCCGAAACGGTCTGTTTGACAAACGGACATAGACAGGCGGCTCGGTGGTCCCTGGTGCGAGTGATATCATCCGCGGGGCAAAGGAACATCCCATCCCTGCCGCTACAAGGGACTGGATGGTCTGGATATTGCTGCTCTCAAACACAATCCGCGGGCGAAAACCTGCTTCCTCACAAAGCCGAAGCGAAATCGTGCGAAATCCTTGGCCCTCTTTTAACAGAATAAATGGCTGTCCTGCCAGCTCCTCCAAACTGACTTCCTCTTTTTCAGCCAGCGGATGCTGCGGCGGCACTGCCAAATAGATCTCCTCATGGATGGCCGGTATGGTTTCCAACGTATGATCTGTGATCGGCATCGTCAACAGGCTGATGTCAATTTTTCCGCGCACCAGCATATGCTCAAGGTGGCTGGAGGTCTCTTCGACCAGCTGCAGCTCAACACCCGGAAATTGTCGGGTAAAGTCAGGAATCACGCGCGGAAGCACATACGCTCCCGTAATGGGTAGGCTCCCTACCAGAAGCTTGCCGCTTTCGCCTACTGCATACGACCGCATTTCCCTCTCCAAGCCTTCGGCCATGTCGACCAGTGTCTGGGCTACCTGGACAAAGCGCTGTCCGGCATCAGTCAGTTCGACATGCTGGGGAAGGCGATGAAACAGGTTCACACCCAATATTTTTTCCAGTTTGGCTATCTGCTGACTCAGCGATGGCTGAGCCAGATGCAAACGTCCTGCAGCACGGGAAAAGCTCCGTTCTTCTGCGACTGCGAGCACGTATCTAATCTGACGTAATTCCATGAAGACCTCCCAATAGGCAAAAACTATCCCTTTGATAATAATTATATCTTTGAACTATTTTCATTGCCATGATACAACCTTGATAAGAGTTTTGTACGAAGGAGGATTACCCTATGAAACCTCGCACTATGTTTGAAAAAATTTGGGATGCCCACGTCATTCACGAGGAGGCAGGTAAACCAAGTCTTCTCTACATTGATTTGCACCTCGTTCACGAAGTAACATCGCCACAGGCATTTGAAGGTCTTCGTCTCGCCGGACGCAGGGTTCGCCGCCCTGATCTGACTTTTGCTACGATGGATCACAATGTTCCGACTGCGGACCGCTTTAACGTAAAAGACCCGATCTCCCGTCAGCAGATGGAAACACTGACCACCAACTGTGAGGAGTTCGGCATTACACTCGCCGACCTGAACAGCCCGGATCAGGGAATCGTGCACGTCATCGGACCGGAACTGGGTCTGACCCATCCAGGCAAAACGATCGTATGCGGAGACAGCCACACGTCTACACACGGTGCATTCGGGGCCCTGGCCTTCGGTATCGGAACCAGCGAGGTTGAACATGTGCTGGCTACGCAATGTCTGCAACAATCCAAACCGAAAACGCTGGAAGTACGCGTCGTCGGCGATCTTCCTTTCGGCGTAGGCGCCAAAGACCTGATCCTGGCCATCATCGCCAAATACGGAACCGATTTTGCGACGGGCTACGTAATTGAATACACCGGTGATGCAATCCGCAAGCTGACGATGGAAGAACGTATGACCGTATGTAACATGTCGATCGAAGCGGGTGCACGCGCTGGTTTGATCGCACCGGATGAGACCACCTTCGCCTACCTCCAAGGCAAACGCTTTGTACCGCAGGGTGAAGATTTCCTCGCCGCCGTCGAGCAATGGAAGCAACTTTGCACAGACCCTGGCGCTGCGTATGATCACTGTGTAGAAATTCAAGCCAGCGAGATCGCACCGCAAGTAACCTGGGGCACAAGCCCTGGTATGGGTACCGACATTACAAGCACGGTTCCACACCCGGATTCCTTTGAAACGACCGCTCAGCGCAAAGCTGCTCAAGATGCTCTGGCCTACATGGGTCTCACTCCGGGTACACCGATGAGCGACATCAAAATTGACCGCGTCTTTATCGGCTCTTGTACAAACGGAAGAATCGAAGACCTGCGCAGTGCCGCAGAGGTAGCAAAAGGCCGTAAAGTTGCTGCCCACGTGCACGCTATGGTCGTTCCTGGTTCTCAAACAGTGAAACAGCGTGCTGAAGAAGAAGGCCTCCATCTGATTTTCCAGGAAGCCGGCTTCGAATGGCGTGAATCTGGCTGCTCCATGTGCCTTGCCATGAACCCGGATATCTTGCAAGAAGGCGAACGCTGCGCCTCTACCTCCAACCGCAACTTTGAGGGACGTCAGGGACGCGGTGGACGCACGCATCTCGTCAGCCCTGAGATGGCCGCTGCCGCAGCGATTGCCGGCCATTTTGTAGATGTACGCGAATGGAAGCATGAAGGCGTGAACAAGGAGGTATTTCAATGAACCCGTTTGTCATTCACACTGGACTCGTAGCACCCTTGGACCGCGTTAATGTGGACACAGACGCGATCATCCCGAAACAGTTTTTGAAGCGTATCGAGCGCACTGGCTTTGGTCAATTTCTTTTTTACGAGTGGCGCTTTACGGCTGACGGTCAAAAGATTGACTCCTTTATCCTCAATCAACCGAAATATGCCGGCTCCACTGTGCTTCTGGCTCGCAACAACTTTGGCTGCGGCTCCTCGCGGGAACATGCCCCTTGGGCTTTGCTCGATTATGGCTTCCGCGTGGTGATCGCTCCATCGTTTGCCGATATTTTTTACAACAACTGCTTTAAAAATGGAATTCTCCCTATCAAATTGAGTGAAGAGCAAGTACAAGAGCTCTTTTCCCGGGCAGAGGGCCAAGAGAACTATGAACTGACGATTGACTTGCAGCAGCAAGTAGTCACAGACAAGAACGGCCTCTCCTATCCTTTTGAGGTGGACTCCTACCGCCGCTATTGCCTGCTGAACGGGCTGGACGACATCGGCATTACGTTGCAATACGAAGACAAGATTGCCGCTTACGAAGCAAAACAACGCGCGTAAACTGCGATAAAAAACAGTGCGAAGGCATGGGATTTCCGTGCCTTCGCTTTTTTCGGTTTATCTCATGCCATCATCATAGAAGAGTCAAGCAGGAAAGTAAAGAGCTATAGAACAGCCCTCCCCTTTTCTCAAGCCGTGGTAAAATCTTTCCCGGTCTCCAGACCAAAACGCTCGATCGCTTGTTCACGCAGCTTGAACTTCTGGATTTTGCCGGAGGCAGTCATCGGGTACTCAGTCACGAACTGGATAAACCGAGGGACTTTATAGCGGGCGATCTTGCCCTCGCAGTAGGTGAGAATGTCTTGTTCCGTCAGCTCCTCCCCCGGCTTAACCTTGATGCAGGCCAGCACTTGTTCCCCGTACTTTGCATCCGGGACCCCGACCACCTGTACGTCCAGCACCTGTGGATGTGTATAGAGAAACTCTTCGATTTCCCGCGGGTAAATATTTTCTCCACCGCGAATAATCATATCCTTCAGCCTGCCTGTAATGCGGAAAAACCCTTCTTCATCAACCATCGCCAGATCACCGGTATGCAGCCACCCTTCATGATCAATGACTCTTGCGGTCTGTTCCGGCATGTTGTAATACCCTTTCATCACCAGATATCCGCGTGTGCAAAGCTCGCCTTGAACACCTGCGGGAAGGGTATCACCAGTAGCTGGATCGATGATTTTCACCTCTACCCCGTCATGTGCTCGCCCAACCGTCGTCACGCGCCGTTCGATGGAATCGTCGGGTCTGGTTTGTGTAATCACGGGGGAAGACTCCGTTTGTCCATAAGCGATGGTGATTTGCCGGATGCCCATTTTCTCCACGACATTTTTCATCACTTCGATGGGACATGGTGAACCGGCCATGATCCCTGTCCGCAGGGAGGTTAAGTCCCGTCCGGCAAAAGAAGCATGGTTCAGCTCAGCGATGAACATCGTCGGTACCCCGTACAAAGCTGTGCAGCGCTCTGCCTCTACCGCATCCAGTACGATTTCCGGATCAAATGAGATGACCGGAACCATCGTAGCTCCTGTCGCAACACAGGCAAGTGTGCCCATGACACAGCCAAAGCAATGAAAAAAGGGCACTGGAATACAGACCCGATCTGTTTCATTCAGCCGTTGACATTCGGCCACTTTGATCGCGTTGTTTACAATATTGTTGTGCGAGAGCATGACCCCTTTGGGAAACCCGGTCGTCCCTGATGTATACTGCATATTGATGACGTCATCGGGATGAAGTGATTGTTGGCGCCTGATCCTTTCTTCATCAGAGACCTGGGCTCCCCTCTCCAAAAGATCACTCCACAGGAACATGCCTGGCTGTCTCTCTTCCCCGAGGAAAATGACATTTCGCAAATGCGGCAAGCGCTCCGATCGCAGCTGACCAGGCTCACACGCATCCAGCTCCGGACAGATTTCTCTGATCATTTCCAGGTAACTGGCATCACGGTAGGAGTCAATCAACAGCAGTGTCGTGGATTCAGACTGTCGCAGCAAGTACTCCAGCTCATGTACGCGATAGCTGGTGTTCACCGTGACCAAAACACCGCCCATTTTTGCTGTGGAAAATTGACTGATCACCCATTCTGGCACATTGGTAGCCCAGATGGCAATGTTCTCCCCAGGATTGATTCCCAACGACAAAAACCCTCGCGCTGCTTGATTGCAAATCGTCTGAAACTCCGCAAAAGAGTAGCGGATCCCCCGCTCTTTGTAGACGACTGCTTCTCGCTCAGGAAATCGACCCGCCGTTTCATCCAACAAATCGCCAATCGTGATCGAACGCAGCATGCACAACCCTCCATTGATTATTTCTGACTATTCTGTCTCATTTGTTTTTGATTCGCCCTCTTCCCAGCTTATTCCTTCTTTTACATCCGATCACCTGGTGTCTTCGCTATCATTGCAGCACGATCAAAAAAGAAAAGCGTCCCTGGCCGGAACGCCTGATCATTCGACTACGAATTTCTGCACCGCCTCGATCTTGTAAGGCAAATGATTGCTGTAGTTCAGCTCCACACGAAGCTCATGTTCACCTTTGGGCAGTTTTTTCAGCAAAAAGTCCGGCTGGTAGATCATTCCCTTTGGTTCACCGTTCAGGTACAGGTGGGCATGGCCTTCTCCATAGATCGGCTGCATTTCCAACTCACCGTTGTCAGCCACGAATTGAAAATTCTGTGTGAGTAAGGATATCTCCGCCGTGTTGCCTTCCACCTTCACATCCATATTGAGTGAGGGCTTCTCTTTGTCTGCAGGCTTCATCATCGGCAAGGCCGAAGCAGGGACACTGGGGTCATGCTGTCGGTAGGAGTCGGATACATTGAGCGGGTCCTTCACCAGCAGGAAAATACCGGCGACGAGCACGATCAACAGGACGATGCCGCCCAAAATCAGATTTCGCAAACTGACGATTACAACCTTCATATTCTACTCTCCCTTTCGCAAATGCTTGTCACCTATTAGTACATGCATACGCGGAAGGAAAGAGAGATAGAAGCGAAACTTTTATCAGATTGCTTTCACGAATCCTCCGTCCACCAGAAAAGCCTGTCCTGTCACATAACTATTGGCAGGGGATGCGAGGAATGTCGCGATCCTTGCGAATTCTTCGGGCTCACCATATCTGCCGAGAGGAATCGTAGCTTCCGTACTCCGTTTCACTTCTTCTGCAGCGATTTGCAGAGAATTGGCCCGCATCTGGTCCAGAAAAGCAACGCGGTCTGTGGCAATCCGTCCGGGCCCGATCGTGTTGATGAGGATACCGTCTGGACCAAGCTCCGTCGCCAAGCTTTTCGCAAGTCCGACGATGCCCGTGCGAAAGGTATTCGAGAGAATCAGATTTTCCAGCGGCTGTTTAAAAGAAGAGGAAGCGAAATTGACGATTCGTCCGAATTTCTGCTTTCGCATATGAGGTAAAACAGCGCGGATCGAGCGGACAAAACTGAGCAAGCCCAGTTCAAATGCCGCTATCCATTGCTCGTCTGTCAGCTGATCAAAAGTACCCGCAGGAGGACCACCTGCATTATTGACAAGAATATCCACACCGCCAAAACGGGCAACGGTCTCCTCTACCAGCCGCGCGATGTCTTCCGGTTTTGTCACATCGGTTACAAGTGCAAGCGGCTCTTTACCTGTGGTCTGCAAAATTTCTTCATGAACGGCTGCCAGTGCTGCTTCATCCCGGCCGCAGACCGTGACACTAGCGCCCTCCTGGGCCAAGGACACGGCAGTTGCTTTGCCTAAGCCTTTCGTCGATGCGAGGATGATCGCTGTTTTTCCCTGCAAATGTAAATCCATGTATCCATTCTCCTTCCCGCCTAAAAACGGACAAATTGCACATAGTTGCCTCCATTCTACAGAAATATCTGACAGCCGCCTAGTAGGTGAGCACATTTGCATCACGTTTTGATTACGCTTTAGCAAAAAAAAAGAGAGAAGCAATGGTGACCACCTACTTCTCTCCTTCTTTAATGCGAATGAACCAACAATCACTCGTGTACAACTTCCATAATACCTTTACTTGCGTTCACTTATACATCTGATGCCCGGATCTCTGCTTTTTCCAGCCTTTTTTGGAGGCGCTTTGCGGCTTTGGCTTCTTTCTTTGCCAGGCGTTTAGCTTTGGAAGTCTCGAATAAAGAGTACAGGACCGGAACCAGCACCAGCGTTACGATCGTATGGAAAATCAAACCGGCGATAACGGCCGTGGCTAGCGGCGCTTCCAAATCAGAGCCTTCTGCGACTGCAAGCCCCATTGGCAGCATGCCAAGAATAGCTGTCAGCTTGGTCATGATCACAGGACGGACCCTGTCTTTGGTGCCTTGGACGATTGCTTCTCCCAAGTCCATGCCTCTGTTTCTCAGCAAATTGATTCTGTCGATCAAGAGAATGGCGTTAGATACCACGATCCCGACAAGCATGATCATCCCGATCATCGCCATCTCTCCAAATACACGCTGTGTCAGAACGAATCCAAGCACAACCCCTACCAAAGCCATGGGAATCGTCAGCATGATGATAAACGGCTGGGACAGTCTTCCAAACTGTGCGACCATGATCACGTAAATCAGCACCACGACACCGAGGAAGACGAAAAGGCCCTGCATCATCGTTGTACTTTGTTCCTTCAGTTTACCGGCAATCTCCACTTTATAGCCGGCAGGTACAGCGAGCTGCGGCAATTTTTCTCCTACCAAACGTCCTGCGGTGCCAAGGTCCGTGCCGAGTAGCTCTGCCGAAACGGTTACGATTTTTTCTCCCTTCACATGCTTGATCGTGACAGGAGATTTGCTGTATTTCCATTCCACCAGATCCGATAGCGGAACCTGCGATCCTGTTTTGGACTGAATCATGATTTGCTGCAATTGTTCCGGGTGCTTCAGCCAATTTTCAGGCATCTGTGCTACGACATTGACTTCAATCCCGTCCGTGGAAATCGTTGTGACAGGCTGTTCACCGATCATCGTACTGATTTGCTGCAGGAGCGAACGATGATCCACCTGCATCCGGGACAATGCTTCCTGTTTAGGAATCAGGGTGATTTTTTCTTTTCCTTCTTTATAGTCGTTGCGGATATTCGTCAGTCCCGGAATGGTCTCCAGCATTCCTTCTACATCTCCGGCAATCAGACGCATTTTTTCCATATCATCACCGGTGATATCCAGCTGAACAGGGGCATTCCCACCCTGACTGCCAAATGACATGGTGACACTCTCAACGCCCTGGACTGATTGCAGGCGATTATTGATCTCCATCGTCATCTCATCTTTTCCGCGCACTCTTTCCTTTTTGCCTTTCAGCATGAGGAACAACTCAGCTTGCTCCTTGCCTGCAAAAAAGAAGACATCTTTTACTTCTGTTAATTCACGCAGCGAATCCTCTGCTTGCAAGGCTGCCCGCTTGGTGTTCTCCAGGGTAGAGCCCGCAGGCATCTTGATCACCGCATAGACGAGATTCTCGTTTGGATTGATCCCTTGACCCATCTTCATAAAAGGCATCAGGAAGAAGGAACCGACCAGAAGCCCGATGGCAACCATGATCGTTTTGACGCGATGCTTTAGCGCTTTTTTCAACAGACCGGTAAACGCCCGGACAATCGCACCTTCTTTGGCTTCTCCCTCCAACGTTACCTTCTTGTCGTTTTTCAAAAATCGGTCTGAAAAAACGGGCACGAAGAAGAACGCAGCAATTGTCGACGCCGTAATTGCAGCGGTGACGGTAAAGGCGATGGCGCCCAGAACCGGCTTCAGCCAGTCTTCAAAATCTGCAAGGATCAAGGGCAGGAATACCACGATGATGGTCAACTGCGAGGTAAATACTGGCGTCATGACCTCACGAGTTCCCTTGACAATCGCCTGAGTCAATTGCTCCCCTTTTTCCCGGAAATGATAGATACTCTCCAGAACTACGATCGCCGCGTCAACGATCAGACCGACTGACAAGCTAAGGGAAAGCAAGCTGATCATGTCGATATTGTAACCGCCAGCCTTCATGGCAATAAAGGTAATCATCGCTGACAACGGCAGTGTCGTAGCAATTACCAATGTCACCCGCCAATTTCGCAGAAACACCATCAGGATCAAAATAGCCAGGATGGCACCGATGATAACGTCTCTGCTCAGATTGCTGACTGCGTGTTCGATAAAGGAGACGGCCTCAAACATGACCTTCATCTGATACTGACCGTTTGCCTCTGCATTGATCTGATGAGCAACCTCTTCCACTTTTTTCTGGGTTGTAATCAGATCACTGCCACTGGCACGCTTGACGCTGATGTGAACAAATACATCCCCATCCGTCAAAGCAACGGAATCCTTTACGATACCCCGATAATCTTCGATCTGTGCCAGCTGATCCAAGCTGACCGTTCCCTCTGGAGTATCAATCGGGAGTTGACTGATTTCCTGGACGGTGGTGTATGAGTTGTCGATCATCACAACGGTATCAAAACCGATGTTTTCCAGGGTCCCGACCGCTTGCTTCCAATTCGTTACCTGGAGCTGGTCAATTACAGCGGACGGCGTAGTATGGTAAGCTGTCAATCGCTCAGGACGAAGGGTGATGGCAATTTTATTTTCGAAGCTTCGATCCGAGACCGATACTTCCTTTACACCTGGCACCTCTTCAATGCGGTCCTTGATCGCGGTTTTGGCCATACTGAGCATGGCTTTGGGATCTGCTCCCACCAACGCGTAATCGATCATTTCCTCATCGCCGAGGTTCATTTGGGTAACATTTACGGTATCAATGCTTTTAGGAAAATTATTGCGTAACCGGTTAATCGCATTCTGAACATCTTGTTTAACCTGCTCTCCCTTTCCCTCTACCGCAGTGATCGTGAGGTGGACAGAACCGGTACTTGTCGTCGAGGAGTGTTCCTTGATGCCAGACAATGACTTGATTTCCTGCTCTACCTTTTTCGTTATCTTCTCTTCCATCTCTTCTGGAGGAAGCGAGCCGCCCGAGATTTGCACGGAAAGGATTGGCAAATTTGTTTTTGGCACCAGCTCGATGTTGAAACTAAATAACGAGCCAAGGCCGGCGACCACGATCAGAAAGGTGACAAGATAGACGATAAGGCGCCGCTTCAGCAGAAAGAGAATGAGTTTTTCCATAATTATTCCCCTTTCGCCTCCACTTTTTGCCCTTCAACGTAGAAGGTAATCCCGGAGCGCAAAAGTTGATCTCCTTCAGAAAGTCCGCTGATGACCTCGATTTGATCGCCTACCATCTGGCCGGTTTTGACCGGACGCTTCACCGTCAGTCCATCTACCACAGCCATCACATAATGTTCGCCCTGGGAGACACCCACACTTTCCAGCGGTACGAGCAAGCCATTTACCTTACGCGGGAGTTCTACAGTTGCCACCATGCCGCCTCTCCACTGTCCTTCGGTGTTGGCTGTTGTCACTTCGATCCGGTATTTTCCGGTCTGCTTGTCGACGACAGGCGACACAAACGTTATTGTTCCCTCGTATTTCTTACCGTCTTCCCCGACGACCTCCACTTTTGCCCGCTCTTGAAACTGGTTAATCAGATCGTTGCTCACATCCAAAGTGATTTTTACTTCTGCCAGATCGACGATGTGTACGATCTGTTCACCAGGTGATGCAAGCTCGCCTACTTGCTTGGATACATCGACAATCGTACCCGAGAATGGTGCGGTGATCTTCGTATCATTCAGGCTCTTCTTGGCCCGCTCCACTTGTCCGGCTGCCTGCTTGATGGAAGCGTTGGCCATGGCTACATCTTCTGGTTCTGCTCCGCGCGTCAACTCATCCAACGCCAATTTATGGTCCCGCAATTTAATTGCCGCTTGGTCCTTTGCTCTGCGGCGGTCATCCAGCTCGCTTTGGGAAATGGCCCCGCCAGCGAAGAGCTTTTCTCCCGTAAGCAGATCCTCATTTGCTTTGTCCAGATCCTGCTGAGCGCTTTGAACTTGCAATTGCTGTTTCTGAATCGTTTCGGCCGAAGCGCCTTTCAGCGTTTTTGCTTTACGGGCCGTCGCTTCCTCAACTTGGCCCGCGGCCGCCGCGATTTCGCTTTGGTAATGCTGGATATCGAGGCTTGCCAGCAGCTGTCCCTGGGACACTTTATCGCCTTTTCCCACAGAGATGGAGGACACTTTACCGGATGTGCCAAATTGCAAGGAGGCTTCCCGATTGGCCTGAACCAGCCCGGTAGCGGTCAGTAATACCGGAGCTTGATTTTTTTGCACCTTGAAGACTTCCACCACTTTTGCTTTTGTTTCTTCTTGTGCCTGGGGTTGCTCCGGTGCTGGGCCACAACCAGCAGTTGTAAGCACAACCAAAGCTAGTAAAATCGATGCATGTTTTTTCACTAAGATTCCTCCAAATCGTAACAATCATTCCCAAGGGTATTGTGCCAGTTTTACCAACCTTTTCAAAACAGTCAGGGGTTGGAACTTCTTCTCCGTCTCGGGACGGAGGGCATGATCCCCTTATTCCATATCTGTGATTACGGATTAGGAGAACACAAAATTACCGCTTTTGAGAAAAAATTTCTAATTTGTTCCACGGTGCGAAATAAAGCGCTCTCACATTATTTACAAACCGACAGTTTGTATATATACTGTTTGTAAGCAACCACCTGGGAGGCATTCCATTGAAACAAGAAGAACGTCGTCAGCAAACGATCCAGCTCCTGCTGACAACCACCAAGGAACTGATTCGAGAAAAAGGCTGTGACTCTGTCACAATGAAAGATATCATGGATCGCTCCGGGCTCTCCAAAGGGGCTATATTTCATTATGTGAAAAGCAAAGATGAGATTTACGCATGGGTACTTCAGGAGAGCCTGGAGGACATTGATCAGCGATTCCAAAATCGGGTCAAGCAGTCCAAAAAAGAGCTGGAAGGTCCTTTGGGAGAGTTGACCAAAGGGCTGCCTCTCTTGAATAACCCGCGAAATGAGATTAATCAAATACTGGTCTATCTCTTGTCAAAGACAGGCCGTCCCGAAATCGACGAGGTATTAAAACAGTTTTACAATCAATCCGTTTTTTTCTCCCGCCAATGGATCAAGGCTGGTCAAGATCACGGCGTAATCCCTGCCGATGTAGATACACAAAAGATGGGAGAACTGTTCGTATTAATCGCGCTGGGGCTGCGCATGCGCTCTTTTCTCCCTGTCGGGGATGCCTCGTTCCAGGACGTTGATTTTGCGACACTGATGAGAAAAATACTGAGTCCGTGAAAGCGACGTGCATATTGGGAGCACGGCATAAAGGACTAGCACACAAAAAGCCAGGGCGCGTAACCCTGGCTTTTTAACATCATGTGAAAGAGTTTTTACCTTTTGATTTGATTAGACTTCTTCGACCAGCTTTTCCATCTCCGCCAGCATCTCCTCAAACACAGCCAACCCTTCACGAATCGGCTCAGGCGAGGTCATGTCCACTCCCGCTTTTTTGAGCAATTCCAATGGGTAATCGGAGCTTCCGCTCTTCAGGAAGTTCAGATAGCGTTCTACGGCCGGCTGCCCTTCCTCCAAAATCTGTTTGGCCAGCGACGTTGCTGCCGAGAAACCGGTGGCGTACTTGTAGACGTAGAAATTGCGGTAGAAATGAGGAATACGTGCCCATTCCAAATCGATCTCCTGGTCTACCACCATATCAGGTCCGTGGTAATTCAGATTCAGCTCCCGGTAAATCTCGCTCAGACTGTCTGCTGTCAGGGGTTCTCCCTGCTCCGTCTTGGCGTGGATGATCTTCTCAAATTCTGCAAACATGGTTTGACGGAATACCGTGCCGCGGAACTGCTCGAGATAGTAGTTGATCAGGTACATCCGCTGCTTTTTGTCCGTTGTGGTTTTCAGAAGATGATGCATCAGCAGTGATTCGTTCAACGTAGAAGCCACTTCGGCTACAAAGATTTTGTAATCTGCGTAGGTGTAGGGCTGCTCTTTATGAGAGTAGTAGCTGTGCAAGGCGTGCCCCATTTCATGTGCCAGCGTAAACATGTTGTTTACATTGTCCTGATAGTTCATCAGCACATACGGATGTGAGGTATACGCACCCCATGAATAGGCCCCGCTCGTCTTGCCTTCATTTTCATATACGTCTATCCATCCGTTGGAAAATCCTTCGTTTAAGACGCTGCCGTATTCTTCACCCAGCGGTTTCAGCGCTTCCTTGATGGTAGCGACCGCCTCGTCATACGGTACGTTCACCTCTACTTCAGGCACAATAGGAACATACAGGTCATACATATGCAGTTCGTCTACGGCGAGCATTTTCTTCCGCAGCGCGATGTAGCGATGCATCAACGGGAGATGTTCATGGATGGTCGAGATCAGGTTGTCATAGACAGACAAATCCACATTATCCGCGAACAGGGCTGCATAAAGTGCCGACGGATACTTGCGGGTGCTGGCATAAAACACGTCAGATTTGACCGAAGAAGTGAGGGAGGCCGCAATCGTATTGCGATTTTTCCCATATGTAGAATAGAGCGCCTCAAAGGCTTCCTTTCGAACGCGGCGATCCTTGCTTTCCATGAACTGGACATAACGCCCTTTTGTCAGCTCCACTTGTTCTCCCGACTCGTCCTGTATCATCGGGAACTTCAGGTCCGCATTGTTCAGCATGCCAAAAATTTTGGAGGGAGCAGAGGCAATCTCGCTGACGTTAGCGAGTATCGCTTCTTCCTCAGCTGAAAGCGTATGAGGCTTGAAACGGGTGATTTCATCCAAAAGGATTCGATAATGCTGCAAGCCTTTTACCTCTTCGAGCCATTTCGCCAATTTTTCCTCCGGTATTTCCAGAATCTCCGGCTGGATATAGGAGATCGCTCCGTATACCTGCGTGCTGAGGGAAGTGGCACGGTCGGTCAGGGCTTGGTACTTGCTGTTTACGTTGTCTTCGTCGCGGCGCATCCGGGCGTAGACAAAGACCTGATCGAGCGTTTTCAGCAGCTCATCTTGAAGCTGCAGCGCTTCCAGCAGCTGTTCTCCCGAAGCCGTGAGCTGTCCTTTTTTACCCGCTACTTGTTCGACGAGCTGTTTTACCTTTTCAACATCCTTTTCCCAATCACTGTCGCTTGCATACATGTCTTCCAGGCGCCATTTGAATTCAGCAGGCACTTCACTTCGTTTTGGCAAGGTTTTGCTTTTATTCATTGTCACTCACTCCTCGATCACAAGTAGGTGGAAATCCAATCCATAAGAGTATCCTAGCGTATTCTCACTCCTTGTTCAAATTCTTATGCAGAAAAAAGCCGACTCAGCCCTTTTGACGAGTCAGCTTCTTCCTACCCCTGTATAGACAAATCCATGTTGCCGGACAAGATCAGCAGGCCAGACATTTCTGCCATCGAACAACATCGGCCTCGCCATCAGCGCTTTTGCTTTTGACCAATCGATCTGGATGCAGGCTTTCCACTCTGTAACCAATACCGCTGCATCCGCCCCCCTTAGGGTCTCATAGACATCTGTTTCGAAGCGGACCTGAGGATACAGACGGGCGACCGCATCAGCGGCCACCGGGTCAAATGCCGACAGGAATGCTCCTTCCTGAAGGAAATGGCCGATTACCGACAAAGACCTGGCTTCCCGAATATCGTCCGTTTCCGGTTTAAAGGAAAGGCCAAGTATGGCAATCCGCTTTTCACGCAGCCCCTGCAATTTGTCCCGGATCAACTGCACATACCAGGCGGGCTGTGTCCGATTCACTTCACGAACCTGCTGCAAAATATTCAAATCCACGCCCTTTTCCTTTGCTACTTGCAAAAGAGCTGCCGTGTCCTTAGGGAAGCAAGAGCCGCCATACCCCAATCCTGCTCGTAAAAATTCCGGCCCGATGCGACTGTCCAGACCCATACCGCGGGAGATCACGTCGATGTCGGTACCGAGGACAGCGCTCAGGCGGGCAAGCTCGTTCATAAAAGAGATGCGCGTGGCCAGAAACGCATTGGAAGCGTATTTAATCAGTTCAGCATTAGCTCTCGTCGTTTTCACCCAGTGTCCGGACACATTTGCGTACAGCTGATCCATCATCTCAAAAGCTTCGGGTGAATCCGCTCCGACAACGATCCTCGATGGATGGAGTGAATCTGATAATGCACTCCCCTCCCGCAGAAATTCGGGATTGGATACAAGATGCACCTCTGTGCACGCTTTCAGTTGCTCCGCTATACGATCCCCGGTTCCTACCGGCACGGTGCTCTTGATCACGACGGCACGTTTTCCCGGCTTTTGCCCATACAGGTTGCGCACATCCTCTGCCGCTGCATGCAAAAAGCGAAGGTCGGCTGATCCGTCGTCTGCTTCCGGTGTACCTACACAGATAAAGAGAACGGTTGCCTCAGCAGCTCCGTTTACAGTATGGTCAAAACGCAATCTTCCCTGATCGATGACCTGTCCCAAAGCATCCTCAAGACCAGGTTCGTAGATCGGTGATTTTTTTTGCTGCAAACGCGTTACTTTCTCCCGGTCTACATCAATCCCAACCACCTGATGTCCATGCAGGGCAAGAGAGACAGCCGTCGTCAATCCGACATATCCCGTTCCGATTACGGCTACGTTCATCCCTTCACCTCATCGTTTTGTCATCACGCGGATGTACAGAGCTTCCAATCTGGCACGCTGTTTCTCGATATCGTGGTTGCTCTCCACCTTTGCGCGTGCCCGTGCAGTTACTGCCGGCCACTTCTCTCTCTCCTTCAACACCCGTTTTATCATGGCAGCCAATTTGCCTGGCGATTTTTCCGGGACGAGATATCCGGTCACACCATGTTCGATTAGCTCGGGGATTCCGGCATGATAGGTAGAGACCACAGGGCGACCGCTCGCCATGGCCTCCATCAATACATTGGGAATGCCCTCTTGATTGCCGTTTTTGGCCGTTTTGCAGGCAATGGCAAAAAGATGACATTCGGCAAGCTCCCGCTGAACTTCGCGATGCGGCATGGCACCACGCAGCTTGACGCTGGAGGTGAGCCTGTGCTTTTTGATCAGTTGCCGCAGCTTCTTCTCCTCTTCGCCCTCTCCCACGATGGTCAGCTTTGCGTGCGGATATTCGCGCCTCACCTTTGCAAATGCCTTGATCAATGTATCCATGCCTTTTTTTTCAGTCAATCGGCCTACACTCAACAGCCGAAATGAGTCATCATTCACAGCCTGCTGGGGAAGCATGGGAAATTTGCGCAGGTCAATTCCGGAACGAATCAGTGTTATCTTTCCTTCGGGACACCCCAGTTTGACCAAGCGCTTTTTCATATGATTGCTGACGACGGTAAATGCTTTTCCCTGTTGAAACAGCTTTTTTAATTGGCGACGGTATACGCTGCTTTCGCGGACACGTTTGGTCACATCAAAACCGTGAAAGGACGTAATCAGAGGCAGCTTTGCCTCCCGTGCATAGGGCAGCAGCTCCACCCCTGCCGGTCCAAATCTGGCGTGCAGGCAGTTGAAATTCTGCTTTTTCAACCAGCTCGTCAAACCCTTGAAACGTTTGCGCACATACACTGGAGAAAAGGGGAACTGTGTGGTGTTAATAGGCTTTTGTCTCGTCAGGACAGCTGTTTTTACCCGCTGGTGTCCAAGTAATTGCTCATAGATAAACGTCTCACTTTTCGGGAGAAACTTGCGGCGGTAAACAAGAACTTGTTTCATGCGAAAGCCTCCCCTGTTACCGTTATGCTTTCAACTGGGCGCGAATCTCTTCCCACTGCAAGCGCAGTCCCTCTTCCAGCTTCACCTGCGGCTGATAACCCAGTTTTGATCTTGCCAGACTGATGTCAGCGCAGGTGCGCCGGGAATCTCCGGGAACTGGGGGGGCGTGTACGAGTTTTGGCGTATGCGCGGTCAGCTCGCCCATCAGCTCCAGCACTTCCAGCAGCTTGATCTCCCGCTCTCCTCCGATATTAAACACATCACCCGGTTCCCCGTATTTGGCTGCGAGCAGATTTGCTTCGGTCGCATCACTAACATAAGTAAAATCACGGCTTTGCTGGCCGTCCCCGTAAAGCGTGACGGATTCACCCCGATGGATCTGCCGAAAAAACTGCTGAAACGCCATGTCTGGTCGCTGTCTCGGACCGTAAACAGTAAAGTAGCGCAGAATCACCACAGGCAGGTGGAACGTCTCTACGTAGACGCGACAAATATCTTCCATAGCTGCCTTTGTAACGCCATAGGGGGAGATGGGATGCTTTGGCGATTGTTCCCCTGTCAACCCTTCTTTCATGGTTCCGTAAACAGAGGAAGATGAAGAAACAATGATCTTGGGAGAGCGCTTGATTTGCGTGCAGGCATCCAGGAGTGATTGTGTGGCAATCAGGTTATGGATGACGTAATCAGAAAACGCCTTTCCCCAGCTGGTTCGGACGCCGGGCAGGGCAGCCAGGTGGAAAACCAGATCCACCTCCTCCAGCCACTGTTCCCAACGTCTTTCCGAAAGCATGGAGGAATGAAAAATGAACAGGGGATGGTTGCCGATCAGCGAGAGATTGCGCAGCTTTAAGGCAACGTCATAGTTATCGAGAAAGCCGTCAACCCCGATGACATGCAGCCCTTCCCGCAGCAGACGCTGGGTCAGATGAGAGCCGATAAAACCCGCACAGCCTGTGATCAAGGCTTTTCTCGTCACTGCTTTCTCCTCCCCCTTTTCTTCAATTTTTTGATAATCAGGTACCCGTTTTGGTAGACGTAGACGGCCTTGTATTCATTGCCCCACCGCTTCAGATAGTAGTCAAATGTTTGTCTTCGCAGCTCATTTCGCTTTTGTTTCATCTTGTTGTCTGTTAACTGGCCTTTGTGTTTGGTGCGGTTGTACAGTTTTTTGTTAATCCATTTGACTGGATAACGTTCAATCAAACGGAGGATGATCCTCCTGTCCTCCATGATTCTGCCCTGATATTTGTCCGTGGTATCCCAGCCCCCTACATTCCGCAAAGCAGAAACGAGATAGCAACGGGGAGCTACCATCCAGTAATTGTATGTGAGAAATTGATATTTCGTGTGAAACTGTCTGTGTTTAATCAAAAAAGGGCGGACGTATTTTCCTTTCTGTATTCGCCATACCTTTATATTGCCGTAAAACAGGGAGATTTTTCTTCTCTTGTCTTTCTTGATACTTTTTTTCAATATGGCGAGAGCTTTCTTGGGGAGCCAGTCATCCGAATCGAGTTGGATCAGATAGGGAGTATCCACCAGTGACAACGCCCTGTTCATTACTGCGGAGATACCCGAGTTTTGTTCCATACAATAGTATTGGATATGGGGATGAAACAGATAGCGGTCCACCTTGTTTCGGGTCTTGTCGGTTGACGCATCATCGATAATCAGCAGCTTCCAATCCTTGCAGCTCTGATTCATGACACTGTCAATGGCTTTGCGAATATACTCCGCACGGTTATACGTAGGGATGACTACCGTAAACAGAGGGGTGCTCAGAAACCATCACCTCCTCTTGCCGGGAAATGAATCGAGGATTTGTCGCTTACGATCAGCACACCTGTTCGTTTTCCTGCATCCCCTTTAACCGTAGAGGAACGCCCAAAGACACTGTTTTGCAGCTTCCAATCGATATCCTGCAATCTGCAGTTTTCTAACAGGATGCTATTCTCAATATGGGTACAATTCGATAGCTGGACGCCATCCTGGATGGAAACATACGGACCCACCCGACAATTTTCCAAGTGACAGCCCTCTCCAATTAACACAGGACCTATGATTTTACAATCTTTTATGACACTTCCTTTTCCTATGGAAAAATCGTTTCCCAACTCCTGAATGAGCATCCACTGATTTGCCTCAAGCCAACGGTCAATCCTACCAACATCACTGTATTTCCCGTGAGCAGTTGAATGGGCAATGACACATCCGCGTTCAATCATAGCCTGAATCGCGTCTGTGATTTCGTACTCACCGCGAGAAGATGGTTGCAGTGAAGTGATCGCTTCAAAAATCCTGTTGGTGAACAGATACACCCCGATTACTGCAAGGTTGCTTTTTGGTTGTACAGGTTTTTCAGCCACGGAGAGTAAACGCCCTTCGTAAACCTCTGCAATCCCGTAGTCCTGCGGTTTCTCTACCTCACTGAGCATAACGATACCATCGGGCTGACTCTGGCTGAAGACGTGAATCAGATCCGAGAGCGAATCCATTACCAGGTTGTCTCCAAGCAAAAGGAGAAAAGGTTCATTTTGCAGAAACGGTTGTGCGATTTTTACCGCGTGGGCGATTCCCAACAGCGATTCCTGCCGGATATAGCGAATGGTAGCCCCGTATTGACTACCATCCCCCAGATATTCAGGTATTTGGTTTTGGGAAGGATGTATCATGATGCCGATATCTTTGACATTCACTTCAAGCAGTTTGCGGATACAGTGGAGAAGAACCGGTTGATTTGCCACAGGGAGGAGCGTTTTGGGTTGCGAATAAGAAAAAGGGTGCAGTCTCGTACCGCGTCCAGCGCATAGGATTAACCCTTTCACAAAATATCACTCCCCAGTTGTGCTTCTCAATACTTTTAAGGTATGCGCTCCGTCTGAACTGGACAGGGCAGAAGTCCACAACCGGGGTAGAAAAGGCACCCACCTATTCTCAATTTGTTTAGAAGCTCGCTGCCTTTAACGGAACGGATGGAACCTTGAATCGTTTTTCCAGTGCCTTTTCGAACACCTGTAAATACCCTTGCGCAGTCGCATACCAAGAAAATCGTTTCGCCCGCATGAAAGCCTGCTTTCCTAACTGACTGCGTAAATGAGGAACGCTCCAAAGCTGGTCCCAAATGACCGGCAGCTTTTTTTGCCATTCAATGAGCGGAATAATATATCCGGTTTCTCCATCTTTTACGACCTCTCTGATTCCTCCTTTAGGCGTCGTGATCACCGGCTTGCTCGATGCCATCGCCTCCAGATTCACCCTGCAAAACGGCTCTTGCCAGACAGATGGCGTAACGACTACATCTCCAATTTGATAATAGAGCGGCATTTCTTTACTCGGAATAAAATTTATAAATTTCACCTTTTTCCCAAGTGGTTTCGCCAAGTTCTTCAAATGACGGATATACGGAGTCATTCGATTGCTCCCGTAACCTGTTCCCCCGACAATGACAAGTCGCGCTTTGGCATCCTGCTTGCTTACCTTGCGAAATGCTTTTAACAGGACGTGCACACCTTTCGCCTTGATCAGCCTGCCTGCATAGAGCATGACACGATCATCTGAGCGAAGTCCTAGCTTCTTCTTCACATTTGTAACCGAATCATTAAATTTAGCCATCTGGTATGGGGAAACATCAACACCTAAATGGACCGCGTGCACTTTATCGGGAGCAATTTTATGCTTTTGGATATAATGACTGCGCAGATATTCACTGTTCGTCAGGAATCCATCGGCCATCCGTCCAATTTTTCTCATGTTTTCGGGGCTGATAAACCATTCGTCCGCATACACATGCGAATGCATGTTGACGAAAATCGGCACTTTAGGGAGTCCCTTACGTAGGATTGGGACAAAATTGGGGCGATTTTCAACCAGAATGACATCCGGGTGCAGTTTTTTCAAATGGGCGCTTATTTTTTTCAAATAGGGTCTTGGACCCTTATAGTCAAAACGAACCATGCGCCGCCCTTCATCCGTACTAGATCGGGGATAGCTTTTACAAGTCCGCGTGTAGATGGTTACCTCATGACCGGGCCCGAACATTTTGCTTACTTCATCGATATCGTGCTCAACTGAGCTCCCTTTTACAGGTGGAACAGAAAAGGGGCCCGGACTAATGATCGCGATTTTCACTGCGTTCTCTCTCCCATTCCTGTTTCAAGGAGAGAACCACTTGATACAGGTATTCCCTTTCACGTTTCTGTTCGTCCTGGAGGGCCTTGAATTGTTCCTCCCATCTTGTAACTTTTTCTTTTAGTGCTGCCAACTCTTGTTGCATTTCTTCTGCTCGCAGTCTCCACTGTGCACCGTCTGTTGTCATCACGACCTCTTCCCTTTTGATTGAAGTGACACGTTCTACCGCTTCCTCCACCATAATTTCTCCCGAAAACAAGCCTGGTATCGGTGTAATCCAGTGGCTGCCTTCTCCTTTTTTCCGTTTGTCCACGTCACGCGACCTCCCAACCATTCAGACCTTGAAATCCTGTTTTCACGTCAAAGTACCGATTGCTCTCTCCTTTTATCGTATGAACGAAAAACTTAATAGGTACTTGAGCAGAGGGAAAAGAAAAAACCACTTCGTGGAAATCCTCAAAGTGGTTGTCGCTGATCACTGGCTGGCATATTTCTCCTGAAACGAAGGCTGTAATGACGTGCTTCCTCTACACTGGTTATCTGCTGCTTTTGCCATTCCAACAAGATACGGTCGATGTATCGAATGTGCAGCTTTCCGACTGTAGCCGCTTCCCGTAAAGCAGTCAGAATCAATTCATCCTGATAACCGTCTTGCTCAGTCCAGATATGGATGGTTTCTATTTCAAAGGGTGAAAGTGGCCGCCCAAATACTTGTTCAAAACGGGTGTACAATCCAACGGACTCAGTCTCAATGGCACTGGCCAGTTCGGCATATGGCTCAACCATCGGATCAATCATCCGCGTAGCATTTTGCTGTTCGCGCCAGCTTTGGTAGAGCTTTCGGTAGAGCGGAGTTAAATTGTACAGCTCATGGCGCATGCCCGTTTCCGGATCAATATACTCGTCAATACTGATCCATTCTTCTTTAATCAATTTTTGCAAGGTTTGGATCAGTTTAACAGGAGACATTGACATCCTGTCTTGCAGCTCCTGAATCGTCGGAAAGCGATTTCCTTCCTGTTGAAATGATAAAATATGGATAATCAGTATCATTTCTTCATCCGTCAGGGATGTCTGTTTATATTTTTTCAACAACAGGTTGGAAATGGAAGTTGCTCCTTCTTGCAATACCTGTAATAGTTGTGTTTCCATGAGACTTTTTCACCTCATCGCCATAATTGCAAGGTGGCGTGCTGTTCGGATTGATGAAAGAACGTAAATACCCTGCCGCCCTCCGGCAGCAGGGTGTTTCAAACTGTAAAATGACACGGCTTGATGCAAGAGAGCAAACCGCCAGCTTACGGGTAAAGACGGTAGAGCATGCGAGGGAATGGAATCGTCTCGCGAACGTGATCCAGACCGCAAATCCAAGCGATCGTGCGTTCAAGACCAAGACCAAATCCGGAGTGCGGCACGGTTCCGTATTTGCGCAGGTCCAAATACCATTGATATGCTTCTTCGGAGAGCTCATGCTCCTGAAAACGTTGTTCCAGCAGGGCAGGATCGTCTATCCGCTGGCTTCCGCCAATGATTTCTCCATAGCCTTCTGGAGCGATCAGATCCGCGCACATGACCACTTCTGGACGATCAGGGTCCGGCTTCATGTAAAATGCCTTGATCTCAGTCGGGTATTTTGTGATGAAGACAGGCTTGTCGTAGTGTTCCGCGATCAACGTCTCATCGGGGGCTCCAAAATCATCCCCCCATTTGATTTCACTGCCTTTTTCTTGGAGTAGTTTGATCGCATCATCATAGGAAATCCGCGGGAATGGAGCAACCACATTTTGCAGTTTGGACGTATCGCGGTCCAGTGTCTTCAGTTCACGCTGACAATTTTTCAAAACGCTTTGCACCACATGGGAAACAAATTCTTCCTGGATGCGCAGATTTTCTTCATGGTCGACAAATGCCATCTCCGGCTCGATCATCCAGAACTCAATCAAGTGACGACGCGTCTTTGATTTTTCAGCACGGAAGGTTGGCCCAAACGAATACACCCGTCCCAACGCCATTGCGGCTGCTTCCATGTACAATTGACCCGACTGGGAAAGGTACGCATCCTCATCAAAATACTTCGTATGAAAGAGATTGGTCGTCCCTTCTGCCGAGGTTGGGGTCAAGATCGGTGGATCAACCTTGTAAAAACCGTTTTGGTGAAAATACTCATTGACGGCACGGATGACTTCCGAACGAATCGCCATTACCGCACGCTGACGGGGACTTCTCAGCCACAAGTGGCGGTGATCCATCAGGAAATCCACTCCGTGTTCCTTCAGCGAAATCGGGTAATCATGCGAAATTTGGATAATTTCGATACCGGTTACAGTCAATTCATATCCACTTGGTGCACGGTCATCCGCGCGAACAATTCCGTTTATGTATACAGAGCTTTCTTGCGTTAACTGGGAGGCTGCTTCCCATACCGCTTCCGGAACTTCTGCCTTAACGACGACGCCCTGAATGAATCCAGAGCCGTCACGGAGCTGCAAGAATTGTATTTTTCCACTGCTGCGCTTGTTAAACAGCCAACAGCCCAAACGTACTTCTTGTCCAACATGCTGCCCGACCTGGGCAATGGTTGTCATCATTGGCTTATTTCCCTCCATTTTGCCACTACACAACAATATCCTCGATAGTGATACCGATTTCATTATACTATCCAGCGTAGCTGAATTCAATGAAAGACTAAGCAAAATAGTATACCATAATAATTTTATGGTAACTAATTTTCCATTCAAAAAAGGCCCTGCTCATAGAAGCGAGGCCTTTTCATCAATTCGTTCGTTTTCGTTTTTTCTCAATCTTTTTCCTGCTCGTCATCGTCCGCGTTTACGGCTTCAGCAGGTTCACTTTCATTTTCACTTTCATTTTCACTTTCGTTTTCACCTTCTTCAGTATCTATTGGATCACCCTCCTCCTGCAAATTTACATCCACCGATTCGTCCCCCTCTTCACACTCTGGTGCACTGTCGTTGTGATCCAGCTCCTGGTCCTCTTCGGCAGCCTGCAAGACATTCTCATCATCCAGTGTCTCACCTATCCACTCTTCGTTTCCTGCCCCCTCTTCAAATCCCCGTTCTCCAATCGCAATCCACTGGATCATGCCTTTCTGTTCTTGGCCGGAGCGATTACGGTAGACGGTCACGATAGCAGTTGACGGGTTGCCTATCTTGAATGCGACCTGACAACCGATTCGATTGGTCATCGCCACCAGTGCATAGTCCGTATTCGCAAAGGGGACGTCCAGCCTGATCGTTACATCCACAGATTTCTTGCTGGCCGACAATTGGAACGACTGAAAACCGTATTGCTGTACGGTTGCGCCTTCTTCCCGGCTTGACTCGACCGGTTGAAAAGCCAGCTTTTCCGGGGTTACAGCTCCGTCTTCCAGAAGATCCGTGGTGATAGCACCATCTTCTATATGAAATGCATTAATGGCACCCGCTTCCAAATGCTCACCTGTGATAGCACTCGGCGCGATCTGCTCACTTTTGACGCTTCCCGCCTGCAAATGTCTGGTCGCTATACTTCGCTCGGCCAAATGCCAGCTTCCGATCGAGCTATCCAGGAGATGCTCTCCGCGAATCGTTCCTGTCGCGATCTTGTCACGAGTGATGGCTCGATCCGCTATATGATCAGTAGTGACAGAAAACAAACTCATTTTTTCGCTGGTAATGCTGCGATCTGCAAGCTGGCGTGAAGTTACTGCATCTTCTTTGATCTGCACCGATGTAACAGATTGCGGGGCTAGATGTTGGGTTCCCACCGTTTCGGCGCCAATATGTTTGCTTTGGATGGACATGGGCTGAATATGTTCGGAGGTGATTGCCCCCGCCTTAATATGCTCTTCACCTATTGATTGCTTTTGCAAATGTTCACTCGTAACCGATTGCAAATCAAGATGAGACCGATCTATACTGCGAGGGGTAATTTTGTCGCGGGTAACACTGCCTGTTGCCAGCTTATCCGAGGTAATAGAGAGACTCTGCAAATGATCGGTATGAATAATTTCCGACTGGAGATGTTTGGATTGTATTACCTTGTCAGTGAGTTTCTCACTCGTCACGATATTTTTGGACAGATGTCTCGTTTTGACTGATTCACTGGCAAGCTTCGATGAGGTAATCGCACCTTCCGCGATTTTCGATGTTGTGATGCTCAACTCGGTTATTTTGTCGGTTGAAATGGATTCAGCGGCCAGTTTGGAAGTGGTGATGACATGATCGGCCAAATTATTGGTCTGAATAATTTGGTCTTTGAGGTGAATATTGCTGATCAGTCTTTCATTCAGATGGGCGGAGTCGATGGCACCACGAGCCAGCTTTTCACCTGTTATTGATCCTTTGACCAGATGTTTGCTATCGACGGATTCTTCCAGTAAATGTCGGCTGTGTACGGAGTGTGGAGCAATTTTGTCCGCAGTGACAGCATGATCCGCCAGCTTGCTCGTCGTAACCTGGTTATCACCCAGCTTCTTGTGATGAACACTGTTGTCCTGAAGATGAATAGACTGAATCACCCCTGGTTGCAGGTGTACGCTTCCTACAGATTCTTTGGCTAATTTTTCAGCGGTAATACTTCCGTCATCGAGATGTTCGGTGGTAATTGCGTAAGGGGAGACTTTTTGACCTGTAACCGACTCGGGGGCTAGGTGCTGGGATTGGACAGAAAAGGAGGAGAGATGCTGATTGGAAATGCTGCCTGGCATCAGGTTGAGTGAATCAACGGCTCTTTCAGCCAGATGCTCATGGAGGATAGCGTTGCGCTTGATGTGATAGGATTCGATCGACTCTTCGTCGATTTTGCTGCTGGTGACCGCTCCATCTCTGATCTTTTCATTCGTTACCGCGTAATCCTCCAGTTTCACTGAGTTAATGCTATGATTGGCCAAATTGACTGTCTGAATCGTGCCCATTTTGATTTTTTCCGAGGTGATGGCCTGATCCTGGATCAGCTCACTTGTAATCGCCTGTTCCTGGATATGCTTTGTTTGGACGGCCCCATCCGCAAACTTGATCGAATCAATCGTTTTATCGGCTAGTTTGTCGCTGGTAATGCTGCCATTTTGAATTTTATCAGCTGTCAGGGCTCGATCCTGAATCATCTCACTTGTGATGATACTTTTGCCAATGTGATAGGTTTGTATGGCTTCTGGCGCAATCTTGCCGGATGTAACCGATCGTTCCGCCAGCTTGGAGCTGTCAACGGCGTAATCCTTGATCAAATTGGTGTCGATCGCTCCTGTCTTGATTTTTGACGAGTCGATGGCACGATTGGCGATCTTCTCCGTGGTTACTGCCTGGTCGATCAAATCATCCGTATATACGATGGAATGATCTTTTTCCTGACGGCGTTCTTTGATGATTTTGGAAAAAGTGGTTTGGTTCGAATTGACATTGGTTCTCGGAAACTTCTGCAGAGGCTGAGGCTGTTCCACTTCAAATGTCTCCCTCACGACATTTGGTACTGATGCCGGCATCGGCCGCTCTTTTCCGTTTGCCACTTCTTGGTCTGACTCCAGGTCTTCCAGCCAGTCCACATCCATTTCGCCTTGCAGCAAAGGAATATCCAGCCTCTCCGACTTCTTCACCAGATTTTTACTCACTTTCCGACGGTTCACCTTTGCCATGGTATCCTTTTCCCTCCTGAAATCGTCCATGTCCTCATTCAGAATATTCAAGATGAGACTTTTTGGGCACTATCTACGTGCAAAAATATTCTACGAGATAAGCTTCGCCAAGCAGAAAGCTAGGTATTGTCAGCGTGTTACTGCATTAGAAAAACTTGGCTTATCGCCAAGTAAAATAGCGAAAGCCTTAGTTTTTCTTATACTTTCACCATTTAATGCATTAGCGAAATTAAGTGCATTCCGAAAGTATAAAAAAGAGCCTGCGTTATACCGCAAGCTCTTCACCAGATTTTATATGGGAGGTCAGCAGACCGCGGAAAGCATCCCCTTGGAGCACTTCCTCTTCCATCAATGTCCGCAAGCCTTCTTGGAACACAGTATCGCATTTTTTCAAAAGCGTCCTCGTCCGGTCCAAAAGCTCTTCAAGCAAATGGTTTACCTCATCGTGAATCCGCTCTTTGGCTACGTAGCCCATGTGGACGATGCCTAGACGGGACATTCCGCTTTGAACGATTTCTTGGGCCATGTTCAGCGCTTGCTCAAAATCGTTCTTCGAACCGGTGCTGCGGCCGCCGTAGTAAATCTCCTCGGAAACAGCTCCACCCAGACAAACCATAATCTGCTTTTCCAGAGCGTCTTTCGTGTAGAGATAACGGTCTTCCATCGGATTTTGACGGACGTACCCCAATGCTTTGCCACGCGGGCTCAGAGTAACCTGAGAGACAGAACCGGGACGCACAAGTTCACTGATGATCGCATGACCGAGCTCGTGCATGGCGACACGCTTTTTCTCTTCACCAGAAGCTTCCCGGTCTACCTTTTCACCGAGCATCACTTTGTCTACCGCATAGGCAAAGTGACGGGCTTCGATCTTCTCGGACTGATCTCGCATCGCGTAAATCGCTGCCTCGTTTGCAACGCTCTCCAACTGGGCTCCGGAAAATCCGAAGGTTTCCTGTGCCACCTGCTCCAGCGAAACGTCAGATGCCAGTGGCTTGTTCGCCGTATGGATGACCAGGATTTGTTCACGAGCTGTTTTGTCCGGCAAATCGACACTGATGTGACGGTCAAAACGGCCTGGACGAAGAAGGGCCGGGTCCAACATATCCTTGCGGTTGGTTGCCGCAATGATCAGAATCCGAGGCTTCACGCTTGTTCCGATGCCATCCATCTCGGTCAACAGCTGGTTCAGTGTCTGATCGTACTCGCGCTGCTGCTGTCCGTCACGCTTTCCACCGACGACGTCGATTTCATCAATAAAAATAATCCCGCTGTCTTGTCCGTTTTTTTCTGCCAATGCTTTTACTTCTTTAAACAAATCACGGACACGCTGAGCCCCTACCCCCACGTACATTTCTACAAATTGGGAGCCGGAAGCCGCGACAAAAGCAGAATTGGTATAATTTGCTGCCGCTTTTGCCATCAGTGTTTTCCCTGTTCCCGGCGGGCCCGTGAGCAGCACTCCTTTCAACGGACGAATGCCGTACTGCTCGATTTGATCCTTATGCTTGAGGAAGTCGAGAGCTTCCTTCAATTCGTTTTTCGCTCTCTCCTGACCGCCAATTTCAGCAAACTGCACGGTCGATTGCGGTACCAGATGCTTCGATTGCTTCCCCTTTCCTCCCAGGGAGAAATTGCCCTGTCCCTGTCTGCTGACAAAAAAGAAAAGAGCGGTCAGCACAACGGCAAAGACAAGAAAAGGGACGATATTGATTCCCAAAAACCACAGAAACACCAGAACGGCAGGGATGACCCCGATCACGACTTCTTTACCCACGGGCAATCACCTCACTATCTGACGTACGCGGAACGATTGCATAATAATCATTTGTGCCGCGCTTCAAGTACACGTATACATGATCCGCATCCATCTGTGCGATGGCCTCATCCAGTTTGTAGGTCGTTTTCCATTGACTGACCATCTCCGGAATCCGGCTGTACTGATGTAAATCTACCGCTTCTGTAAACGAAAACAACCCGTTCATCCAGACTTGCTCCAGTTCTTTCGACTGATTGTTCAACGTTACCTCAATCGGCATATCACGCGTGAGCTGTTTTGCCTGTTGAAGCAGTTGTTTATACTCCAGCGGGAACAGCTCTGGATTGGTTACTTTCAAATCTATCTGTATATGATCTTTGCCCACATTCAATTGCACGAGATCAGCCGATTGCATTTGTCCGACCTGATCGCGAATCGGTTGTTCTACCTCCAGTTTTTGGTATAAAAACCAACCGCCGAACAAGAGAATCAGCGTGGCGAGCAATGAAAGGGCGATGGCATTTTTTCGCAATTGCACAGCTTCTCCCCCCAACTATTCGAGCGTGTCTGTCTCTTTTGTCAACGGTTTCAGTATAGCATAATCGTATATCAATTTTTGCTTACAGTTGTTGGATGGAAATGAAAAAGCCCTTCCGGTTGGAAAGGCTTTTTCAGGTCTGTTAGGGGGAAACCAGGTATGAAGTGAGAACGGCACCTGTGTATAAATCGTAATGAATGTAGTGGAATCGGCCATCCGCATTTTTCAGGGTCACTTCCCAAAAACGGGAATTCTCATCCATTCCCGGAACGAGGTGAAGGATTTTACCGGTCGGGAACCCTTGTTTCACCGATGCTTCGACACTTTCCCGGGTTACCATTCTCTCCATGGTATCAAAAGCAATCGTGTCTTCTGTCAGCCAAGCAATGACCTTTGTTCCTGCGCGGTTTTTCCCGATAACCACCGCATACGATTGTTTACCTCGATACTCGTCAATCGAATCGATCTCGGTAATTGTCGTCCGTTCCTGGACCCAGTTTCTCACCTTGTTTTCAAAATCAGCCTGTTTCCCCAATACTGTGGCACTTAGATGATAGGCAGAACCCAGGACGATCAGCAGCAAAGCAGCTAGCACTATTGTCGTTATCCTCAAATACACAGGTAAAACTCCTTTTTCTCCCTCACATCACAGTCGGAATGAAAGCTGATCCTGCTTCAATCCGGCTGCTGTTTGCATTTGCAAATAGATTTCGAGTTGCCGCAATTCACGCGTCGGTCCATCGTACCATATTTGGTATTCGACTGCAATTTGCTTTGCCAGCCTCGGTGTCTTGTCCTGTATAGGAAAGGATGGACCCAGCCACAGCGATAACAGGTCGGTAATCTCTGTCGCGGGTACGGACAGGCGATACCCTTGCCACCCTTGACCAGAGCTGTCCGCTACGGGGAGCAGCGAAACGCGCTCCAGTTTGTCCTTTAAGATCGCTGCGTGCTGATGCGGCGTGTAAAGGGAATAGGGCAAGCCTTGGTGATCTTGGGTCTCACCGTCGATTGCGACTTGGACCTGCTCATCTTCACGCTGAAGCTCAAAACGATGACCGGCGATCTCACCGGTTACGTGAAAATTCTCTCCCTTATAGGTCCCCTTCAATTCATCGTTTTTCAAAAATATAGAGAAAGAGCGTTCTTTGTCAGCCATCACCTGATTTAATAAAGAAGCAATCATTGCCCGATCGGCCTTCTCCCTGTCGGCGGGTGCGATCACTTTTGCTTCGCGAATCTCCAGGCGATTATGGAGGTGGCCGAGCAGAGCTCCCAAGGTAAACAGGACGAGAAAAAATGTCGGCAACCACCAGAGTTGTTTGGGCTTTATATACAAGTCCCTTCACCCCTGTCCCCATTTTCCTTATGCGTATGAAAGATGGGAAGGTTTTAGAACGGGACGGAAAACTTGCTAAACATATGAGTGCAGCCCGAGGCCATACTACAGATACACCCCGAGGAGGTGAGCGCGTGAAGCTGTCTAACCAATCGACATCTCCTGACCTCTTAGGGTCGATGCTGCAGGATTATCGCGTCTCCTGGGCAGCATTATCGTCACCTCTAAGAGCATCGTCTCACTCATCCACACTGGAATTTCGACATACCTCCCTGATGGAAGTATGGCGAAAATAAGTCGGCATGGTGGTCAATCAAAATCCCTCTACCTACACCTACACAACCCTTTCTCCTGTCATGAATGGCAGGAGCCTTTTCCTTATCGCTTCAGCATCTGAAACATCCGATTGGCTTCGAAAATCACACGCTCTTCGTCAACAGTCAAAAGCTCACCTTTGCGCATGACGAACGTCCCTGCCACAATCGTATCAGTGACATCGCGGCCATTGGCAGCGTAAACCACATGCGATACAGGGTTATGAGCAGGATGAAAATGCGCTTGGCGGCTGTTTAACACGATCAGGTCAGCTTGTTTGCCCGTTTCGATGGAACCGAGTGCCTCCGGCTGGAACACACCGTCTGCACCATAGCGGGTAGCCATCCGCAGGGCTTCTTCTGCCGGAACGGCGACGGGATCATGGTTAACGCCTTTATGAAGAATGGCGGCCAGCTTCAATTCTTCAAAGAGATTCAAATTGTTGTTGCTGGCGCTGCTGTCCGTACCGAGCGATACGCGGATGCCTTTGGCAAGCATTTTTGGAACAGGAGCCACTCCACTGGCCAGCTTCAGGTTGCTGACGACATTATGGGATACCTTTACATGATAGTTTGCCAATACATCGATTTCTTCATCCGTGAGATGAACCGCATGGGCCAGCAATGTGGGACGGTTAAATACCCCCAGGTTTTCAAGGTGGGCTACAGGACGAACACCGTAATCCTGGACATTTTGCCCTACTTCCCACTCGGTCTCCGACATGTGTATATGAATAGGCAGGTCAAGCTCCTCTGCCTTTTCCACGATTTGGCTGATAAAGGATGGCGGGCAGGTATATGGAGCATGCGGAGCCATCATGACGGTGATCCGACCGTTCGCTTGGTTGTGCCAATCATGCGCAAAAGCAACGGCATCATGCAGTTTTGCCTGACGTTCCTCCTCTGAGCAAAGTCCAATCATGCCTCGGCAAAGACGGGCTCTCATCCCCGATGCATCTACCGCTTTTGCTACCTCATCCATATGGTCGTACATGTCGACAAAAGTGGTAGTTCCCGTCCGAATCATTTCGATCAGGGAAATGTATGTACCCCATTTCACATGCTCTGACGTGAACTGGGCTTCCAATGGCCACATTTTGTCCTCCAGCCATTGCTGCAACGGCAAATCATCAGCATAGCCACGGAGAAGCGACATCCCGACGTGACCATGTGTATTGATCAAGCCTGGAAGCAGGTAGTCTCCTTTCAGGTCGATCACTTCGTCGTATCCGGAAACATCCTCAGGCGTCGGCCCTACATAGGTAATGACACTGCCTTCATAGCCGACAGCACCGTCTTGGATCACTTCGTTTTGATCATTTGCTGTAATGACTGTTGCATGGGTGAGGATGGTTTTTTTCTGCATCGATTTCCACTCCGTTCTGTTATGTAAGATAATAAGCAAGGCTTTGCAAGCTCGACGTCACATCGGCGTAGTGAATCCGGACATCATGCTCTGTGCGAATCGTTGTTGGGGCAAAATTCAAAATCCCTTCAATCCCTGCTTCAATCAGGAGGTTGGCGACGGATTGCGCCGCCGCAGCCGGGACTGTGATAATGGCCAAACGTATGTTTTGCTGATTAACCGTCTGTTTCAATTCTTCCAGAGGCTGGATCTTGATGCCCGCTAGCATTTTTCCGCATTTCTCCGGGTCATTGTCAAAAATAGCGGCGATCCTCATGTAATCCTCAACATGTGCATTATAATTGCTTATTGCATGTCCGAGATGACCGGCACCAACCAGGGCTACACGAATTTCTTCACTCAACTTTAGGATCTGGCGTATTTTTTCCACCAGATAATTCACATCATACCCAATGCCTTTTTTCCCAAAATCACCGAAAGAAGACAGATCCTTTCTGATTTGTGCGGGATTTACATCCAGATTTTTTCCCATCTGCTGGGAGGACACCGTCGTCACGCCCACTTGCTGCAGATAGCTGAGATAGCGGAGATAAATCGGCAAGCGACGAACTACGGCTTCCGAAATCTTTTCACTTTTGGCCACGTACGGTCGATCCTCCTTTATTTTTTTCTTTTCAAGATGCGGTAATCCTTCCCGTTGGAGAGAATCGTTATGGTTCCGTCCTGACTTGTAATATAGGTTTCCGCCCAAGACTCGCCGAGACGCTCCAGAACCTCTTCCTGACCCTCCCTGATTTCAGATCTCGATTTGCCTGTCAAGATAACAGCAACCTGAGGGTCTACCCTGCTCAGGAAAGGCTGGGAGCTTGCCTGATTGCTTCCTTGGTCAGCCACCTTCAGCACTGCTGCTTTCAGGCGATCCTTCTGCTTTTGCAACAACTTTTCTTCCGCCTTTTCACTGATACTGCTGACAAATAAAAAAGGTAGCTCACCCTGTCGCAATTGAAAGACCAATGAATTGTCCTGAGGAGAGAGAAAAAGCGGTTCACCCGGATGAAGCACTTCCAGCACTACTTCTTCATCCAGCTTGATCTGCTCCCCCTCGACGACCGGAAGAAGCTTCTGATCCTTTTTGACGGGCGCGAATTTGCGGATTGGCAGTTCAATCAGAGCAGGCACCATGATTTTCTCTATGAGGAAACGTTCCGCCAAAAAAGCGAATCCGCCGATATGCTCGGGTAGATCATTGGTCAGCACGACATACTCCAGCCGCGTAATTTTCCGTTCGGTTAAAGCGTTGTACAATTGGGGCCAATCTTCGGCACTACCAGTGTCCACCAGCATGTGCTTGCCACCCGGCAATCGAATCAACGTAGCTTCCCCATGTGGCAATTCCAGATAAGAGATGACAAGTCCAACGAAGTTACGTTCATCTTCACTTGCGAACGGATCTTCAACCTTAACCGTTTGTTGCAAGTGGTCGTCGATCGAGCAGCCGGGTATCATGAGAAACATGACAGCGATGACCAACAGCCAAGCTCTTCCCGCTTTCCACAGCATTTATTTTATCACCTAGATCCCTGAGAGACTATTGCTTCATTTTATGAGTCAGGCAGGGATTGCATGCCCCCGAGAAACGGAACGATCATTTCCCGCAGAGTTAACCAAGAGCCCGTATGAACGTCAAATGGGGGCAGTGATTTTAAGAAGGAACGCCCGTAACGAGATTCGACAATACGCGTGTCAAGGACGATGACTACACCGCGATCATCCTGGTGACGAATCAGTCTGCCCACGCCTTGTTTGAACTGAATCACCGCCTGAGGAAGGGCGAGAGACATAAATGCATTTTTCCCGTGCTCCTTCAGTTCCTCTGCACGTGCTTGATACACGGGATGATTGGGCGGCGTAAACGGAAGGCGAACGATTACCAGACAGCTCAGTGCATCCCCGGGAATGTCGACCCCTTCCCAAAAGCTGCTGGTCCCGAGCAACACCGCATGTTCTAGCGATTGGAACATACGCACCAGCTTGGTCCGGTTATTGCTGTCGATGCCGTGGCCGAGAAGTGTAAACGGCTCATCGCTCAATTGCTCCTTCATCCCCTGATAAACCTGCCTAAGCATCGAGTACGACGTAAAGAGAATCATCGTTCTTCCTCCTGCTGCCCGTACCGTGTCGATACATCCCTGGATGACGGCATGGAGATATTCTTGCTCACTTTCCTTACCCAGAGTCGGAAGACCCGAGGGAATCAACAGAAGCCCCTGCTTTTCGTAATCAAACACCGAAGGCAACTGAAGTGTTTGGACACGATCCTCCGGGAGCCGATCCAGCCCCATTCGCTCCATGATGTAGGTGAAGCTGTCTTTCACCGTCAGTGTAGCAGAAGTAAGCACGACACTTTTCTTCTCTTCAAACAGCGGTTCAGCCAGGTTTTGGGCAACGTGAAGAGGAGCCGCATAAAAAAAGACCTGTTTTTTCGGTGTTCTGGATTCAATCTCCATCCAGCACATATACTCATCAGTTGGCTCCAGCAAAAAGAAGTGCAGCATTTCCATCGCCGTTTGCCATTCGTTCAACAAACCGCTGACATCCGTAAACAGACTGCTTACTTCATAGGGGACCTTTTCTCCTGGCGGTGTGGATCTTACAAGCATATCCAAGCCGGCTCCATAGAGCGACATATGTTCAATCAGCTTCTGGGCCGTTTTGCGTATCTTCTCGTGCTTGCCGGAAAAATGACTGATGCGGTAACGGACAGTATCTCTTCCTGTATCGGAGGTTTCTTCTCCGCGATCAGACGCCCATTGGTAAAGAAGCTGCGTTAACTGCATCGCTGGATCCTTCAGCTTCACATACTCATGACTCATCTTTTCCAGGTTGGAGGCAAAAGACGCTTCACTACTACCCGACTCTTGCTGCATCCAACTGTGCAGCGCATGGGCAAATCGCTCCACATAGCTGCCGGCTTCGGGATTGGCCCGATCGAGCAAAAACAGGAGCCCGGCAGTCGAAAACTGCTTGCCCATGTGATGAGTAGCCGCATTTTCCAGATGGTGGGCCTCATCGATGATCACGACGTCGTGGGCGGGAAGGATACGATGTTCCGCTTGTAAATCGGTCACCAGAAGCGCATGGTTGACGATCAGCAAATCAGCCGTGCCCGCTCTCTCCCTGGCTTGAAAATAAAAACAGCGACTAAACCACGGACATTTCCGATGCAAGCACGAATCCGTATCACTTTTTACTTGCTGCCAATAAAGCTGCCCTGCTGAAGGCATGCTTAACTCTTCTACATCGCCCGTCTCCGTCTGGGTCAGCCAGGTCACCATCTGCCCTTTGACCATCAACAGCTCCTGACTGCTTCCTTCCGTTGGCTCCTCCAGCGTCTGTTCAAATTTTCTCAGGCAGAGGTAATTCCCCCTCCCTTTTAGTGTCGCGGCGCGAAAGGAGAAAGGCAAAGACTGTTTCAGCGCGGGAATTTCCTTATGAAACAACTGCTCTTGCAATTGAATCGTATTGGTGCTGATGATGACGGGCTCACCCTGTTGCTTGGCCCAAAGAATCGCCGGAAGCAAATACCCCAGTGATTTCCCTGTTCCGGTCCCTGCTTCAACCAGGAGATGCCTGCTTGTCGCCATCGTTTGATAGACAGCCCGCATCATGGACTCCTGCGCTTCTCTCCGTTGATAGCCCGGCAGATTTTGGGCAATAGCAGCCCTCTCGGCAATCATTTGCTCTATCATGTCGTCAAATGGGAGGAGATTCGGCCCCCCTCTTTTCAAGGAAGCTTTGAGACGCTCTGGCTTTTTGCGCAGAGCCAACTGCCTGTACACATCCCATTTTTCGGCACCGGACTGGGTTTGCGGTTGTTCCTCGGCGCTCTCTGGCGCCATTTTTGCAGCAAACTCGTCCAAAGAGGCTAATTTTTGCAGCTCCATAAAGCGGAGGAGCTCTGATAAATCAGATCGAAAGGAAGAAACCAGCATCTGCAGCCGCTGGATTGTGACCATCGGAAGCTCCTCCAAAATGTGGAGCAAATGCAAAAAGAGCTGGGCGGTTGCGATCGCATCACTGTCTGCCTGGTGTGGACGATCATGCTCGATTTGCAGGTCGTCTGCCAACTCTCCGAGCCGGTAGCTGCCTTGCATCGGCAGGAGAAAACGGGACAGCTCCACGGTGTCCAATACATATCCGTCAAACGTATAATAGCCCTGGCTTAGCAGGGCATCTTGCAAGAATTGCAAATCAAAGCTGGCATTATGCGCGACGAATGTGCGTCCCTCAAGCATCGGCAGGAATTTCGGCAGGATATCCTCCAATGTCGGGGCATCTGCAACCATCTCGTCGGTTATGCCGGTCAATTGTTGAATAAATGGGGGGATAGCCTGGCCCGGATTGATCAGGGTGGAAAAAGATCCGGTAACAACTCCCTCATCGATGGTGACAGCACCAATCTGGATGATACTGTCTCCCTGTCTCGGGTGGCTCCCCGTGGTTTCGAAGTCTACTACGATGAAACGATTCAATCTCTGGTCACCTCGTACGTTCGCGGCCTTTCAGAATATCCGCTCCCCTACATTTCGGCAAAGACCGGGAAATTTCCTGCTCTCAACTGCTCACGTGTGGAAGAGTTCACTTTCCGAGAGCGGTTCTCCCAGCTTGTTCGCACACATTTGCAGATAAAACGGTATTTCCCGGAAGTGATCGCTATGTGGCAGCACTCTGCGGAAATACTGTTCTGCCAACCGCCAATTTTCTTCTGCCATCGAAATTCGTCCCAGGTGATAACAGCCAAGCGATCGGACAAAGGTGTCCGCGTCCTCGATAAACGGCTTTGCCAGCTTCTTGGCCGCCTGGATTTCGCCCATCCACTCGTAAGCCGTGATCATGCCGGATTGTGCCAGTCTGTGGTCCCGTTCCCTTAACAAGATGGCGCGAAATACAGCGAATGCCTCGTCCACCTTTCCGTCAAAAAGGAGCATCCAGCCGTAGCTAAATTGGAAATCAAGCTGATTCGGCGCGAGACTGATCGCTTTCTTCATCAAGGTGAGCGCACGTCTGGTACCGGCAATCAGCCAAGTGTTCCAGGCTAAACCATGCCACGTCCAGCCTTCCTTTGGAAGACGGTCGGTCAAAAAGTGATAGCATACCTGAGCACGGTGATAGTTCCCCAATGATTCATACAAAGACGCCATTTCTCGAAGGGTTTCACTGTCCAGGTTGCGATTGGGCAAACTGAGTCCCGCAGGTGCCTCGCGTTCTGCTGAAGAGTCACGCGACTGCAACGCTCTTAGTGCGCGGAGCCACAGCATTTGGGCTTCCCAGTCCTGGTCAGACTCATCCAGCACTTTTTCTACGGCATCGAGCGCCTCGTGTACATCCCCATCATTCAGATAGCATAGAGCCAGATTAAACCAGGCATCACGGTGTTTAGGCAGGACTGCTACGGCTTCTTTGAATGCCTGGGCAGCCTCCAGCCATTGGCTTTCCTCAGCGAGGATGCAACCGATGGCATTGTAGCTGATCGCAGTGATGGAAGGCGAGCTCGCCGATCTGCTCAACAACCGAAACTCGCGCATAGCCCCTTCCTTTTCCCCGCAAAACAGCAGGCTGTATCCGTAGTACAAACGGCCGCTTTCCCAGTCTGGCGACGCTTGAACTAGCTCCTGAAAACAGGTTTTGGCATCCTGATACATGCGGAGATGGTAAAAGCCTTCTCCCTTCCTGAACATATGTTCGTATTCACGATGCAATTCAAGCTGCGAGTCCTTTTTCATGGTCGCCGCCGTCCCTGTGGTGGCGGTTGCCTGTCCCCCCGTTGAAGCCTCGCCGGCAAGAGCTGCTTCCGGTTCTTTGTAGGCAGTTGCTGTCTCTTCCTGCTGAGTTGTGGGTACTTTGGGTTCCGTGTCTTTCATGTCCTGGTAGACGAATTCTTGCAGGTTGTCCGCTTGTGGTTCTTCCTGGCCTTCCATCTTTTTGATCTGACGAATCGCATACGACAGTTTTTCCTCGAATTGCAGCCACAAGTCTACGAGCCGATCACTCACTTTCCGCAGTTGGAAAAGCTGATCGGCTAGCTGGAGCTTTTCATGCTCAGATGCGTCCGGCCATTGTCTTTCAATCGTTTCTGCTTTTACTTGCAACGTGTGAAACCAATCTTCCAGCTTCAAAAAAAGCCACCCCCTGTGAGGCGTGTGTAGTCTCATTGTCTCACAAGGGGTGTGCCTCTATGCAGTTCGCTTCAATTACAAAACAGTTGCATGAATTTCTTCGGTCAAAAGCTGTGCGATCTGATTATGTTCGTCCATGATCGCTACACGGGGCTTGTGACGGCGCGCCTCTTCGTCACTCATCAATGCATAGGAAATGATGATCACGATATCTCCTGGCTGCACCAGTCGGGCTGCGGCCCCATTGAGACAAATAACGCCACTTCCTGGCTCTCCTTCAATCACATAAGTTTCCAGCCGGGCCCCATTATTATTGTTGACGATCTGTACTTTTTCATTGGGTAAAATATCGAGAGCCTCCATGAGATTCTTGTCAATGGTGATGCTCCCGACATAATTCAAATTGGCTTCTGTGACAGTAGCCCGGTGAATTTTTGCTTTCATCATCGTACGCAGCACGATGGAATCCCCCTTTTTCTTTGACTCATAGCGTGGTGATGAGGTTGTCAATCAGCCTGGTACGGCCAAAGCGTACAGCCAGAGCGATCACAAGTTTTTGACCGGACGACACTGAATCCAGCGGGGTCAGATCAGGATATGTTAGTATCTCAATATAATCAATATCAGCCAGCGGCTCCTGCTGGATCATTTGCACCATCTCAGCGCGTATCTCCGCTGGTAATTTGCCATCGCCGAGCAGCTCCTTCGCACGTCTGAGACTGCGGTGCAGGACGGTCGCCTGTTTCCGTTCTTCGGGAGCGAGGTATACATTTCGGGAACTCATGGCTAACCCGTCCGATTCTCGTACAATCGGGCAAGGAATGATTTCTACTGGCACCGAAAGATCACGCACCATTTGCTCAATCACTGCTACCTGCTGCGCATCCTTTTGGCCAAAAAAGGCAAAATCGGGCTGAACGATTTGAAACAGCTTCATAACGACGGTCGCAACGCCATCAAAATGACCGGGACGTGAGCGTCCGCACAGCGGTTCCGAAACACCGGATACCGTGATATTCGTTTTTACCGCAGTGGGATACATTTCTTCCACGCTAGGGGTAAACAGCAAGTCCACACCGGCCGTGGCTGCCATCCTGCTGTCCCGCTCCAAATCCCGCGGATAGCGCTCAAAATCCTCGTTTGGACCAAATTGCAGCGGGTTGACAAAAATGCTCATGACGATCAGGTCGCAGGTCTGTTTTGCCTGCTCAACCAAACTCAGATGCCCCTCATGCAGGTAGCCCATGGTAGGAACAAACCCGATCCGCTTACCTTGGATTCGCGCTGCTTTCAATTCGCGGCGAAGTTCCCCGATCGTTTCTACTTGCTGCAGTGTTTTCATCATGATGGTTGTTCTCCTCCCCCGTACAACTGGGAAATGACCTCTTCTTTAGCATGAAAAACGTGTTCCGGTCCAGGAAAACGGCGCTCTTTCACATCTGAAACATAGGTGCTGATCGCGTCTTTTATGGAGCCGCCAATATCTGTATAGCGTTTCACAAATTTTGGCTGTATCGAAGAAGCATAGCCGACCAGATCGTGGAATACCAAAACTTGTCCATCACAGGCAGGTCCTGCGCCGATCCCGATCACGGGAATGTCCAGACGCGACGAGATGAGAGCTGCCACCTCCTCGGGAACGCATTCCAGCACCAGCGAGAAAATCCCTGCCTCCTGTAGTACCTCTGCCTCTTCCATCAATCGACGCGCCGCTTCAACATCGCGGCCTTGCACTTTGAAACCGCCCAGTTGATGAACAGCCTGCGGAGTCAAGCCGATATGACCCATGACGGGGATACCTGCCTGCACACAGCGTGTGACAAGAGGGGCCAGTTCTTTGCCGCCCTCCATCTTGACTGCTTTCGCCAGCCCTTCTTGCAGGAGTCGGCCAGCGTTTTTCACGCCTTCCTCCACTGTTCCGTGATAGCTGAGAAAAGGGAGATCAGTTACCACAAAGGTTCTGTTGGCTGCCCTCGTAACGGCCTTGGAATGGTGCAGCATATCCGCCATCGTGACAGGCAAGGTCGAGTCATACCCAAGTACAACCATACCCAGTGAATCTCCCACGAGGATCATGTCGGCCCCTGCTTCCTCGGCAAGCTTGGCTGAAGGATAATCATAGGCTGTAATCATGGCGATAGGTTCGCCCGCATGTTTTTTTGCGCGCAGATCCGCTGTCGTGATCGGCGCCAGGTTGTTTGCCATCTCTCTCCCACCTCTACATGCGCCCTTTCCCATGTGACCCGTACGGAAACAAAAAAACCTTCTCGCCGAAATAGGGAGAAGGTTGTCCACACAAAAGAAACGTAACACGATACGTGTGTGTCATAGGATTCCTTCTGTCTCGGTCCACACAGGCTCTGAGCAGATTGTTGTCCATAGCATTGCACAAGAATGAAAAGAAAAAACTCCATGCTGGGTTGCTCTAAAAAACAAGAGTGCCGTTCGGAAAACCGATACAGCCTCCACCCCATGGAGTATACCAGAAAAATTAGGAATTTGCACGATAATTGACATCGGCGGAGTATACCTTGTGCCGCTTGCCGGTAGTGTCTTCCAGGATCAAAACACCCTCTTCGTCCAGCCCGATTGCCTTGCCTTCCAGTGTTTGCTGGATGGTACTGACCGTGATCCATCGGCCAATCGTATAGGAATGCTGCTCCCACTCCATCTTTACACGCTCAAAGCCCTCTCGCAGATAATGATCATATTCGGCTTCAAAATTCTCGCAAAAGCGCTGGATAAACGGGATTCGTTTGAGTGGCTTGCCGGATTCGATCCGCAGGGAGGTGGCGATGGCCGACAACTCTGGCGGGATGTCTTCGCTGGTCATATTGGCGTTGATCCCTATACCGATGACCAGATAATTAACCCGATCAGATTCCGCGTTCAGCTCGGTTAGCACGCCGCTCACCTTTTTATCCCCGATAAAAATATCATTGGGCCACTTGATCTTGGGCCCAACACCCGTCTCTTCCCAAATCGTTTTTGCCAAGACGACTGCGGTCAATAATGTCATCTGTGGTGTTTTTGACAGCGGAATCTCCGGGCGAATGATGAGACTCATCCAGATGCCGGAGCCCTTCGGCGAGTGCCAAGGCCGTCCCAGACGCCCCCTGCCCCCTGTCTGCTGTTCTGTGATGACGAGTGTCCCTTCCGGCGCTCCTTTGCTTGCCGCCTCATGGGCCAGTGGCTGCGTGGAGATGACGCTGTCGTGCGCCAGCACCTTCTGCCCGATCCGATACGTCCCCAAGCCCGCACGAACCTCTTCTGCAGACAGTCGATCGGGTGCGGCAAGCAGTCGGTAGCCTGACTTGCGCACGGCCTCCACTTCATATCCGTCTTTTCGCAGTTCCTCAATATGCTTCCAAATCGCTGTTCTGGAGCAGCCACAGCTCTGGCTCAGCTCTTCTCCAGAGATAAACTCCCCTGGTTTGCGATGGAAAGCCTTGATAATCTCTTCTTTAATGTTCATGTCGGGCAACCTCTTTCCTCGCTTCCTCAAGCAATGCCTCCGGCGTATTGGGCAACTGATAAAACGCCGTTTGCTCCCACAAATGCTGCAGCAGATCGTGAACCCACTGCCCGGGCTTTTTGCTCAGCTGTGTATACAGATCATGTCCGTTTAGCGCCAGCTCCTGAACGGATTTGACTGGCATTTGTTCATAGATTTGCATAAGAGCATTGGCTATATCTCTATCCGGCTTGTTTTTCCAGCATGCCTGGAGAAGAGCGTTTAACTCCGTGCAAAACTGCCAGCCTCTCTCCAGCAGGTGGGATTGCCAATCGATATTTTGCGGCACATCCCATTTCGGGTGAATGTCTGCCAGCGTCTGCACGAGGGCACAGATCAATTCTTTGTCCCGCTTGGACAGCTTCAACTCCAGGCATGCCTGTCTGGCTTCCTCGTAGAGAAAACCAGCCGCATACATCAGCAAAGCCCATTTATGAGGTAAATTCGGTAGCGCGGCAAGACGGTCGGATTGGCCCTTGGCTTTTGCAAAGAGTGTTTGTAAACGCGGCCATGCCTGAAGGGCTGCAGTCTCGACGATCAACGCAGTCCCGACGGCGGGCGCAGGGCTTTCCAGCATTTTTTGCAATTCTTCGCGGATTCTCTCAATCGCAATATGTTGGAGCAGCTCCGCTGTCCCTTTCATCGCAGCCAAAGTCTTCTCTTCAATACGAAAGTTGAGCTGGGCTGCAAACCGAACCGCCCGCAAGATACGAAGCGCATCCTCGCGAAATCGCTGTTCAGGATGGCCAACAGCGCGAATAAGCCCGTTCTTCAGATCACTCAAACCATGAAACGGGTCCACGAGCACTCCATATCGATCCATCGCCATCGCATTCATGGTGAAATCTCTGCGCTCCAGATCAAGCTGCAGCTCCGAGACGAAGTTGACTTCCTTCGGCCTGCGAAAATCTTCGTACTCGCCTTCTGTCCGATAGGTAGTCACTTCAAAAAGACTCCCGCCTTCTTTCACGGAAACCGTTCCATGCTTCAGCCCGGTGGGCACATGTTGGGGAAATAGGCGCATCACGTCGCCAGGATGGGCATTTGTGCATATATCTATATCATGCACCGGTCTATTGAGCAGCCAGTCGCGGACGCAGCCACCGACAAAATAAGCCTCATACCCGCTTTCCTCCAGCGTTTTCAGGATGTTTTCAGCCAAACTCTTTCCCACGCACGACACTCCGATTCCGTCCGCCTGCGCATAAAGGAGGCGTTGTTGATGAAATTCTTGATGGGATTGTCCATCATGCTTGCAAAGCTCTTTCAATTGACAAAAAGCGGTTCCCACCGCTCTTGAATTCCGTATTTATCATGATTTCTGGAGAAGATCATTGTAAAGCGCTTCGTACTCGCTCGTAATCTTCTCATGGCAAAAGGTTTCACAGGAACGCTCGATACTGCTCCGCGAGAAGCGGTCATACAGCTCTTCATCTCGCAGCAAGAGCAGCGTCTTATCTGCCATGCCCTCTACATCGCCGATCGGCCGCAAAAAGCCGCACACCTCATCCAGCACAACCTCAGGCAGTCCTCCGGCTACGGATGCGACGACAGGGACGCCACAAGCCATAGCTTCCAGGGCAACAAGGCCAAAGCTCTCTTTTTCGGAGGGAAGTAGCATGACGTCCGCCATCGAAATGACCTCAGCCACATCCTCTTGTTTTCCGAGAAAATGAACGTCTCCCTCCAACCCCTTCTCCGCAATTTTTTCACGAACCATGCTGAGATCAGGACCTTCACCAATCAGAAGAAGCTTGACTGGCATCTGCCCTCGGACGCGCTCAAAGACGTCGACCACATCCTGCGCTCGTTTGACTGGACGGAAATTGGAGATATGCATGATGATTTTTTCGCCGTTCGGAGCGAACATCCGCTTGATCTCACTTACTTCTTTTGGATAATAGCGTCTTTTGTCTACAAAATTGTATACAGGGACGATTTCCTTTTCGACATGCAGCAGTTCCTTCGTTTGCCGAATCAGATCCTGTGAAACAGCCGTAACCAGATCACTTCTTTCGATGCCAAACTGAATCAGGCTGCTGAGGCTGGAATCGTAGCCTAGTACAGTGATATCTGTCCCGTGCAAGGTTGTAACAATTTTCAGGTGATCGCCGACCATTTGTTTTGCCAGATACGCACATAAGGCGTGGGGCACAGCATAATGGACATGCAACAGATCCAGCTTTTCGTTTTTGGCTACCTGAGCCATCCGATTGGCCAGCGTCAGGTCATACGGCGGATATTTGAAGACGTCGTAATGACTGACCTCCACTTCATGATAAAAAATGTTGGGATGAAACTTGCTGAGGCGAAACGGCATACTTGACGTTATGAAATGTACCTGATGCCCACGCTCCGCCAACAGTTTTCCCAGCTCTGTCGCTACAACGCCCGAGCCCCCCAGTGACGGATAGCAAGTAATGCCGATTTTCATAGGGAAATTCACCTCTTTTTACAAACGGTCCAGGACATAGGGTACAGCAGAAACAAATCCCTCGGCATACATAACGCCAGATTCTTGTCCGAATAACCGCTCACGATAGGTAACCGATTCTAGATATCCGTTATTCAACGGGGTTGCAACGCTGTCTGCCTCTTGTTCAAACTGGCTTCGATAACAGCGCAGGACATTCATCTTGCCCTCGTAGACATCTGTAATGTCGACAACCACATCCGGCTTCACGGTTGAATTGATAAAGTAATACAGAAGTTTGGACGGACGATACGCAGGCAGGGACAAATTTGCGGAGTACTTGCGAATCCCGGACGAAAATACAGCCTCTCGCACAATTCGGCTGACACTCTCATGATCAGGGTGGCGGTCTTGCCAGTAGGGTGCGAGAACGACCCGCGGCCGCGTTTCGCGAATCAGGTCAACAACGCGACTGATTGCATCCTCCCTCACCTTTTCCAATCCTCTGTCAGGAAATCCGAAGTTGTAGCGTGCTGTGCTGCCCAGTATTTGATCGGCAGCCGCCGCTTCTTCTTGCCTCCGCTCCACTGTACCGTTGGAAGAAAGCTCGGCATAGGTCAAATCAAGAATGCCTACTTTCTCGCCCCGCTTGGAAGCAAGGAGCAGCGTACCTGCTGCTCCGATCTCCACATCATCAGGATGTGCGCCAATCGCCAAGATGTCTAATTCTTTCATCATCGCTCACTCCTCGTGCACGACTTCCCGCCAATTCAGTTCCCCGCGCTCCAATGCCTTCAGCAGCACCTCGGCAGTTCCCAGATTTGTGGCAAACGGGATTTTATGGACATCGCAAAGTCTGAGCAGTGCGATAATATCCGGCTCATGCGGCTGAGCTGTCAACGGATCACGCAGGAAAATGATCAAATCCATTTCGTTGCGTGCAATCATCGCTCCGATCTGCTGGTCTCCTCCCAATGGCCCCGAAAGAAAACGGGTGACCGAAAGCGAAGTCGCATCCATGATCTTCTGACCTGTCGTTCCTGTTGCGAACAGTTCATGCTCGTGAAAGATGTTTTCATAGGCCATTGCCAGTTGCACAATTTCTTCCTTCATGCGGTCATGGGCAATAAGTGCAATTTTCAAGCAAACCTCTCCCTTGCTGTCCATCGAATTAAACAACTGTTTAATACCTTGTGTGAACTAATCAATCAAATGCTCCAGACCATACAGCAATGCATTCAGATTCATCACCGCTTTGATCGCCATATTGACGCCCGGCATAAACGACTCCCGGTTAATGGAATCATGCCGGATCGAAAGTGTTTGACCTGTCGCCCCGAACAAGACTTCCTGGTGCGCTACCATTCCCGGCAGTCGGACACTGTGAATGCGGAAACCATCGAAATCCGCTCCGCGTGCGCCTGGAATGGTTTCTTTTTCATCCGGATGACCCTGCTTATGCTTCTCCCGCACAGCAGTAATCATTTCTGCAGTCTTGAGAGCCGTACCGCTGGGAGCATCCAGCTTTCGGTCATGGTGAAGCTCGATGATCTCCACATGGGGCATGTATTTCGCTGCCATCGCCGCGAATTTCATACACAAAATCGCTCCGATCGCAAAATTCGGGGCGATAATAGCACCGAGACCTGCTTCCCGATAACGGTCAGTCAGATCCTGCAACTGCTCCGAACTTAAACCGGTCGTACCTACGACGGGCCTGATATTGTGGCGCAAACAAATTTCCATATGACGGTAAACAGTATGTGGAGTCGTGAAATCAACCAGCACATCCGGTTTCATCTCCCTGAGCTGCTGATCAATTTCCGCGTCGCTCACTCTCGTATCCAAAGGACCGGTGAAAACCAGCGTTTCGTCCTCCGCCAACATTTTCACCACTTCTTGTCCCATTCGTCCCGCTGCTCCCGCAACGGTCACTCTTATCTGTCTATTCATGCTCATTTGTCTCCTCTATTCTTGTCCAGCGATCTTTATCGCGGGTGTTGAACTTGTGCATAATACGATCAAACGCTTCTTGCAAGTCGATCCCGAGGGAATTCGCGAAGCAAAGAACAATGAAGAATACGTCGCCCAATTCTTCCTCGACGGTTTTTGCATCTTCATCCTTTTTCTTTGGCTTCTCCCCGTAATAATGATTAATCTCTCGTGCCAGCTCGCCCACTTCTTCGCTCATCCGAGCCATCATCGCCAGTGGAGAAAAGTAACCCTCTTTATACTGCGATATGTATTGATCTACTTCCTGCTGGATCTGCTCCAGCGTTTTGCGCTGATTCATCGGGACACTCCTTTGCTAGCCTAGTTTTGTCATTCTCTTTATCGTAACCGATCTAATGGCGTTTGCCAAATCTCAAATGTCGTTTTGCGGGCATATGGACATTTCCAACTGCCTTCCATTATAATGGCAGTCGTATACATCTGAGCAACGAATCAGACCAGTTACCATGTGACTTTTACGCGGTTTCGCCAGTAAGGGGAGAGTAAATTATGAAGCTACGCTTGAAAAGCATTCTGGCCATCATCATCGGCACTGCCATCATGGGATTCGGCATCAACGCCTTTAATATCCCCAACAACCTGGCAGAAGGCGGCATAACCGGAATCAGCATTTTGATCAAGCTGCTGTTTCCCGACATTGACCAAGGTATCGTCTTTTTTGCGCTGAATATCCCACTGTTCATCCTGGGTTGGAAGGTTTTGGGGCGCATTTCGTTTATTTACACCATTTTGGGAACCGTCTTTCTTTCCATATTCCTCTCCTTGTTTGAAGGTTTTTACCCCATGCCGATGCAGGACCGTCTGCTTGCTTCCCTGTTTGCCGGCGTCGCTGTTGGTGTTGGTCTGGGGATAATCTTCCGTTATGATGGAACGACCGGCGGAGTGGACATCATCGCCCGTTTGCTGCAAAAGTATATGGGCGTCAGCATGGGGCGCACACTTTTTCTCGGAGATATGCTGGTGATTGGCGCATCCCTCTTTTACTTGAATATTGAAAGTGCCATGTACACCCTTGTCGCCGTGTTCGTGGCCGCTCGTGTGATTGACTTCTTTCAGGAAGGCGCCTACGCTGGAAAAGCACTCACCATCATTTCCGATCATGCCGAAGATATCGCCAAACAAATTCTGGAGCTGGGTCGCGGCGTGACGCTCCTGGCCGGAAAAGGAGCATTTTCCGGAGCTGACAAACAAGTGGTCTACGTCGTAGTCAGTCGAAACGAAGTGATGCGATTCAAGACAATCGTGCAAGAGATTGATCCCCATGCTTTTGTCATCGTCAACGACGTCCATGAGGTTTTGGGCGAAGGCTTTACATTCGACGAAAACAAACAGCCGCTTCGCACATAGACGACAACTTTCCGAAAGTACAAGAAAACACCTCCCGATCTCTCATGGAGTTCGAGGAGGTGTTTTTGGTTTACGGGACCTGCCTCAGGTAATCGGGCGGAATTGTCCCTTATACTTTTTCCAGGCCACGTATCCGAGGGTAACAATAACGGCTGTCATGATACTGATCATCATGCCTACGGGCGAATCCTGCATAATCAGGTAGGCGATAGCGCTTCTGTCTTCCCCAATAAAGACGGACTGGGTGTTTGCATACAGCTCGCGCAACTGGCTGCGTACGTGGTTCCATTCAATTTTGCTGTTTCTGATCTCCTTGGAAATCGCATCGTATGCCGTATCCAGCTTCCTCAGTTCACTCTCGGGCAGATGAATCGTCATGGCCGGTCGGATCACCAGATACAAGCGAGAGTTTTCTTCAAATTGTTCGCGGAAATGGGGATAATCACGCTCGACTGCTGACTTCAGCAAATCCTGAAGCTGATTGGAAAAGGACTGGTAATACCCACGCCACATCGGCTGATGATCGTGTGTCAGCGCATCCACAACGACACGTACGCGAGTCGCGTGCCACAAGAGCTGTTGATCGTTTATCGCCTTGCTGTTCAGATTGTTTCGAGCAGCCAAGATGGACTGGGTGACCGCATTAAGACTCTCGATCCTGATGGTATTCGGCAGTTTTTGATGCGGGAATCGTTCAGCCAGTATCTGGATTTGTTGTTGTGACTGTTCGAGATCTCCCTTTTGGGCAGCCATCCATAACCGGTGGGCTATTTCATCCAGCTCGGCTAGCTGCTGCTCCTCTGCCGGCCGGGCAAGTTTCGTCACCAAAGCGTGAATCGGCCAGGAGAGCATTAGGCCAAAGACCAGGAAGAACAGCAAAAACCGGATGTTTTTTTTCAACACAAAAACCCTCCTTCCCTTAGTACAACCTATGGAAAGGAGGAGATGATTAGACCTTGTTTATTTCACTGCCGAATCTCATGTTGGTATACCAAATCACCGCGATCGATATGATGCTGAGCAGCACCGTGCAAAAACCGATGATACCCGTATAGGGGTCCAGAACGCTTGGCAGCCACGGATGCGTGTTCATCACGTAATCAAGAAAATCGTTGTTCAGCGTCCAAAGTGCGGTAATTCCTACCGGCAACCAGCTCAATTTGTAGAAACGGGCATACAGCACAGATTCGGCAGCCATTCCTGTATGGGAAACCAAAAGCATGACATCCGTCCAGCGAATGGGATTCCCCATCATCCAACCGGCGAGGATAATTCCCACAGCCCAAACACCGTATTTAAAATTGGTGATGCCCGCAAGAGCTTCCAATACAGGAATGTGGCGCCCCATCAAATAGGTGAGCAACACTAAGGTAAACAAACCACTGCCTGTCGGACTGTCCGGAACAAACACACGAAGATATGCCGGTGTTTCTGCGAGCTGATTGCCATACCAGATGAATCCATATATGGTTCCAAGCAGATTGACGACAAACAGGGTCCAGAGAAACCATCTCTTTCCCAGCGACTGCACAAACCACTCCCATAACAAGCTCATGAAAATCGTCTCCCGCTTTATTCGCCTCTAAAGAAAAAGCTGACCGAACGTCAGTCAGCTTTTTCCCATTTTGCTTATTTCAAGGATGCCAGGTATTCAGCCACTTTTTGGATTTCTGCTTCATCCTTAATCATACCGCCTGGCATATTTCCTTTACCGTTCTTAATGATTTCAGCAATCTGTGCAGCATCCAGATCGCTTCCGATCTTCTGCAGATTCGGCCCCATGCCGCCTTCCATGTTATTACCGTGGCAGCTCTTGCAGCTTGCTTGTGCAGTCCAGACAGCATCTGCTTTAAAGCCAGAGTCTGCCGGCGCCGGAGCAGCTGCTTGGTTACCGCCACCGCCGCTTCCACCTTTGCTGGCACTATGCTTCAGAGAATGCTCATGGTCTGCTGCCCATGTCAGGTAAAAGATACCGACCAATGCAGTCAGCATCAGGCCTGTTGCAACCGGGCGGCGAGACGGACGGCGTTCTTTGCCAGTGTCAAGCCATGGAGCAAGCATCAGAGAACCAAAGGCAATACCCGGAATGATCACGGTGCCCAAGACCACCCAATCCCCTGCAGCCCAAGGATATTTGAGCATTTGGTAGAGGAACAGGAAGTACCAGTCAGGCAATGGAACGAACGAGGTATCGTTCGGGTTTGCCATATCAGTCAATGGCGACGGATGAGATACCGTCAGAACCAAAAAACCAACCAGACAAACTGCTGCCACCATCCATTCTTTCAGCAGGAAGTTCGGCCAGAAAGGCTCTGTTTTTCCCGGAAAGTCGGAGTAGGATGGAGAAATGTTAGGAATACGCTTCGCCGATATCCGAGAGTCTCCGACGAAGGTAGCATCTTTATCGTGTTTAGCCATGCTATTCCCTCCTTAGGTTTCGAAAACTCTTATAGTGGTCCGGAAATACCTTGAGCGCGAATCATAACAAAGTGAGCTCCCAGAAGTCCAAGCAGTGCGCCCGGCAGGAAGAACACGTGGATTGCAAAGAAGCGGGACAGTGTGGTTGCACCTACGATGTCTCCACCTGTCAACAGTGTTTTTGCGTAAGGTCCAATCAGCGGCACGGAGTTGGCAATCTCCAAGCCTACCTTGGTCGCGAAGTAAGCGGTGTTATCCCAAGGAAGCAGATAACCGGTAAATCCGAGACCGAGCATGACGAAGAAAATCAGTACGCCTACTACCCAGTTCAATTCACGCGGTTTTTTGTATGCGCCAGTAAAGAATACACGCAACGTATGTAGGAACATCATGACGATAACCAAGCTGGCTCCCCAGTGATGCATACCACGGACGATAACCCCGAAGGCTACTTCGTTTTGCAGGTATTTCACAGACTCATACGCGTTGATGATATCTGGTACGTAGTACATAGTCAGGAACATACCAGACAGGATTTGAATGACTGTAATAAAGAATGTCAGTCCGCCAAAGCAGTACACAAAGGCAGAGAAATGGTGAGCAGGGTTTACGTGCTCGGGAACTTCATGGTCTGCCAAGTCCCGCCACATCGGAGTGATGTTTAATCGCTCGTCTACCCAGTCATACATTTTTTGCATCATGTTAGTCACTCACCCCCGGACGTAGATTTGGTTTCAGTTTGCCCAGATAGAGCTTGCCGTCTTTTACCTCTGTCTCGTATTCGTCGAGGGATGCAGTCGGCGGAGTGTTCAGGATGTGTGCCCCTTCAATGTTATAGCGTCCAAGGTGGCACGGGCAGAAATACTCGTTTGGCTTACCAGATGGGTCATTCCAGTTTACGGTGCACCCCAAGTGCTTACAAATTGGTGACAGTGCGAGAATTTCGCCTTTGTCGTTCTTTGTCACCCATGCAGACAAGGTCGAATCGGCTTCATACCAACCGTCCTTGGTATGTACCTTAAATTCAACTCGCTTCGGCTCGGGACCAAATTCATCCACGCTGCCAACAGCTACTGTATCTCCACCCGCATGGCCCTTGAGCAAGGGGTCGACCGCAAAACGGATCATAGGTGTGATCATACCCGCAGCAAGGAACCCGCCAGTTCCCATGAGTGCGTAGTTTAGAAATGTTCGTCTGGAAATTTCTTGTTTGTCGCCCATCTCTATTTTCCCTCCTTATCCTGTAGAATCGCACAACGATGGCTTTTTACATACATATACACTAGGTCAATCCCAATCATAGCTAACCCCTAAAAAGATGTCAAGAATGTCCAAGGGACGTGCCGCATGGCAATCCCTCCAGTAGATGAGATTGTTACCATTTTGTCAAAAATGGCAGCTGCCTCGTTGATTTTTATAGTCTCTCCCAAAAAAACAAGGGCTATCGCCCCTATTTCGCCTGCCAGATTCGAATGATTTCTTTCGCCAAAATATCGACGGTTACATCAAATCGCAGAGCAGAGTCGAGCTCCTCATCGCCCACTGTCAAATGATGCACATTTTGCTGCTTTTCACTGATCTGATCCCCTTGAAAATGAAGGCAGATGCGATGGACAAACCCATCTGGAAGGCCTTGGACTCCCGGTTCACTTGCGAATTTGTAACAGACCGGGAACAAAAGGACCCTCCCTTTCAGCTTTTGCTCAATGGAAGCAGCCAGATTCATCAAATAGGTCATACGCAGCACATGTTCCTGTACCTCCAGCTCGGGCCGATACAAATAAAGAGGGAGCAGCGCAGTGTCCACAAAGGGACGTAGCTCCTCCCATTTTTCCATTTCCTGCACGTTCCATTGCATCGCAGTCTCCTCTTTTCCTATGATATCGGAAACTAGCGTATCACGAAATCTGCGCAGCAGGCAATTCCTCATCCCGCGCTTGGGTTATGCCTCCTCGTAGGCCATAATCTCGCGCAATTCCGTTGTCAATTCCAAAAAACGTTCCTTATTTTTTTCAGCCAGGGCAACATCAATTTCCTGATACAAGGTTCGTTTACGATAGAGCCGCACCTGCTCGTCAATAAGCATTTCCGAAAGCAATCCTGATACCTGTTGATTGTTGCTTCCATAGGTGTTGGAGTAAAAATTGGGCCATTCCATGCACATCCCTCACTTCAATAAAATGGTGGTTTCTGTAAAGCCGTTATATTTTCGGAGCCACGACTGGCTGGCGTAGGTTCCCGAGTAGATCCACTCTCCTTCGTCCACCTGCCCCACCCGAATCAGACCGAGATGCACCATCATTTTTAAAATGCGATTGACCAGAACACTATGGGGTTCATCGTAGTAAAAAGCGCGAATCCACGGCTGCAGACTTCTAATAAGCTCAGACTGACTGACCCAGCCGTTTGCCGCCATCATCGGGATGAGCTGAACAAGCATCGGCAGGTTGGGTATGGCCCGTTTGTACAGACTGATCCAAAAACGAATGACCTCATGGTACAGAGCATCGCTATAAGATTGGGCAAGCCGTTCCCCGCCCTCATCCGAAAGGCTGACCTGTCCGGGGACTTCCTCAATCCACCGCTGGTAATAGCAAAAGTCGTAAATCAGTGAAAACCTGTCCGGATACAGATCGAAGTGAAGTCCATAACCAAAGCGCCATTTCTGGGGCAACAACGGTTCTTCTTTTACCTGCAAAAATTGAAATAGCTGCTGCTGGTAACGCTTGTACATCCCGCCGTCTGCCGTAAGCGGAACTGGCTCTCTCTGCAGAAATTGCAAAAATTGCATGATATCATCGACGAGTGCTGTCCCCTCGTCCCGATACGCCTCTGGTTCGGACAAAAAGGGCTTCGCCTCTGCTTGCCATTTTCTGAGCCATGCCGAAAGCAGCGGCTCCCGTATGTCCTGGGGAACCTGATATTGACCGACAGCTCTTGTTTTTGCAGGAAAAATCCAGCCTCGCTTCATGGCTTGAGCGATAAATTTTCTCGCTTCTTCTTGCTTGCGCTCCTTCCTCGCTTCCAGCGCAACCCCTGCTTTCGCCAACAGATCTTCCAGAGACATTTCTGTACGTTTGTCCAGAAACAGGAGCAGGAAAAAATGCGATTCCTCAGAAGACAGCTGCTCCATTTCCCGTGCGATAATCTCCCTATGGCGCAAATTGGACAAAAGCGAAGTAATTAATTCGTTTTTTGAATTTGGATTGCACTCGCAACCGTAGTGATTGGCCATCTGATGGAGTTGCCGGATGTCGGTGTAGACCATGATCTCAGCCAAGTTCATCTGGGCATCCCTTCCTTGGTCGAAGGTTTTTGTTACCCACCATTCTTGCCAGATTCCGGCAAAATAAACAGGAAGCCACGATTGTGACTTCCCATCCCCTGACTCTATTCTTCTTCGGTATTCCAGTCATCCAGCAATTTTTGATACGTTTTTACATCGTCATAGCGCCCCGCCTGTGTCAACAGCGCAACCAGTCTGCGGATCTGGTCCAGATCAAAACCGGACAGCTCGACGTATTGCTCAAGCGCTTCTATTGCTTTCTCTGTCTTTCCTTGTGACAAATAGATATCGGCTGACAAAGGATATCCCGCCACGTACTCTTCATCCAAAGCCAATAAGCTGCCTACAAATGATTGAGCCTCTTCGAGCTTGCCCGTATGGAATGCCATCATGGCGCAGCCGTAGAAAATTTCAGCACTCTGCTGCTGCTCCAGCGCGTGTTGAAACAGGTGATACGCCTGTTCAAACTCCCCATTTTGAGCCAATACCCGCGCTTTGGATAAAATCAGATCGACACTTTGCTCGCCTGCTTCATCGAGAGCTTGCATCGCTTCGTCATCTTTTCCGATCTGAAAATACATGTTGCCCAGCGCTGTCAGAATTTCCTTGTTTTTGGGGTCCTTTTTCCGCGCTTGTTCCAAGTACTTGATGGCGACCTCATCAAGCCCCTGCATCGCATAGAGATCCGTTAACAATAAATCCAGGCGGAGATTTTCCTCGCCTGTTTCCACCAACTCGTACAAGATGGTCTGGGCTGTGTCAAAATCGTTTCCGTCGAGAGCAATTTCAGCCAAAAGCAGTTGACACTCCTGTCTCAGGGAAGGCTCCAGATCAGAGTTGCGTCGCAAAATATCTTGCAATAATTGCTCGGCTTCGTTCAAATGGCCAAAACGATACCACACCTCTGCCAGGTACAGCATGACTTCGGGAAGCTCCCTTCCGTGCTCCTGCACCTTTTTTAAGGCCTGCAAGCCCAGCTCTAGTTCATCGTTTTCGATCCGTTTGATTGCCTCATCAATTACGTACAGCCATTGTTTGGTCATATCGTTCACCTCATATGTATCTTCGCCTTGCCATTGTCCTCATTTACGAAGAGCCGCAAAAGACCGTCCGTAGACGGTCTTCCTGATCCCATTCTTTCCTATTCAGGATAATACATTATGCCCGAGTAAACCAGCTCATGGTCAAAACCGTGACCAAAATGCCAAATAGACTCAGAACCATTCCGTAGTTGGGTTCATCGTGATCTTGTTCTCCCGCTTTACCCTCCATCGGAATAATCGATGCCGTTGCAGAGGCAAGCGGTTGCCCTTCTGACACAAGGGGCTGAGGCTCTACGATATAGGTGCCGTCTTCAGACTGGGTCGACGATGTCACCACTTGGGCATGTTTGCCCATGGCCAATACCTCGTTTCCAATCAAGAGCGAATTGGCTTGTTCGGCGTTTGTAGAGTTAACATACAGGGTAAACGTGCAAAGCATCATTAAAATAACAGCAGCGCTGGCCCCGATTCTGCGCATTCTTGCGGTGACCGCAAAGACTTTTCGCCCAATCGGAATCGCCCACTTCTCCTCAGAAAGGATGCGTGCCATCACCGCGTCGACGATCGACCTGGTCGGTGTGATGGAATGATACTGTTCTTTGTCCGTTTCCATCCAGTTGCTGCTATCCTGCCACAGTGAGTAATCGGAACGGCAGCTGGAACAGCTTGCCAAATGGTGATCCATTCGCCGCCTGGTGATATCAGGCAACAAACCGTCCGCATAATCCGGCATTCTATCTTGTACTTCTTCACATTTCATCATCGATTCATCCCTTCAGCTTCATCCAAATGAGGTTCGAGGATGTAGACTTCCAGCTGAGACTTGATGCTCTGCCGCGCTCGAAACAAGAGAGATTTCACCGAACTGACCGTCAGATCAAGAATGGTGGCGATCTCATTGTAGTCCATTTGTTCATACTCCCGTAAAATCAGGGCTGAGCGCTGTTTTTCAGGCAAATTGTTAATCGCCTGACGAACAAGATGCTCTCGCTCATTGCGCAGCAGGACTTGCTCAGGCAAACGCTCATACGAAGCCAGAGGAACCTGCAGGGTATCTTCGAGATACACGTCAGAATTTCGGCTTTTGCGCAGCTCGCTGAGAACCGAATTTCTGGCAATGGTGTAGAGCCAGGTAGAGAAGGTCGCTTCTACATCACGAAATGAATGAATGCTCTTGTACGCCTTGTAAAAGGTCTCCTGGCAAATGTCCTCCGCAACGTGCTCCAGATTAGCCTGACGCAGCAAATGGGTGACAAATGCGAGGATTTTCCGCTCATAGCGACGTATCAACTCCGCATAGCATTCAAGATTTCCCTCTTTGATTTCGCGGATTAACTGGGAATCGGTCATTTCCAGGATTACCTCCTTGCGATTCCGATCCCTCCGCAGTCTTTGTAAGTTTAGACTGCCGGGGATGTAAAAAGTTGCGGGAACGATGAAAACATTTCCTTGTAAAGAAACAAAATCTTTTACGCAAAAACCCCCAAGAGTGGGGTTAGATCACAAATCTGTAGGGTTTGATGTCCCGAAGCCAACGTCCCATCCCTATCGTAGATGCAAATGTATCGTCTTGTAAAATCCACTTTCCGTTCGACATAACAGAAGTTGGAAGAAGAAATTCGCTAAATTTGAGAATAGTGGAAAGATCAAATTTTGTCAACCACTGTTCTTTTTTGATGAATACGAGGTCTGCATCGGCACCAGGTGTGATGCTTCCCTTCTGGGGATAAAGCCCAAGTGCTTTTGCCATATTTGTCGAACAGAGTTTTACAAGGGCGCGCAGCACTTCCTCTTCCCGGCCACGCAAACGTCGCGCATCCACCTGCACCCGGTCAAGCGCTGCCATAACAGATAGACCTCTGAGCGGCGTATGGATCATAGAACGAAGCGCCAAATCACAAGAGAGTCCATCTAATTGATACAGATGATAAAAGCTCTGTGTTTCTTCCGCGGCGAGTTCACTCTCGGTCTTTACCCAAGTGCGAATCTGCCAGTAACGGCAGCGATCCAGCCATAAACCTGATATTCGTTGCTTTTCTTCTTTTGAAAAACCGGCATTCGCCGGCACGTGTAAAATCAACAGCACCCTATAAGACGTTAGAAACGGCGAAATCGTTTCCCAATCTATTCTTGTAAAGTCTTCCAGCTTGCGAATCACTACACGGATGATGCGATAGCCCTCGGCGCACAGCTGCAGGGTGATCCGTTTATTCATCATCGATGCCGGGACTTCCGCCACGAATGTATAGTCAATCAAGCTGTTATAATGAATGACTGTTTGATATCGTCGTTGGGCAGCATTTTTCCAGGGATCGATCGGCTGGATTTCTGACATGCTGGTATACCCAAAACGGACCAGCTTACGAACCGTCTCTAAATAGTCGGGAAGCTTTCTTTGTGGCGAAGGGCTTTTGCCAGGCAAAGTCAGAAAACCGGGCACGATGTACATCCCGCTTGCATCCCATTCTTTGCCTTCACTTTTACAGATCCTGCTTGCTCCCAAACGATCTTTCGCTATCCGTCTGATAACCCCGTCTTGCACCCAAATATCACGTTCAAACACGCCACTGGCTGTCACAATCGTACCATTTCGGATAACGATTTCTTCCGTCGTCATAGCCCGTCCCTCCTCCATCCATAGATGGACCCTCTTCCAGTACGAGCATATGCGCGAGCGCGGAAAAAATGTACACGCAGCTTGTAGACACGTTTTTACACGAGGATTATGAACAGGCGAGGATATATGACAGAAGGGGAAAAATGAATAAAAAAAACCGCCGTTGATGTAAGCGCATTCAAACGGCGGCAGCACACTCGTGCTGTTTTATATTGGATAGGAGTGGAGAGAAACCATACTGTACTTTTATTATATCTGAATGTAAGCGCTTGTCAAACATTTTTTATCCAGAAATAATTATAGTGGAAAGCATGAAAAAACCCGCATTTTCAGCGGGCTTGTCTCGCTTATTTGACTGTACTGATGCGTTTTAATACCTCTGGGAAACCCGGAAAAGAAACGAGAATTGCCTCATCGTTCTCTACGATAGTCTCCCCTTTTGCCGCCAGTCCCGCAATCGCCATCGCCATCCCGATCCGATGATCACCCAGGCTGTCAATCACTGCGCCTGTCAGCGGCGTTGGCCCTTCAATAATCATGCCGTCATCTGTAGGGGTTATCTTCGCGCCCAGCTTGGTCAGCTCACTGACTACTGTGGCGATCCGGTCTGTTTCTTTTACTTTCAGCTCCTCCGCATCGCGGATCACCGTACGCCCTTTGGCTTGGGTTGCCATGACAGCGATAACCGGAATTTCATCAATTAACCGTGGAATGATTTCGCCGCCGATTTCTACGCCGTTTAGTTCTGAATACGTAACTTTCAGATCAGCGATTGGCTCTTCATTTACGATTCGCTCATTCAGGAGTTCGATTTGTCCCCCCATCTGCTTGACAACATCAAGTATGCCTGTGCGGCTTGGATTGATCCCTACGTTTTCGATCAGGAGAGAACTTCCTGGAACCATCATCACAGCCGCAATCATGTAAGCAGCCGAAGAAATATCGCCAGGGACCTGAATCGCTCTTCCTTTCAGCGATTGACCCCCTTCGACAGATACAGTGAGGCCATCACGCACCAGCTTCACGCCAAAAGCTGCCAGCATTCGCTCCGTATGATCGCGAGAAAGATGCGGCTCCGATACACTGGTCACACCTGAAGCCTGCAAACCGGCAAGCAAAATCGCCGATTTAATTTGAGCACTGGCAACCGGGGACTGGTAGGAGATGCCTTTCAGTCCGCCCCCGCGAATAGAAAGCGGTGTATACTCCCCATCTTTTCTTCCATCAATTTTAGCGCCCATCTCGCGAAGCGGGCCGATCACCCTGCGCATCGGTCTTTTTGCGATGGATTCATCCCCTTCCATCACACTGTGAAAGGGCTGGGTTGCCAAAATTCCCGACATCAACCGAATGGTCGTGCCGGAATTACCGACATCGAGATGCTGCATAGGTTCCTGCAACCCGTACCAACCTTTGCCGTGAACCGTTACGTGTTCCCCTTCTTGGGAAATTTCGATGCCCATGCGGCGGAAACAACTGATCGTGCTTAAACAGTCCGCTCCTGTCAAAAATCCTTCGATAGTCGTCGTCCCTTCTGCCAACGCACCAAACATGACGGCGCGATGTGAAATGGACTTATCCCCCGGAACCCGGACCACTCCGTTTATCTGAATAGCTTGTTGAACGCGAAGCACGGTTTCACTCCCCTTTTCTTCACCTGTATTTATGATTTGTTCCTTTCTCTTTATCATATGGTCGCACAGCAAAGCGTCTATGTCCAAAAGCGCGATCGTATGGATAAACTACTCTCTTCGGTATACCTTGTACCCAAAGTAATGAAGAAGTTCTTCGCCCTTTTCCAGGTCATTTTGACTGCGAAACGTGATACGAAGCACCCCCAGCGTATCTTCACGCGTCTCCCGAATCTGGATATCGGTAATGTTGATTTCCTTGGCCCCGATGAGTGTCGTGATGCGTCCAATTTCACCAGGATGGTCGGGAATATCCAGGTATAAATCATACAGGGGCGGTAGTGCACCTTTTTTCCGTTCCGGCAGCCCTTCCCGGAAGTCCCGTGCAGTCTGGAAAAATTCTTCGATTCGATCTGCATCCCGCTCTTCGATCAATTCGACGACGTTGTTTAACGCCGCAGACCAGTCCTCCGCGATCTTGAGCAGATGATCGCGGTTATTCAGTAGCACGTCTCGCCACATTCTCGGATTGCTCGATGCAATACGCGTAATGTCGCGGAAGCCCCCTGCTGCTAAACGATGGTGCCAGGCGTTGCCGTCATCGTAACTGGCGACAAGATTGACCAAAGCCGATGCCAGAATATGCGGGAAATGGCTGACGGAACCAACTACCTGGTCATGTTCATCCGGATTCATGCGGACAACATGAGCCCGCGTCAAAGAAAGCAGGCTGGCGAGTCTTTCCACTTGATCTTCTTCGGTCTCTTCCGTTGGTGTCAAAACGTAATACGCATTTTCAAACAGACGATCCGATGCTGCTTCGACACCTGATTTATGTGATCCAGCCATCGGATGTCCTCCGATGAAGGTTACCTCCCGCGGCATTCTCTCCTGCGCATACCGAACGATCCCTGATTTCGTGCTTCCGACATCCGTGATGATCACGCCGGGTTGCAGCGACAAGGTCGTCAACCGATCCAATGTTTTGTAGATTTGTTCCACTGGCGCGGATACGATGATGACGTTCGCTTCTCTCACTGCCGTTTGCAGATCGGTCGTTCCCGCATGCAGGACCCCGAGCGTCAGGGCTTTGTCAAGGCAATCCTGACGGACGTCAAAACCGACGATGCGTACCTGGGGGTTCTGCCGAAGTGCCAGCGCGATGGAACCGCCGATCAAGCCTACTCCGATTATTGCGATGGTGGTTTTCATCTCCACAGTCTATCCTCTCTGTATCTGACTAGACAAAAATGCCGGTTTTGAGAACCGGCATCTTCTCCATTATTTTCTAGCTGCAACCAGAATATTGCCCAATGCCTGCAATACTTTTTCATTCTGCTCTTTTGTCCCTACGGTGATTCGCTGATAGCCGGGAAAGCCGAGCGCTTTGCCTGAGCGAACGATGATTCCCTGCTGCAAAAGCTTGGTGAATACTTCGTCGGAATCCAGGTTGAGATTGACCAGAATAAAGTTGGTTTGCGAAGGATAATACGACAGCCCCCACTCGTCAAAGCGATCTGTCAACTGCTTCAAGCCTTCGCGATTGTGTTTGGAGCACTTCTGCACAAATTCCTGATCCTGCAAGGCCGCACGAGCAGCCGCCTGACCAAGTGAACCCGTATTAAACGGCTCACGGACGTGATCCAGATGGTTGATCACTTCTTCTGTAGCAATCCCATACCCGACACGCATGGTAGCCAGACCGTAAATTTTGGAAAAAGTGCGCAAAATGATCAGGTTTGGATACTGGCCCAGCATCGGAATCGTCTGCGGATAGTCCTCATCCACCACGTATTCGTAATAGGCCTCGTCCATAACCACCAGCACATCTTTTGGCACCTTTTGCAAAAACGCTTCCAGCTCAGCCGCTTTCACGATCGTTCCAGAAGGGTTATTCGGATTGCATACCCAGACGACACGGGTCTGTTCATTGATCGCTGTCGCCATGGCTTCCAGATCATGGACACCGTTTTTCAGCGGAACCTCGATCAGTTCGGCTCCTTCTACCATTGCATTGGAACGGTATTGTGAAAAAGACGGCGTCGCCATCACCGTATTGGTGCCCGCTTCGAGATAAGCCCGGGAGATCATCAGGATAATTTCGTCAGATCCATTTCCAAAAATGAGCTGCTCCGGTTTCACTCCGTGAAAATCTGCCAAGTCCCAACGAAGCTGTAGACTGGCACCATCGGGATACAGGGCGAGCGAGTCCAACTGAGCCTGAATCGCTTCTTTCGCCTTGGGCGAACAGCCAAGCGGGTTTTCGTTGGACGCCAGCTTGATGACTTCTGTCAAGCCGAACTCTCGCTTCACATCTTCGATCGGCTTACCCGGTTGATACACCGGTGCGCTGAGAATACGCTGCTTCGGTTGCATCCACGTTTCACTCCAGACTTTTTCCCCTTATTGTAGCGCACTCGTCAGCTGTTGTACAAAGGTTTTTATTCTTTTGACACCCTCGCCAACCTGCGCCGGGTCAGCCAAGAGTTCACCCTGCCGTTCGATTTCCTGCACGATCGCACTTCCGACAATAATTCCGTCTGTATGCGGCGCTATGGCTTTCACCTGCTCGGGAGTCGAAATGCCAAAGCCGACTGCCGTAGGCGCTTTCGTAGAACTGCGCACTCGTTGCAAAAACTCTGCAAGATCTTCTCGCAGGCTTGCTCTCGTGCCCGTTACCCCCAAGGAAGAGACGCAGTAAAGGAAGCCTGTTGCCTGCTGTCCAATCATCCGAATGCGGGAATCCGACGTTGGGGCGACTAGTGATATGACATGTACGCCGTTATCAGATGCAGCCTTTACTGCAGCAGCATTCTCTTCGATCGGCAGGTCAGGAATGACGATGCCGTCCGCTCCTTTTGCTGCCAAATCAGCGAACAGGCGCTCTACCCCGTATTGCAAAACCGGGTTGTAATAGGTAAAGAGTACAAGCGGAGCTTCGAGACCGGATTGGCGCAGCCTCTCTACCAGATTGAGGGCATCTTTGATCGTGACGCCGTTGGCAAGCGCACGGTCTGAAGCTCTTTGGATCGTCGGACCATCAGCCAGGGGATCGGAATACGGCACACCCAGCTCCAGCAAATCGGCACCGGCCTCAACCAGTCCATGGGCCAAATGAAAGGTCGCCTCCAGCGTCGGATCGCCCACAGTCAAAAACGGGATAAACCGCTTTCGACTCCGGTCTGCAAACAAGCGATCAATGCGATTTTCACGCTGACTCATTGTACATCCCCTCCTGCTGCTCGTTCTTCCATCGCTCTCTGGATCGTTTCCACGTCTTTGTCTCCCCTGCCCGAAAGGCAGATCACCAGGATCTGATCCTTTTTCATTTGCGGTGCGCGCTTGATTGCCTCAGCGATCGCGTGCGCACTCTCCAGCGCCGGAATGATTCCCTCCGTGCGGCACAGCAGCGCGACGGCATCCAACGCTTCTTGATCGGTCACTGACGTATACTGTACACGCCCCTCATCTTTCAGATAGGCATGCTCCGGCCCTACCCCCGGATAGTCCAAGCCAGCTGAGATCGAGTGGGCTTCCTGCACCTGGCCATACTCATCCTGCAATAAATAGGTCATGGCCCCGTGAATCACACCGGGACGCCCCTGACTCAAGGTAACGGCATGCTTGCCCGTCGAAATCCCATGACCAGCCGCTTCTACACCGCGCAGTGCTACGGATTCGTCTTGAATAAACGGGTAGAACATCCCGATGGCATTGCTTCCTCCGCCAACACAGGCAATCACTTCATCCGGCAGTTGTCCCAACATCTCCAGGATTTGTGCTCGAGTTTCCTCGCCAATGATTTTTTGGAACTGGCGAACCATGTACGGGTACGGATGGGGACCGACGACGGAACCGATCACGTAAAAGGTTTCGTCTACATGGGAGACCCAGTACCTGATAGCCTCGTTCGTGGCATCTTTCAGTGTACGAGAGCCTGATTCAGCAGGGATCACCTCAGCTCCCAGCATCTTCATGCGAAAGACATTAAGTGCTTGGCGCTTGATATCTTCGGTTCCCATGAACACTTTGCAGGACAGCCCCAGCTTTGCCGCTACGGTTGCACTGGCAACCCCGTGCTGGCCTGCTCCCGTCTCCGCGATGATCGAGTTTTTTCCCATGCGTTTGGCCAAAAGTCCCTGCCCCAAAGCGTTATTCAGCTTGTGAGCGCCCGTATGGTTCAAATCCTCGCGCTTGAGATAGATTTGCGCCCCGCCAAGATGCGAAGTCAATTTGTCTGCAAACGTAAGAGGAGTCGGCCTCCCTGCATATTCCCGCAACAAATCGCCAAGCTCCTGACGAAATCCCGGGTCTTCCTGTGCCTCTGCAAACGCAGTCTCCAGCTCAGCCAGCGCATTCATCAGCGTTTCCGGCACGTATTTTCCCCCAAAAGCGCCAAATCGTCCGTATTGGTCAGGCACCTGCTGTTTTATTGTGTTTGTTGCCGTCATGCTCCCTCACCCTTTCCACAAATTCTCTGATTTTTGCTGCATCCTTAACGCCCTCTGTCTCTACTCCGCTCGAAACATCGATGACAGCAGGACTATAGTTTTCGATCAACTCTCTGACGTTTCCACTGTGGATACCGCCTGCGATTATGCACGGAAGCGGTGCAGTCGCTTGGATCAGCTGCGGAATTTGCTCCCACGAAAAGCGTTTTCCGGTTCCACCTGCCTGTGCGGGGTCATATGTGTCAAACAGCAGCCCCTGTGTCACTTCGCGATATGTTGCGATATCTGTGCACTCGTCCGTCGAGTGATCGTCCAGACCAGATTTACCGACAGCCAGAGCTTTCCACACTGGCAACGAAAAGCGCTCCTGCACCTCTTGGCAAAACGCGGGACTTTCCTGTCCGTGAAGCTGGATGACGGAAAGAGGAGCAAGTTCGAGGACTGCTTCCAGCTCTGGCAGGGTGGGATTCACAAATACCCCTACGGCTGGCGGATGTTCTGGCACTTCACCCAGCAGAACTCCTGCCGTCTCAGCCGATATTTGGCGTTTGCTCGGTGCAAAGACGAAGCCGACGTAATCCACGTCCAGCGCAGCCAGCAGCCGCAAAGTCTCCGCATGTTTCACCCCGCAAATTTTGATGCGTGTCATGGTTTCACCTGCTCCGCCCGAACTTCTTTTGTCCCTACGAGGTCAAGAACAGCCTGGGTGACATTTTCCTGGCGCATAAAGTGCTCGCCGACCAGAATCGCTCTTGCGCCGTATTGCTTCACTTCCTGCACATCCTGCACACGGCTGATTCCGCTCTCGCTGATCACAGGGATCTGTGCTGGAACGAGGGAGGAAAGCTCTCGTGTAACAGCCAGATCCGTAGCAAAGGTTCGCAGGTTTCGGTTGTTGATCCCGAGCAGCGATGGCGTTGTCACTGAAAATACCTTTTCCAGCTCCGAACGATCATGCACTTCGATCAAGGTGTCCATCCCCAGATCGGCTGCCGCCTGCGACAGTTCTTTTAACTGGTGACCGTCGAGAATAGCGGCAATGAGCAAAATGCAATCTGCCCCGATCGCCCGGGCTTCCACCACCTGATATTCGTCAATGATAAAATCCTTGCGCAACAAGGGTTGAGAAACGATTTGGCTAATTTCCTGCAAATACGCCTTGCTCCCCTGAAAGAAAGGAGTGTCGGTCAGCACAGACATGCATTCGACTTGGGCAGCGGCATAGCTTTTCGCAATGGCGACCGGATCAAAATTTGGGCGAATTACTCCCTTGGATGGGGAAGCTTTTTTCACTTCTGCAATTACGCTCACCGGACGCGGACTTCCCAGCAGGGCTTCACCAAACGGTTTGGCAGGACGCATGGCCTCTGCCTCCCGCAACAATGCGGGGATACTCGTGCTGCTGCGAAGCTGTGCGACCTCTTCCTGTTTTCGTTCCACAATTTTATGAAGCATGGGTCAAACCTCCTGCCACTTTCCGGAATTGCTCCAATTTTTCCAGTACAATTCCATCATCAATCAATTCAGCCGCTTTCATAACCCCCTGCTGAATGCTGCTTACCCGATCCGCCAGATAGAGAATCGCACCCGCATTGAGCAAAACGATGTCGCGCGCTGCTCCCCGCTCGCCGTGGTAAACACCTTTGATGATCTCTGCATTTTCGACCGCATCTCCCCCGCGCAAATCATCCAGGGAGTGGCGGCGCAGCCCGAATTGCTCCGGTGCGATCTCATAGTTCACGATATTGCCTTCACGCAGCTCCGAAATATAGCTCGGCCCTGTGACGGTCAACTCATCCAATCCATCGGAACCTGCCACAACGACGGCCCGCTCAATTCCAAGTTCACGCAGTACTTCAGCTACAGTCTGAAGCAGGCTGGCATCGTAAATGCCGAGAAGCTGGCGCGTAGCCCCTGCTGGGTTGGTCAACGGTCCCAGCAGGTTAAAAACCGTCCGCACGGCCAGTTCCTTGCGCGGACCGGCTGCATGCTTCATCGCCTGATGGTAGAGCGGCGCAAACAGGAAGCAGAGATTGGTTGTTTTCAGACAATCGGCCGCATCCTCTGGTGACAGGGTGATCGGAACGCCGAGCGCTTCGAGGACATCAGCACTTCCGCTCTTGCTGGAAACAGCGCGGTTTCCGTGCTTGGCAATCGGTACACCATCACTCGCGGCGACGATAGCGGATGCTGTCGAGATGTTGAACGTATGGCTTCCGTCACCGCCTGTTCCGCAAGTATCCACCATTCCTGGAACGTTTAAAGGGAAGCTGACGGCACGCTCTCTCATGGCTTTGGCAAAGCCGATGATTTCCTCCACTTTTTCCCCTTTCATCCGCATGCCGGCCAAAAACGCGCCAATCTGTGCGGCCGTAGCCCTGCCATCCATGATCTCGCCCATGGCGGACTGTGCGTGGTTCCTGTCCAGATCACTGCCCGTAATGATTTTCTCCAATGCCGTTTTTAGCATAGTTGCTCCTCCTTCCGCGCAAAGAGCTGCTCTGCTTTTTCCAAAGCTGCCAGCATCGCGGCTGCCTTGTTCACTGATTCCTGGTATTCAGCCGCGGGGTCCGAATCCGCGACGATACCCGCTCCGGCCTGCACATACGCATACCCTCCCTGAAAGAGGAGTGTGCGAATCGTAATGCACGTATCCATGGTTCCGTCGAAGCTCAGATATCCGATAGCCCCTGCATACAGATGACGGGCGTCTTGTTCCAGCTCGGCGATAATCTCCATCGCCCTGATCTTGGGTGCGCCAGACACAGTGCCAGCAGGGAAGGCTGACAACAGGGCGTCAAAGGGATGGGCGTCCTTCCGCAGCTGGCCTGTGACGTGCGAAACCATATGCATGACATGGGAGTAATTTTCAATGACCAGCGCTTCCTCTACTTTTACGCTGCCATACTCCGATACCCGGCCCACGTCATTTCGTCCGAGATCGACCAGCATGTAATGTTCTGCCCGCTCCTTGGGATCGCTTAGCAGATCATCAGCCAGAGCTGCGTCCTCCTCTGCCGTATTTCCCCGCTTCCGGGTACCAGCGATTGGCCGCATTTCCACTTTGCCATTTTCCACCCGGACCAATAGCTCTGGAGAAGTACCCACTACCGTTTCCTGTTCGTATTGCAGTACGTACATATAGGGAGAGGGGTTCAGTGTACGAAGCACTCGGTATACAGAGAATGGATCAAGCTCCGTTGCCGTCCGGAAGCGCTGGGACAAAACGACCTGAAAGATATCGCCTGCTGCGATATACGATTTTGCTTGTTCCACCATCTGTTCATAAGCTTCACGGCTCATATTGCTCTCTACAGCCAGTTTTGTAGCTGGATGCTGACCCAGGGCAAGCCGGTTGTTTGTTTCCTGTTCGCCAACCGTCGTCACTTGTTCGGCCAGTTGCTCCAGTCGTTCGCTTGCCTTCGTATATTTTTGCGCAATCATCTCATCACTGTCGTCGTCGTTTGCCTGAATATTGACGATTAGCTGGATTTCTTGCTTCAGATGATCAAATGCAATGATTTCATCTGTAAAGAGAAAGCGCATGTCCGGCAGCTTGAGTTGATCGTTTTGATGCTTTGGCAACTGCTCAAAGTAATGAAGCGTGTTGTAGCCGAAAAAACCGACGGCACCGCCACTCAAGCGAGGGAAATGGCTCAGTTTGGGGCTTTTATACCGATCCAGCTCTTCCCGCAAATAAGTGACGGGATTCCCTTTCAGGACGAACTGATCGCCATTTCTTCTTTTGACGGTAATCATGTCTCCTGATGCCTCTACCGTCTGAAACGGATTAAGGCCGATAAAGGAGTAGCGGGCCCAGCGTGAGCCGCCTTCTACGCTTTCCAACAAAAAAGACTGCGGAGTACGGATTTTTTGATACAAACGAATGGGGGTCTCCTGGTCAGCCAGCAACGTGAGCCTGACCGGAATCAGCGAATACGATTTTGCGAGTGTCTGCACTTCAGACAAGGATGGGGTAAACATGGACTCTTTCACCTCTTTTTTGGAGGTTGTCAAAAGAGTCAGGGGGATCGAAAGCCCTCGCCCTCAGGAACACGAAGAACAATAAACATCCCCTTCGCTTTCCACGGTAAAAACAGGCGGTACTCTATATTCCTGTTTTCATGGCGATGCACAAGGTTGTGCAAATGACGGATCTGTCCGGGGGCGGGACAGATTCCCGTCACGGCTCTGGTTCCTCTTCCTCTGTTGACACCTGCGTGTTAGAGGAAAAGATAGGGGGAGAAAAAGAAAAAATCCAGGAAGAAACCTGGATTGATTGTGCGTATCTTTCACAATCCCAGCTCACTCTTCTCTCCTCAGCCTAACTCTTCTCTACTCTTCTCTGCTCTCACTCTTCTCAGCCGGTCTTGCTTATACCGGTGTAAAACGAGGCACCCTCGTTTGTTTCTATACTAAAAGAGGGTGCCCACTCTGTCAATCACGATTTACCAAATCAGGACGCAATTTTATCGCTTCCCGCAAGAAGACATGGTTGATCTGATCTGCCGATTTTTCGCTGTTCACGTGCATCATCACACGAATACAGGACGGCAAGCTGCCTGGTACGGGTATTTCTCTGGCACACATCAACGGGACGTACTGCCAGCCCTCCAGCAACCGGGCTGCCTGTGCCGGAAAGGTCGACTTCACATCTTCGGTTGTCGTAATCAGAATACTGGCGATATCATCCGGCTGCACATCGTTGCGCTGGACCATTTCCTCCAGCAGTTCCTTGGTCGCAGCAACTACCTCTTCTTTACGATCTTGCTCTACAGTAATGGCTCCTCTAATTCCTCGCACTCCCATTTCTTGATGCCCCCGCTTCCTCATTCATGACTGTCATAATCAGTGCTTCATCTACTTGTGCGAACAATTCTACAACCCCGATTGAACGCGGCAAAACAAGCGCCAGCTTTCCGCTAACCGCTTTCTTGTCTCTCTTCATTACTTCCAGTACCTCTAGCGGTTCCAGCGAGAGCGGCCACTCCGTCGGCAGGTGGTACTGGCGCAAAAGATTGCGGGTACGCTCATACACGCCATCCTCTGCTACCTTTAGCCGTTCTGCTACCTTGGCTGCCAGACACATGCCGATAGAAATCGCTTCGCCGTGATTGAGCTTGGCGTACTCGGCGAGCGCTTCGAAGGCATGCCCAAAGGTATGGCCCAGATTCAGCAGCGCCCGCTGCCCTTGCTCCGTTTCATCTGCCGAAACGATGT